>NZ_JAYGGQ010000006.1:0-224951 GCF_034931225.1 Sinomonas terricola
TCGCCCAACGCATGGCCATGTCTCGCCCAACGCATGGCCATGTCTCGCCCAACGCATGGCCATGTCTCGCCCAACGCATGGCCATGTCTCGCCCAACGCGTGGCCGAATCTCGGGGCTCAGCGGATCGCCGAGATCCGCGTCGCGTCCCGGCCCGCGATGAGCGAGTTCATCTCGAACGTGCCCTCGTACGTGTAGACGGCCTCGGCGTCCGCGAAGATCTTGGCCATCCGATAGTCGGTGACGATCCCGTTGCCGCCGAGAATCCCCCGGCCGAGCGACACGGTCTCGCGCGCCCGCGCCGTCGCCCATGCCTTCGCGAGGGCGACGCGCGGCATCGTCGCCTCGCCCGACTCCTGGAGCCGGGCGAGCTGCGCGAGCATGGCCATCGACGCGGTCGCGTTCCCTAGCATGTGCGTGAGCTGGCCCTGCACAAGCTGGAACGACGCAATGGGCCGCCCGAACTGCTCGCGCTCGACGGCGTACTTCCGCGCGACGTCGAACGCCGCGAGCTGGAGCCCGACGGCCTGCCACGCGACGAGGAGGCGCGAGCTCAGGAGCATCGTGCGGGCTTCGTCGAAGGACGAGATGCCCGGGAGCCGGTCCGCTTCGGCGACCCGCACGCCGTCGAACGCGAGAACCGCGTTCTGGACGGTGCGCAGCGCGATCTTGTGCTCGATCCTCGTGCGGGTGAGCCCCGGCGAGTCACCGGCGACGATGAAGCAGCGCACCGCCCCCGGCGTCGCGCCGTCGCCCGGCGCTGCCTCCCGCGCCCACACGAGGATGTGGTCCGCGAAGGTGCCGTTTCCAATCCAGCGCTTCGCGCCGTCGAGCACCCAGACAGCGTCAGCGCCGTGACCCTCGCGGCGCGCCGTGAGGGCGAGCCCGCCCGCGACATCGGAGCCGTGCTCGGGCTCGGTGAGCGCGAACGCGCCGGTCGTGCGCAGGGCCGCGGCGTCCGCGAGGTAGCGCTCGCGCTGCTGAGGCGTGCCGAACTCATGGACGCCCTCGACGAAGAGGCCGTGGTGGACCATGAAGAACGTCGCGATGGACGTGTCGGCGCGCGTGAGCTCCGCGATGACGAGCCCGTGGAAGAGCCGCGAGTAGGCGGGCCGGCCGGGCAGCATGCGGTGCGGCGCCGAGAGCTGGAGGGCGCCGAGCTTGGGCAGGAGGCCGAAGGGGAATTCTTCGCGGTCCCACCAGCCCTGCGCGTTCGGGGCGACCTCTGCCGCGAGGAACTCCCGCAGCTCGGCGAGCTTGGCCCGCTCGCGCGCGTCGAGGAGGGCTTCGACGTCGTAATAGTCGGCGCTGGGCAGCTCCGCGTCGGCACCGGTCATCGCGGCGCCATCCGGATCGCGCCGTCGAGCCGGATCGTCTCGCCGTTGAGCATCGCGTTGTCCACGATGTGGGCCACGAGGTTCGCGTATTCGGCGGGCCTGCCGAGCCGCGCGGGGTGCGGGACCTGCTTGCCGAGTGATTCCTGGGCCTCGGCGGGCAAGCCTGCCAGCATCGGAGTCTCGAACACGCCGGGCGCGATCGTCACGACGCGGACGAGCGAGCGGGCGAGCTCGCGCGCAATCGGCAGGGTCATGGCGTGCACGGCGCCCTTCGACGCCGCGTACGCCGGCTGGCCGATCTGCCCGTCGAACGCCGCGACGGACGCCGTGTTGACGATCACCCCGCGCTCCGGGCCGCCGAGCTCCGTGCTCACCGGCTCAGTCTGCACGATCGCGGCCGCGGCGAGCCGGAGCACGTTGAACGTCCCGATGAGGTTGACGCGGACCACCCGCTCGAACTCCTCGAGCGGCAGCACGCCGTCGCGCCCAAGCACCTTGCCCGGCGTCGCAATGCCCGCGCAGTTCACGACCACGCGCAGCGGCGCGAGCTGGGAAGCGAGGGCGACGGCGGCACTCACCTGCGCCTCGTCCGTCACGTCCGCGGGCGCAAACACGGCGGGGGCACCTCCGGGCCGAGCCGTGAGCTCCGTGACAAGGCGGGGACCCGCCTCCGCGCCGAGGCCCCCGGGGAGATCGACGACGACGACGGCGGCGCCGCCCGCGTGCAGCCGCCGCGCCGTGGCGGCCCCCAACCCTGACGCGCCGCCGGTGACGAGCGCCGTCGCGCCTCTGAGCTCCATCGCACCCTCCAGAACCAGTTAATGACGACTAACTGAGGCCATCCTAGCGGCTCGCGTGACGCCCGTCACCGACCGACTCTCACCGCGTCCGCGACCGCTACGGTGAAACCATGACCGCCGATGAGCCCTCCGACCGGGCAGCCCGCGCCGACTGGGCGGCCCGCGCCGACGCTGCGGCAAAGGCCGTAACGGGCCAGTTCGGCCACCGGCTCCTCGGCATCCCCGGCACGTGGCTCGCGGGGGTCGAGCTCCCGCGCGCGCGGCCCCAGCTCCCGTGGAGCGAGTGGCACTACTGGTGGCAGGCCCACGTGCTCGACTGCCTCGTCGACGCCGCCATCCGCGAGCGCGCCACGCTCCCGCACGCGTCGGGCGCCGAGCCGCCGTCGTTCGCGCTCGCCCGCCGGCTGGTCCACACCATCCGGCTACGGAACTTCGGCGCTTTCGGGAACCTGTTCTTCGACGACATGGCGTGGCTCGCCCTCGCCGCGGGGCGGGTCGACGCGCTCTCGCGCGACGTCCGCGGTGCGGGGTTCGGAGCGGCGCGGCGGGCGTCGGACGCGCTGTGCCGGCGGCTCTCGGGCGGCGACACGCGAGAGCTCGGCGGCGGGATGTGGTGGAGCGCGAAGCGGGACTACAAGAACACGGCGGCGACCGGGCCGGCCGCACTCTGCTTCGCGCGTCGGGCGAAAGACGGCGACCGACGCCGGGCCCAAGCCCTCGTCGACTGGCTCTACGCGGCCCTGTTCGACCCCGCGCAGGGCCTCTTCCTCGACGGGATCCATGCGCACCGCGGCAACCGCCGCCAAGGAAAGCCCGATGAGACCGCGAGCCTCAACCGAGACGTCTGGACCTACAACCAGGGCCCCGTCCTCGGCGCCCTCCTCGAACTCGGCGACGACGACCCGGACAGCGCACTCCAAGCGCAGGGCAATCTCGCGCGGGCCGCCCAGCTCATCGATGCCATCGACCGCGGCCTCGCACAAGACGGCATCCTCCGATCCGACGGAGCCGCCGGGGATCCGGCGCTGTTCCGCGGGATCCTCACGCGGTACCTCGCCCTTGCTGCGCGCGACCGCCGCCTGCCCGAGGACGCCCGCGGCGTCGCGCGGAGGCTCGTCCTCGCGACGGCAGACGCCGCGTGGACCGCATCCGCATGGCGCGAGAGCAGCATCCTCTCGGCCCGGCTCTCCGCCTGGATGACCCTCGAGGCGGCGTGGAGCGCGTCACAGACCCCACCCCGAAGCAATTAGGTAACATCAAAATGGCGTAATTGATGTGATTTACATCACAATTGAGCCGGAATCGACGCATGGTTAGGTGTGGCTAACCTACAGTCGTTCTCGGAGGCCACGCGCCAGCGTCACCGCACGCACTGGCCTCCCTCGACGTCGAAAGCCTCATCGCACCCTCGGGCCAACCATGTTTGGCCCCCGAATGCCACGAAAGGACCTTCCCATGAAGATCCGCTCCCGGGCCCTCGCCGGTGTCGCGCTCGCCGCGGTCGCCGCCCTCGGCCTCTCCGCATGCGGCAGCAGCACCCCGTCAGGCTCGTCGACGTCCTCCGGCGCCTCCGGCGCGAGCGGCGGCGCAAACGACACGATCACGGTCTACAACGCCCAGCACGAAGAACTCACGCAGGCGTGGGTGGACGCGTTCACGAAGGCGACCGGCATCAAGGTCAACCTCCGCAACGGCGAGGACCCCGAGATGGCCCAGCAGATCATCCAAGAGGGCAAGAACTCCCCCGCGGACGTCTTCCTCACCGAGAACTCGCCCGCGATGACCGCCGTCGAGAACGCGGGCCTGTTCGGCGACCCCGGCGCCGACGCCACGAAGAACGTCCCGAATGCGTACCGCCCGTCGTCGAACAAGTGGGTGGGCATCGCGGCCCGGTCGACGGTCTTCGCATACAACAAGGACAAGCTCAAGGAGAGCGACCTCCCGAAGTCGATCCTCGACCTCGCGAAGCCCGAGTGGAAGGGCCGCTGGGCCGCATCGCCGTCGGGCGCCGACTTCCAGGCGATCGTCTCGGCCATGCTCGAGCTCAAGGGCGAGAGTGCCACGCTTGACTGGCTCAAGGCCATGAAGGACAACTCGAAGGCCTACAAGGGCAACAGCACCGCGATGAAGGCCGTCAACGCCGGCGAGATCGACGCTGCCGTGATCTACCACTACTACTGGTTCGGGGACCAGGCGAAGACGGGCGAGAACTCGAACAAGGTTGGCCTGTACTACTTCAAGAACCAGGATCCGGGCGCGTTCGTCTCAGTCTCGGGCGGCGGTGTGCTCGCCTCGAGCAAGCACCAGACGGCGGCCCAGAAGTTCCTCGCGTTCGTCACGGGCCCTGAGGGCCAGAAGGTCCTCCAGACCGGCTCCTCGTTCGAATACCCGGTCGGCTCTGACGTCGCCGCGAACCCGAAGCTCACCCCGCTCGCGGATCTCCAGGCTCCGGCCGTGGACCCGGCGAAGCTCAACTCGCAGAAGGTCACCGACCTCATGACCCAGGCGGGGTTGCTCTAGGCCTTGCTGAAGTCGTTCCAGGCCAACGCCACGTCAGCGCGCGGAACAGCCCCGGCGGGCGGAAGCACTCGCTTCCGCCCGCTGAGGGCTGTCTGGAACCCGCGGGGAATGGCCCGCGGGCGGCTCGGATGGCTCGCGCAGTGGCCGGTCATCGTGCTGAGCCTGCTCGTCGGCGCGCTCTCGCTCGTTCCGCTCGGCTTCGTCGTCGCCATGACGATCGCGACCGGGTGGAACACCGCCCTCGCCCTCGTCGTGCGCCCGCGGGTGCTTGAGCTGCTCGGGAACACGGTGTGGCTCGTGCTCCTCACGGTGCCGCTGTGCCTCGTGCTCGGCGTCGGCGGGGCGTGGCTCGTGGAACGCACCACTCTCAGAGCCCACCGCGTGTGGGCCGTCCTCCTCGCGGCACCGCTCGCGATCCCCGCCTTCGTCAACTCGTACGCGTGGGTCTCGGCGATCCCGTCGATGGAGGGGCTCGGCTCCGGCGTCCTCATCGCGACGCTCTCGTACTACCCGCTCGTCTACATCCCGGCAGCGGCGACCCTCTCGCGCCTCGACCCCGCGATCGAGCAGTCGGCTGCATCGCTCGGCCTCGGCCCCGTGCGCGTCTTCTTCCGGGTTGTGCTCCCCCAGCTGCGCATCGCGATCGCGGGCGGAGCGCTCCTCGTGGGCCTGCACCTCCTGGCCGAATACGGCGCGTTCGCGATGATCCGCTTCGACACGTTCACGACGGCGATCATGGAGCAGTACCGCTCGACGTTCAACGGCTCCGCGGGCAACATGCTCGCGAGCGTCCTCGTGCTTCTGTGCCTCATCATGCTCGTCATCGAGTCGCGGGCGCGCGGCAACCACCGGTATGCGAAGCTCGGCTCGGGTGCCCAGGCCGCGCCGAGCAGGTTCCGCCTCGGCGCGTGGGAGGTCCCGGCCCACCTCGGGCTCCTCGGCGTCGCCGCCCTCGCGCTCGGCGTCCCGGTCTGGATCATCTCCCGCTGGTTCGTGGCCGGCGGTGCCGAGATCTGGGCCGAAGACTCCCTCTCGACCCTCGCGACGGCCCTCGGCCAGAGCCTCTGGCTCGGCCTGCTCGGGGCCCTCGCGACGACGGCCGCGGCGTTCCCCCTCGCGTGGCTCGCGGTGCGCTTCCCCGGATGGCTCAGCAAGTCGCTCGAGCTTGCGAACTACGTCACGAGCTCGATGCCCGGAATCGTCCTCGCCCTCGCGTTCGTCACGGTCGCGCTCCGCTCGGTCCCGGTCCTGTACCAGACCACGCCGCTCCTCGTCCTCGCCTACGTCCTCCTCTTCCTCCCCCGCGCGCTCGTGAGCCTCCGTGCGGGCCTCGCGCAGGCCCCCCACGAGCTCGAGGAGGCAGCGCAGGCCCTCGGCCGCCCGCCCCTCGCGGCGTTCCTCCGTGTGACCCTGCGCCTCGCGGCCCCCGCGGCGGCGGGCGGTGCGGCGCTCGTGTTCCTCGCCGTCGTCAACGAGCTCACGGCCACGCTCCTGCTCTCGCCGACCGGGACCATGACGCTCGCGACCAAGTTCTGGAGCCTCTCGAGCGGCATCGACTACGCGGGTGCCGCCCCGTACGCGCTCCTCATGATCCTGCTCTCCGCACCCATGACCTATCTTTTGTTCCAGCAGTCCAAGAAGGCAGCCGGCCAGTGACCGAACAGAGCCCCACCCCCACGTCCGCGTCGCGGCTCCCCGAGCCGCGCGTCGCACGGTCCATCGCCGACACCGCGGATCATCACCTCGAGATCGAGGACGTCACGAAGACGTTCGGCCGCGGCACGGGCCGGCGTGAACCGAACCAGGTGCTCAAGGGCATCAACCTCCATGTCGCGCGGGGAGGGACGACGGCGATCGTCGGCCCGTCGGGGTCCGGCAAGACGACGCTCCTGCGGGTCATCGCGGGGTTCGAGGCTCCCGACACGGGGCGGATCGTGCTCGACGGGCAGACCGTCGCGGGTGAGGCCTGGGTTCCCGCGCATCGTCGGAGCATCGGCTACGTCGCGCAGGACGGCGGCCTGTTCCCGCACCTCTCGGTCGGGCAGAACGTCGCGTTCGGGCTGGACCGGGCGGCCTTCGGCGGACGGTATCGGAGCCGCCGGGCCGCCGCGGCCCGCGTCGAAGAGCTGCTCGAGATGGTCTCCCTCGACGGCTCGTACACGAAGCGGCGCCCGCACGAGCTCTCGGGCGGGCAGCAGCAGCGCATCGCACTCGCCCGGGCCATGGCCCGGGAGCCCGAGGTCATGCTCCTCGATGAGCCGTTCTCCGCGCTCGACGCGGGGCTCCGGGTCGCGACCCGCCGCGCCGTCGCGTCGGTGCTCGCGAAGGCCGGCGTGACCACGATCCTCGTGACCCACGATCAGGCCGAGGCGCTCAGCTTCGCCGACCAGGTCGCCGTCATGCGCGGCGGCAAGCTCGCGCAGATCGGCAACCCGTTCGTCGTCTACACGCGCCCCGCGGACCGCGCAACGGCGGAATTCCTGGGCGACGCCGTCATCCTCGACGCCTGGCTCGAAGGGAGCCTCGCGATGTGCTCGCTCGGCCCGGTCCCCGTCCGGCACCCCACGACGCAGGGCCATGTGCAGATCATGCTGCGCCCCGAGCAGATCCGGGTCGCGAGCGAATCGCCGATCCACGGGACCGTGTTGGACTGGGACTACTTCGGCCCCGAGTCGTCGGTGCGGATCAAGCTCGCCGAGCGGGTCGGGCCCTTCGATCCCCGCGTCCCCGGCGGCGGCGAGATCATCACGATCCGCCACTGGAACGCCGCGATGGCGCGCCGCGGAATGGACCTCGCGCTCAAGGTCACGGGCGAGGGCGTCGCGTTCCCTGTGGGCGAGCCGTCTTCGAAGCCGAGCACGCTCGCTGAGTAGGCTTGCGGCCATGCTCGTCACCAGCTCCGCGCTCACCCGGTTCCGACTCGCGCCCAATCCGGGGCCCATGAGCCTCGACGGGACGAACTCCTACGTGATCGCGGCACGTGGGCGGAGCCCGCAAAGCACTGCCGTCGTCGTCGACCCCGGCCCGCTCGAGGCGACCCACCTCGGGGAGCTCGCCGCTGCGGGGAACGTCGAGCTCGTCCTCCTCACGCACCACCATCACGACCACACCGAAGGCGCCGCCGAGTTCCACCGGCTCACGGGCGCGCCCGTCCGCGCGCTCGATCCCGCTCTCTGCATCGCGGCCCCCGCCGTCGCGGACGGCGAGGTCATCGAGGCGGCGGGCGTGCGGATCGAGGTGCTCGCGACGCCGGGGCACACCGCGGACTCGATCTCGCTACACCTGCCGGACGACGGCGACGGCGGCTCGGTCCTCACGGGGGACACGATCCTCGGGCGCGGCACGACCGTCATCGTGTACCCGGACGGGCGGCTCGGGGACTACCTTGCGTCGATGCGCCGCTTCGAGGAGCTCGCGCGCGCGGCCGCAGGCCCCGTGACGGTGCTCCCGGCGCACGGTCCCGTCCTGCCGGATCTCGCGGCGGTGGCCAAGGCGTACATCGCGCACCGCGAGGAGCGGCTCGACCAGATCCGCGACGCGCTCGCGCGCCTCGGCCCGGACGCCCCCGTCGGCGCGGTGACGGACCTCGTGTACGCCGACGTCGACGCCTCCGTGCGCGGGGCGGCCGAGGCCTCTGTCTCGGCCCAGCTCGACTATCTGCGCGGCTGGGCCTGAGCGCTCACCAGAGCGAGAAGCGCTTGAACTCCCCCGTCGCGGGGCCGATGCTCGCCTCGACGGCATCGACGCGCCCGGGCGTCTCGCCCGACTGAAGCCAGCGCAGGAGCTGCTCGACGCCTTCGAGGTCGCCCTCCGCGACGATCTCGACCGCGCCGTCGAGCCGGTTGCCCGCGCTCCCGACGAGCCCGAGGCGGGCGGCCTCGCCGCGCGTCCAATAGCGGAAGCCGACGCCCTGCACCATGCCCTTCACGGTCGCATGGAGTCTCGCCTCGGGAACGTGCTCGGACATCGGTCGGCCTTCCTCGCGGCTACGGCTTCTTCTTCTGCGGGTAGATCGTCTCGTGGCGGGCGAGCATCTCCACGAACTCGGCGATCTTGCGGGCCCGCGTCTCGGGCTTCTTGGCCGCCTGCGTGCGGTAGATCAGGGAGTACCGGTTCACGGACGTGAGCACGTCGAACATGGCCTGCGCCTCGGGGTCAGCCGCGATGGCGTCGGCGAGGTCGCCCGGGACCTCGGCAGTCGCCTGGCCCGCGTACGCCGCCTCCCAGCGCCCGTCTGACTTGGCGGAGTCGACGACGGCGCGGCCCGGGTCCGTCATGAGCCCCGCCGCCTCGAGCCGTTCGATGTTCTCGACGTTGCGCTGCGACCACTTGCTCTTCGGCCCGCGCGGGGTGAAGCGCGTCACGTAGCTGCCCTCGTCGCGCCGCCCGATCTGGCCGTCGACCCATCCGAAGCACAGCGCGTGGTCGAGGGCCTGCTCAAAGGTGAGCTCCGTGACCGAGCCGCCCTTCTTGTGCTGCACGAGCCACACGCCGCGGCTCGTCGCATGGTTCTCGGCAAGCCACGCGCGCCACGCGTGCTCGTCGGCCACGAGCAGCTCGGGAAGGTCTGGGGCCATGCGCTTAGGCTACCGCCCGCTCATCACCCGCTCACGGACCGCTCACCGGGATTACACTCGAATCCGACCACCGCTGCCCAAGGAGGCCCCTGTGCTCCGCGCCAGGCCGATCGTCACGACTCCCCGCGTCCCCGAGATGCGGCGCCTGCTCGAGGCCCTCGGACTCGTCCTGACCGACCAGGGCGAGGACGCCCATGGGCCGTGGCTCGTGCTCGACGCCGGGCACGGCCGCGTCGCCCTCAGAGAGGCGCACGAGCCCCGGCACTCAGTCGCGTTCGCCGTCGAGGTCCGGGATGCCGAGACTTTCGCGCGCCGGACCGTGGAAGACGGCGGCGCCGCTGCCTTCGTGGACGACGATGGGCCGCCCTTTGGCGTGGAGGGCGCGGACGGGCCGTTCGTGCGCGTCGAGGGGCCTGACGGCTTCTCGTTCCGCGCCGACGCAACGCCCCACGGCGCGACGTGCGCCGACGCCGATCCGCGCGTCGCCGTCCGCATGGCGTGGCTCACCCCTGATGTCGCGGGCGCGGCGGCGACCCTTGCGGCCATCGGCGCCCGGCCGCGCGGAGGAGCTGCCAGCGGCCACGCCGAGTTCCTCGCGAAGAACGGCGGGGTGCTCGTCGCGATCCGGGCCGAGGCTGCGGCGAGCGGCGGGCTGGCCTTCGAGTACGACGGCGACCTCGCACCCCTCGCCGATCGGCTCGCCGCGACCGGGGCCCGAGTGAGCGCGACGTCGCGCGGCCTCACCGTCACGGCGCCCGACGGCAGCAGCATCGCAGTGGTCGCTACGCAAGAGCCCCATGCGGTAGAACAGTAATCATGGCAGTGCGCACACCCGACCCGTATCCCGGCTGGCTCTCCCCCGAGGACCTCTACGAAGCCCGGAATCGCCTGCCGATGCTCTACGTCGAGGCCGTCCCGGTGCGCCTCGACCCCCTCGGGTACGTCAACGAGGTCGGGCTGCTCCTCCAGGCCGACGACGAGGGCAACATGGTGCGCAGCCTCGTCTCGGGCCGCGTCCTGTACAAGGAGACGATCCGCGCCGCGCTCCTGCGCCACCTCGAGAAGGATCTCGGGCCCCTCGCCCTGCCGCAGCTGCCGGTCAGCCCCGTGCCGTTCACGGTGGTCGAGTACTTCCCGTCGCCCTCGCAGACCGGGTTCACGGACGAGCGGCAGCACGCCGTCGCCCTCGCCTACGTCATCCCGGTCACGGGCGAATGCCAGCCGCGTCAGGACGCCCTCGAGCTCTCGTGGATGTCCCCAGCCGACGTTCTCAGCGAGAGTGTCCAGGCCGAGTTCGCGGGCGGCCGCGGGGAGCTCGTGCGGCAGGCGCTCGCGTTCGCGGGCGTTGCCGCGTCGTAACCAGAGAGAACGGAGCCACCATGGCCGTACGAGTTGACCTCAACATCTCGCTCGACGGATTCGCGACGACCGCGGATCAGACGCCCGAGAACCCGATGGGGGAAGACTGGTCTCGCCTGGTCGCCGCCTACATCGCCACACGCACCTTCCGCGAACGGGTCCTGCACGATGCCTCGGGCGAAGGCACGACCGGGGTAGACGACAGCTATGCGAAGGCGTACTTCGCGGAGGTCGGCGCGGAGATCATGGGTGCGGGGATGTTCGGCCTGCACAGCTTTCCGGACGATCCGGACTGGCGAGGCTGGTGGGGTGACGAGCCGCCCTTCCGGACCCCGGTGTTCGTGCTCACACACACCGCGCCGCGGCCGCCCATCGAGATGGCTGGCGGCACGACGTTCCACTTCCTGTCCGCGACCCCGGAGGAGGCGCTCGATCGCGCTCTCGAAGCCGCTGACGGCAAGGACGTCCGCATCGGCGGCGGGGCCACCGTCGCGCGCGATTTCCTCAAGGCCGGCCTCGTGGACCAGCTCCACGTGGCCATCGCGCCGATCCTGCTCGGGGGCGGCATACGGCTCTGGGACGACCTGCGTGGCCTCGAGTCAGGCTACTCGGTGACCACGGAGGTCGCCGAGAGCGGCATCACGCACGTGACTTTCAGGCGATGACTCCGTGGCGCGCCTCGGCCCGGCCGTTACCGTCCCTTTATAGACTGGGCCGCGGACCGACAGCTACGTGAAGGGTTCCGCGATGCAGTACAGCCCAGAACTCCAGCCCTTGGGGCACACCGCCCACGCGCCCGACCACGTGCGCGAGATCGAGGCAGCCGAGCTGAGCCCCGGGCACCGGCTGCTGCTGCCCGGCGGCGAGACCATGGCGCAGATCCTCGAGGTCGATGAGGTCCTCGATGACTACGGCCGCCCCGCGCTCTACTTCGTCGCGCTCGACAACAGCACGAACCTCCGCGTTGCGCACGGCACGAGCGTGAGCATCGCGGCCCCGAGGCCAAGCCGCCCCGCCGACCTCCTCTTCGCGGGCCCCACGGCGAACGACGTCGCCCCAGGCGAGGCCGGCGCGCAGGACGCCCCCGATTTCGCCTTCGCCGAGCACGGCGCGCCCGAACACGACATGTACGACGCCGACGACGTCACTCCCAGCGAAGGCGCGGAGCCGTCGTGGGACGAGCTCGTACCGCAAGCCCCAAGAGTTCCAGAGGTCCCCGAGCGCAAAGCGACGACGATCACGCTCGACACGGGGGACGTCGTCGTCGTTCCGGGGAAGGCGCGCGCCGACCTGACAGCGCCCGCGGCCGCGCTCCGCCTCATCCCGCGGCCCGAGGGGAATCCCGAAGACCTCATCCGGCACATCGATGCCGTCCACCCGGGCCGGAACACCGTCCATCAGCTCTCGGAGCGGCTCGCAAAGGGCATCAACGTCAAGTCGGGGGCCTGCCTCCAGGACCTGCGCGACCTGGCCTACGAGCTGTTCGTCGGGCAGAACGACGCCGAGAACGCGCTCAAGGTCGCCGACCTCCTCGCGGTCGTCCCGTTCGACGGGAACCCGGGGCGCTGGTCCTCGGTCGAGTCTGGGCTCTCGCTCGCGGCGCATCTGGCCCGCGAGCGCGGGGACGGGGAGCGAGCGGCCGCGTATTCGGAGCTTCTCAGGGCGCCCGAGACGGCGGAGACCGACCCCTTCCGCGCCCAGATGGCCGCACGCGTGCGGCAGCGCACGCTCAACGAGCCCAACCTCTACGACAAGGAAGTCACGCGGGCCGCAGAGGCCGGCGACGACAAGGAGGAGCGCAGCTGGCGCGTCCTGCGCCTCGCGGCCCTCCTCCACCTCCGCGCACATGGCGGCTCCGAGGCGTTCGACGACGCCGAGCTCGACCGCCGCATTCGGATCGAGCTCGACGCCGTCAAGCACTGATCGGGCACGTCAGGCCACTGGGGTCGCACCCCCGGGCCCCGCGAGCCCCTGAGCCTTTTCGAGCTGCGCGACCTTGGGGTCGGTCTCGTCGGCGCCGTAGTCGGAGACGCGCGTCTTGTCCTCGCCCTGCGGCACCTTGAGCGCGCGGAACACAAGCGTCAGGACGACGGCGACCACCAGATTGATGGCGAACGCCGTGACCGCGATGTACACCGTGAAGTCCGTCCCCGGGATCGGCGAGAGCGGCCCGGCGAAGTGGGCCTTCGTGGTCGGGTTGACGACGTTGTACGCGGAGACCGTTCCGAAGATGATGCCCGCGGCCCAGCCGATGAGCAGCGCCCAGCGGTCGAACCAACGCGTGTACAGGCCGGCGACGACTGCGGGGAACGTCTGGAGGATCCAGATGCCGCCGAGGAGCTGGAGGTTGATCGCCGTCGTCTGGTCCATCGCGATGACGAAGATGAGCGCGCCGACCTTGACGAGGAGGGAGACGATCTTCGAGATGTTCGCCTCGGTCTTCGGATCGGCGTCCGGGCGGAAGAAGTCGCGGTAGATGTTGCGCGTGAACATGTTCGCCGCGGCGATGGACATGATGGCGGCGGGCACGAGCGCGCCGATCGCGATGGCCGCGAGCGCGATCCCCGCGAACCACGAGGGGAACGCGTCGAGGAACAGCTGCGGGACCACGAGCTGCGGGTTGGTGGAGCCGTCGAGGTCGATCGGCTTCGTGCCGGCCTTGATCGCGGCGAAGCCGAGCAGCGCGAGGAAGCCCAGCATGAGCGAGTACAGGGGCAGGATCGCGGCGTTGCGCCGGATCGTGTTGCGCCCCTTCGACGCGAGCACGCCCGTGATGGAGTGCGGGTACATGAACAGGGCCATGGCCGAGCCGAGGGCGAGCGTCCAGTAGGCCGAGTAGTTGGTGGGGCTCAGGATGAACACTCCGGGGGCCTTGCCTGTGGCCGGGCTCGGAGTCGTGAGCTTGGCCTGGGCCGCGTTGAAGATCGTGTCCCAGCCGCCGAACTTGATGGGCAGGTAGATGACCGCGACGATGATCGCGAGATAGATCAGGATGTCCTTCACGAACGCGATCATCGCGGGCGCGCGGAGGCCCGACGTGTACGTGTACGCGGCGAGGACGACGAACGCGAGGATGAGCGGGAGGTCGGTCAGGAGCGGATTGCTCGAGCTGCCGAGCCCGAGCACCGTGAGGACGGCCTTGATGCCCACGAGCTGGAGCGCGATGTACGGCATCGTCGCGACGATCCCGGTGAGCGCGACGGCGAGCGAGAGCCACCGGCTGCCGTAGCGCCCGCCCACGAAATCGGCGGCCGTCACGTAGCCGTGGCGGTGGGACACCGACCACAGGCGGCTCATGATGATGAAGATGATCGGGTATAGGACGATCGTGTACGGCACGGCGAAGAAGCCGCTCACGGCGCCCGTGGCGTACATCGCCGCGGGGACCGCGACGAACGTGTAGGCCGTGTAGAGGTCGCCGCCGAGCAGGAACCACGTGATCCACGTTCCGAAGCCGCGGCCGCCGAGGCCCCATTCGTCGAGGCTGTGGAGCCCCACGGCGTCCTTCGAACGCCGCCAGCGAGAAGCCATGAAGCCCATGACCGCGACGACCGCGAACAGCACGATCACGATGACGAGCGCGATCCAGTTGATCTCCCGGGTCATGCCGGCTCACCCCCATTCGCCTCGTCGCCAGTCCCGCCCGCGCTGTGCCGGCCCGTGCGCGGACCGCCAGTTATCTCCCGCGCCGCGTCTCGCGCTGCTTTCCGCCGTCGTCTGTCCTCCGACACCGTGAGCCAATACGCGACGGTGCTCAGGATCGCGGAGATCGGCACCCAGAGCAGCTGGTACCAGTAGAAGAACGGCATCCCGCCGAACCGTGGGGCATCGAACGAATAGATCTGCGGGACGAGCGGGAGCACGATCGCGGCCGCAAGCAGGATTCCGGCCAGGACGTACGGGAGCGGCCGGGCAGGCCCGCGGGTCGGGGTGTCACGGGTTGGTGTGTCGGACATGAGACCTCCTTGTCAGCCCGTCAGGCCGCCGATTTCCGGCACCCGAGTTAGGCGCCAGACAAAGGCGGCCGTGCGGAGGCACCTATATGCCCCGTGGCTTTTGTACCGCAGTTTGACTCGGTCCGGAAGGCTTGGCCCGCAAAGTGCTACGCGAGGGCCTCGAGCGCGCCCTCGAGCTGCTTGAAGAGAACGGCGGGCCCATTGGGATTCGGCAGCTGGGTGTTGATGAGGATCGCGACCGTCATGCCCGTCTTCGGGCTGTACATCGTGAGCGACTCATAGCCGAGGCCCGTGCCCGTGTGGCCCCACCAGCCGTCGATCTCGCCGGCCGCGAGCCCGTAGGCGTCGTAGTCGGGGCTCCCCGGGTCGTCTGCCTGCGGATTCGAGATGGCCGTGAGGCGGGCTTGCTGAAGCGCGGCGGGGAGGAGTTCGCCCGAGCCGAGGGCTCGGCCCCAGCGCAGCAGGTCGCCGATGTTCCCGAAGAAGCCGCCCGAGGCCCCATACAGGGACGGGCTCACCTGCGCGAGGCTCTCGAGGCCCACGCTGCTGTCGAGCTCATACGGCGTCGCGACGAGCTGGGACGGGTCGCTCGCGCCGGGATCGTTCGATCCCGCGTAGGCGACCGACTGCAGGCCGAGCGGCGCAAGGATCCGCGACTGGACCTCGCGGTCCCACGGGCTCCCGGTGACGGCCTCGACGACCTTGCCGAGGAGCACGAAGTTCGTGTTGCTGTACTCGTACTGGCTGCCTGGGGAGAAGTCGAGGGGCTGCGCGAGGGCGTAGCCGAGGAGCTCATCGTCCGTGAACGCGCCTGTGTAGCTCGTGTTGAGCTGGTCCGAGAAGCCCTGCGTCCCGGAGAACTCGGGCACGCCCGTGCGCATCTCGAGGGCCATCCTGACCGTGATCGCGCCGCCTCCCCGGACTGACTCGAGGTCGGGGACGTAGCGGGAGATCGGGTCATCGAGGGCGAGCTTCCCCTCGTTCGCGAGTTCGAGGACCACGGTCCCCACGAAGCTCTTCGTGATGCTCCGATAGGCCGAGCGGGTATCCGCCGACCACGGGACGCCCTGCGCCGCGTCGCCGAGCGTCGCGAGGTAGTCGGTTCCCGCGCCGCCCCCTGCGCCGCCCGTCGAGACGGCCACCGCGAGGCCCGCCGCCCCCTGGTCAGCCAGGAATTGCGACACGATGGCCTTGGCCTGCGGGGGCAGTTCCTGCCACGACGGCGCTGGCGCAGCCGCTGGCGCTGCCGCCGTCGGCGTGACCGTCGGCGTGGGACTGGCTGTCGGAGCGGGAACAGCGGTCGGCGACGGCTTCGCAGGGACCGGGGTCACCGCCGAGGGCGGCGGCGTCGGGCCGCGCCCTACCGAGGACGCGCGGACAGCCCCGGCCCCGAGCGACGTGAAGCCGATCGTCCCGAGAGTCACCACGAGCGCTGCGCCCACGGCAAGGAGGGTGAGGCGCCGCCGTCGTACGCGCACCGAGCGCCCGAGGAGCCGCTCAAGCGGAAGCCGCCTCCGGCGCCGCTGCGCACCGCCCCCAAACCCCATCCTGCCCTCCTGCTGTCCCCACGAGCCTAGATGGCGACGCTGTGTCTGAACTGTGCGGCACACTTGTATCGTGCCTGCCGACCATCCTCGCCAATCCGAGTTCTCTTTCCGTGTCACCACGCGCTTGAGCGGCGCCTCGAAGGCGAGCGACGACGGCGTCCCCGCCCTGGGCAGGACAGGCACCATCACGACTCCGCACGGAGAGATCCAGACTCCCGCGTTCATCGCCGTGGGCACAAAGGCGACAGTCAAGGCGGTACTCCCCGAGTCGGTGCGCGCTCTCGGCGCCCAGGCCGTCCTCGCGAACGCGTACCACCTGTACCTTCAGCCGGGCCCCGAGATCCTCGACGAGGCGGGCGGGCTCGGGAGGTTCATGAACTGGCCCGGCCCTACGTTCACGGACTCAGGCGGGTTCCAGGTGATGAGCCTCGGCTCGGGCTTCAAGAAGGTCATCGAGATGAGCGTCGCTGCAGGCTCCGACCATGCGGGGAAGGACGACGCCGTCGCCCCTGGCAAGGAGCGTCTCGCGCACATCGACGAGGACGGCGTGTGGTTCACGAGCCACCTCAACGGGGACAGGCACCGGTTCTCCCCCGAGATCTCGATGAACGTCCAGCACAGGATCGGCGCGGACATCATGTTCGCGTTCGACGAGCTCACAACGCTCCAGAACTCCCGCGGCTACCAGGAGGAGTCGCTCGAACGCACGCGCCGCTGGGCCGAGCGCTGCGTGGCCGAGCATTTCCGGCTCACCGACGAGCGTGCGGGCAAGCCGTATCAGGCCCTGTTCGGCGTCATCCAGGGCGCCCAGTACGAGGATCTGCGCCGCAAGGCGTGCCGGGACCTAGCGTCCATGCCGTTCGACGGCTTCGGGATCGGCGGGGCGCTCGAGAAGGAGAATCTCGGCACGATCGTGGGCTGGTGCTCCGAGGAGCTCCCCGAGGACAAGCCCCGGCACCTGCTCGGCATCTCCGAGCCGGACGACATCTTCGCCGCGATCGAGGCCGGCGCCGACACGTTCGACTGTGTCTCGCCGACGCGCGTCGCCCGCAACTCCGCGTTCTACACGGCCGAGGGCCGCTTCAACCTCTCGGGCGCAAAATACCGTCGGGATTGGGGGCCCCTCCAGGACGGGTGTGACTGCTACACGTGCCAGAACTACTCCCGCGCGTACATCCGGCACCTCTACAAGGCGAAGGAGCTCCTCTCCCACACGCTCATCTCGATCCACAACGAGCGCTTCGTCGTGCGGATGGTCGACGACGTGCGGCACGCCATCGAGGACGGCACCTTCTGGGAGTTCAAGGCCGAGACGCTCGGGCGGTACTACGCCCGGTCCCGTTCGGCGGTCTGACCCTCGAACGCCGCGCCGAACTCCTCGTCGAGCGGGGTCTTCTTCTTGTTGGGGAGGAAGAAGATGTACACGACGAGCGAGAGCGCGATCGTGATCGTCACGTACGTGAACAGCCACTCCTTGTGCCCCGAGCTCGCGAGCCATTCCCCGATGAACGGCACGGTTCCGCCGAAGAGGGAGTTCGCGACGGCGTAGCCGAGGCCGACGCCGAGCGCGCGCACCGAAGACGGGAAGAGCTCGGCCTTCACGAGCGCGCTGATCGACGTGTAGTTCACGACGATGACGAGGCCCGCGAGCATGAGCATGAAGGCCAGCACGGGGTCTTTCACGCCCGCGAGCGTCGACATGATGGGCCACGTGAAGACGGCGCCGAGGACGCCGAACGCGATGAGCTGGGGCCGGCGTCCAATCTTGTCCGACAGAAGGCCGAACACGGGCTGGAGGAGCATGAACACGAAGAGTGCCCAGAAGTTGATGACCGAGGTCTGCGTCTTCGGGATGTGGGAGACGCTCGTCATGAAGCTCAAGATGTAGGTCGTGTAGAGGTAGAACGCGCACGTCCCGCCCATCGTGAGGAAGACGACGACGAGGAACGCCTTCCAGTGCTTGGTGAAGAGGAGCTTGAGCGACCCGGGCTCGGCGACGTGAGTGTGGGCCTCGGCCGAGCGGACCTGGTCTTTCGAGATGGTCTCGTCCATCGAGCGACGGAGCCACAGGACGACGAGCGAGGCGACGGCGCCGACCGCGAACGGGATGCGCCAGCCCCACGATTTGAGGTCGCCTTCGCTCAAGACGCCTTGGAGGAGGACCAGGGTGAGCAGCGCGAGGACCTGGCCGCCGACGAGGGTCACGTACTGGAAGCTTGAGAAGAAGCCGCGCCGCTTTGCGATCGCGACCTCGCTCATGTAGGTCGCGCTCGTGCCGTATTCGCCGCCCACGGAGAAGCCCTGGAGGAGGCGGGATCCGTACATCAGGACGGTCGACCACACGCCGATCTGGGCGATTCCGGGGAGGATGGCGACGAGGAGCGAGCCGAGGCCCATGAGGGTCACGCTGACGGTCAGCGCCGCACGGCGGCCGCGGCGGTCCGCGAAGCGGCCGAAGAACCAGCTCCCCACAGGCCGCATGAGGAACGTGAGGGCGAAGGTCAGATAGGCGTCGATCTGGGCCTGGACGGGATCTTTGGCGTTGAAGAAATACGTCGCGAAGTAGGAAGAGAAGGCAGCGTAGACGTAGAGGTCGTACCACTCGATGAGGTTTCCGGCCGAGCCTTTGAGCGTGTTCGCGATCGCACGGCGCGTGTGGGCGGCCGTGCTCGGGAGGGTTGTCGTCATGGTGCGCGAGACCTTTCCGCCGCGGCGCGCCGCTGCGCCCCGGCCGCGGGCCACGATACTGGCTGTGGCCCGCGCCGCGGGGGTTTCGGTCATATTGGTCACGCGACCGGTCGGCATCGACTCGGCGTTACGCTGCCGCTGAAGTGCCCCGCCCCAGGCGGGCACTTAGTCGTGGATCGTCAGCGTGCCGGCGAGGTCGAGGTCGGCGCCAGTGCCGTGCGCCCCGGCGTGTGCGAGGAGGGCGGCACCGAGTGCGGCGCTCCAGAAGGTCCGGGCTTCGACGTCGACGGGCCGCCCAAGGCTCCAGCCCCGGCTGTCGACGATCTGGCTCACGAAGCGCTCGGATTGACGGAAGAGCAGTTGGAGGTGCTGGTCGACCACCGGGGCCAGCTCGGCTCTCGCAATGCCGGTCGCGAGCGCTCCCGCCACCGCTGGGAGCGAGGGCAGGGCAAGGACCGCCCGGGAGATGTTTCGTCGGAAGCTCTCTGCGTCGTGGGCCTGGCGACCGATCCGCTCGATCCGCCGCGTGTCGTGCAGCAGGCCGAGGAAGGCGGCGTGCACGAGGAGCGAGTCCTTGGATCCGAAGTAGTAGGTGATCTGGTTGGGGAAGACGCCCGCGGCCTCGGCGATCTCCGCGACGCTCAGCTGGGCTCCGTGCCGCTCCTTGCCGAGCCGCGCCGTGGTCTCGATGAGTCGCCTCCGGGTCGCGCGACCGCGTTCGAGCGCCGAGGTCTGGGGTGCGGGTTCGGTTCGCTTCTGAGCCACGCCCTAATTGTATGTGATACAAAAGTCTAGATAGTTGTATGGCATACAAGAAAGGTGGTCAGGGCATGCAATGGAATGACGTCGTCGTGACAGGACTTGGCGCGATCACGCCGCTCGGAGGAGACGTCGGATCGACCTGGGAGTCGCTGCTGGCCGGCGAGTCCGGCATCCGGGCCCTGGTTCTCCCCGGGCATGAGGACGGCGGGCTCGCCGATGTCGTGGCCGGAGCAATGGCCATCGACCCAGCCGAACGGCTGTCCCCGGTGCAGGCCAGGCGCCTGGACCGCTCGCAGCAGGCCGCACTCGTCGCGGCGGCCGAGGCCTGGGCCGATGCCGGCTCCCCGGAGGTCGACCCGGAGCGGCTCGCCTCCGCGATCGGCACGGGAATCGGCGGCGTACAGACCCTGCTGAAGGAGGACGACGTACTCGAGCTGTCGGGTGTCCGGCGTGTCTCGCCGCGAACCGTCCCGATGCTCATGCCGAACGCCGCTGCCGCGCTGATCAGCATCGCCTACGGTGCGCGCGCCGGCGTGTACACACCCGTCTCGGCCTGCTCCTCCGGTGCCGAGGCGATCGCGCTCGGGGCACGGCTCATCCGCGCCGGCGAGGCGGACGTGGTCATCGCTGGCGGAACGGAGGCTGCGATCAGCCCGATCACGGTCGCGGGCTTCAAGCAGACCCAGGCGCTCTCGCGGCACACCGCCGAGCCGGCCTCAGCGTCACGGCCGTTCGCCGCGGACCGCAGCGGATTCGTGCTCGCAGAAGGTGCCGCGGTCTTGGTGCTCGAGAGCGCGGAACACGCCGCCGCGCGCGGCGCACGGGTCCACGCGGTGCTCGCGGGAGCCGGCATCGCGGCCGACGCGCACCACATCACCGCCCCGGCGCCCGATGGCAGCGGTCAGATTTCGGCCATGCGGAAAGCGCTCGCGCAGGCTGGGCTCGCCCCCGACCAGATCAGCCACATCAATGCCCATGCCACCGGGACTCCGCTGGGAGACGCTGCCGAGGCCCGTGCAATCAGGGAGATCTTCGGCAGCGCGACCGTGACAGCGCCCAAGGCCGCGCTCGGCCATCTCTTCGGGGCTGCCGGGGCGATCGAGGCCCTCATCGCCGTCCTCAGCGTGAAGCACGGCGTCGTTCCGCCGACCCGTAACCTCAGCGCGGCCGACGTCGATCCAGACATCGACCTCGACGTCGCCACTCAGCGGCGGGACGTCCCTCAGCAGGCTGTACTCACCAATTCCTTCGGCTTCGGCGGCCAGAACGTCTCCCTCGTCGTCGCCGCGAGCCACGGCCGGACGACGGCGTAGCTCGGCGAGCCGATCGAGGCAAAGCGGGGCTTGGGGCGCGTTTCCTCGGAACGGGAAGCGGTCTGTTGTTCATCCACCGCACGCGGTTGCCCCGCAGCTGCGGGCCGGACGCGCGGAAATGTCGGACCAGCATGCGAGCGTCGTGGCATGGAACGCGACACCGAGACTTCCGAGGCCTGCCCCATCGACGCGCTCTTCGACTTGGCATCAAGCTCGCCGCGCATTTTGGGGTTCGAGGGGCTGCACCGCGCACATCAAATCGATCAGATCGCCATCCGAGCCGGCCTGCGGCTTCCGCGCGAACTCAGCCTCGAAGAACTCTATGCCCCGGACGCGGGCGGAGATCGCGCCCGGGACGAAGGCCCTGCTGACCCGTGCTTCTGCCCCCTTCCGATGAGCTCAGATCTCGCGCCGGTGAGCCACCTCCGAGAGATCCTCTGCGAAGCGCTCTTCGACGACTTCGGACGTCCCCTCGACGTCGACCGCGACCAGGGGCATCGACTGAACCGCGCGAGAGACGGCCTGACCCAGGCCGCCCTGGACTATGGGCTTTCGCCTGCTCTCACGGCACTAGGCCTCGTCGTCCAGACGACGAGGGAAGACGTCACTGGCCGCGTGGCGTCGAAGCTCATCCCTGCCGCGATGGGCCTCCTCGCCGACGGTCTCATGACGCGAGTGCGCCGCTGCGCTGAACCGTGGTGCCGAGCCCCCTTCTTCGATCACTCCCGCAACGCGAGGGCGCAGTTCTGCTCGCAGCTGTGTGCGGCGCGCGTGCGGAAGCGCCGGGAGCGCGCCGCGGCGTAGCCGGGGCCTCAGGCCCCCGCGTGAGCCTCGAGGAACGCGTAGACCTCAGTCTCGTCGACGCCCGGGAAAGCTCCGGGAGGCATCGCGGCCAGCAGATGGGAGTGGGCGCGGGCGGAGGGCCACGCGCTGCCGGCCCAGTGCTGGCTCAGCTCGGCTGGCGGGCGGCGGCAGCACGCGGGATCGGGGCAGCGGGAGGTTGCGCGCGCCGTCGTCTCTCGCCCGCGGAACCATTTGACGTGCTGGTACGGCACGCCGACGCTCAGGGAGAACTCGCCGCTCGCGCTCCGCTCAGTCCGAGCGGTGCACCAGAAGGTGCCGTTGATCGTGTCGGTGTACTGGCTGTAAGAGCTGAACTTGTCCGGGACATCGAACACGGCGCGGCTCGTCCACGCCTTGCACGCGGGCTGGCCTTCGATCGCGCCGGTGTGGTCCATGGGGAAGTTGACGCCGTCGTTCTCGTAGGCCTTGTAGATGATGCCGCTCTGGTGCGTCTTCTGGAAGTGCGTCGTGATGCCGAGATGCTGCGTCGCGAGGTTCGTGAAACGGTGCGCGGCGGTCTCGTAGCTCACGGCAAAGGCGTCGCGGAGATCCTCGACCGAGATCTCCTTGCGGGCCTTGGCCTGCTGAAGGAACTCGACGGTCGTGTGCTCGGGCAGAAGGAGGGCGGCCGCGAAGTAGTTCGTCGCGACGCGCTGGGAGAGAAAGTCGCCGTAGCTGCCGGGCGTCTCGTGTCCCAAGACGTAATGGCCGAGCGCCTGCAGGAGCACCGAGCGGGGGTCGTGGTCAGAGCGCTGATTGTGGGTGAGATAGATGCGCCGGTTCTTCAGATCGGTCACGGACCGCGTCGAATGCGGCAGATCCCCCACGTGGTGGAGCGTGAAGCCGAGATGGGTGGCGATGTCGGAGATGAGGTGCTGGCTCAGCGGGCCGCCCGCGTAGCCGACCGCCTGGAGCACCTTCAGCGCCTCCGCCTCGTACTCGGGGAAGTAGTTGCCCCGCTCGCGCATCATGCGGCGCAGCTCGCCGTTCGCGCGGCGTGCCTCCTCCGGCGTTGCGATCTGCTCGTTGAGCTTGCGCTCGAGCTCGCGCAGGAGCCCGAGCTGGGACTCGAGCACGTCGAGCGGCGTGCGGGCGCTGATGCGGATCTTCGGCAGATTGAGGGACTCGTAGAGCGGGCTGCGCTGGTACCGCTCAAGCTCGATCTCGAGGGCCGCCCGTCGGCTCGGCGGCTCGGCCCCGAGCAGGGCGTCGATGCCCACCCCCAGCGCGCCGGCGAGCTGCTGGAGCAGGCCGAGCTTGGGCTCGCGCTTGCCGTTCTCGATGAGGCTCAGCTGGCTCGCGGCCGCTCCGACGGCGGCACCGAGCTCGTCAAGGGTGAGGCCCGCCGATTTGCGCAGGTGGCGGACGCGGCGGCCAAGGCTGATGACGTCGACGCCGGCGCCCGGGGCTTTCTCGGCTCGGCGGGCGGCGGCGGTCGGCTCGGCGGGCAGGGCCCAGGAAGACGCAGGCGACATTTCTTGAGGATACGTGAAGAACTGCATTTCTTTCCAGCACTTTCATCTCCCCACCGGGTTGCAGACACGGAAAAGTTGATGTCACGAAGAAGTTCCCGTTCATGAGGTTCAGGTCGAAGGAGACAACGATGAACGCAGCAGCCGAAGCCCTCAAGCTTGAGTGGTCCGCCGACCCCCGCTGGGACGGGATCACGCGCGACTATTCTGCCGAGGACGTCGTCAAGCTCCGCGGTCGCGTCACCGAGGAGCAGACGCTCGCCCGCCGCGGCGCGGAGAAGCTGTGGAAGGCCGTGACGGAGGGCCGCGAGAACGGCACCGGCTACATCAACGCCCTCGGGGCCCTCACCGGCAACCAGGCCGTGCAGCAGGTCAAGGCCGGCCTCAAGGCCATCTACCTCTCCGGCTGGCAGGTCGCCGCGGACGCCAACCTCTCGGGCCATACCTACCCCGACCAGTCCCTGTACCCCGCGAACTCGGTCCCCGCCGTCGTGCGTCGAATCAACAACGCGCTGCTCCGTGCGGACCAGATCGAGTTCTCGGAGGGCAAGCAGTCCGTCGAGGATTGGCTGGTCCCGATCGTCGCGGACGCCGAGGCCGGCTTCGGCGGCCCGCTCAACGCGTACGAACTCATGAAGTCGATGATCCAGGCGGGCGCCGCGGGCGTTCACTGGGAGGACCAGCTCGCCTCGGAGAAGAAGTGCGGCCATCTCGGCGGCAAGGTGCTCATCCCGACGCAGCAGCACATCCGTACTCTCAACGCTGCTCGGCTCGCCGCCGACGTCGCCGGCGTGCCGAGCGTCATCATCGCTCGTACGGACGCCGAGGCGGCCACGCTCATCACGTCCGACGTCGACGAGCGGGACCAGGAGTTCATCCTCACCGAGGATGGAAAGCCCGTGCGGACGCCGGAGGGCTTCTACAAGGTGCGCAACGGCGTCGAGCCCTGCATCGCCCGCGCCAAGGCGTACGCGCCGTACTCGGACCTCATCTGGATGGAGACCGGCACGCCGGACCTCGCCCTCGCGCGGAAGTTCGCGGAAGCCGTCAAGGCAGAGTTCCCGGACCAGATGCTCGCGTACAACTGTTCGCCGTCGTTCAACTGGAAGAAGCACCTCGACGACGCCACGATTGCGAAGTTCCAGCGCGAGCTCGGCGCGATGGGCTTCAAGTTCCAGTTCATCACCCTCGCGGGCTTCCACGCCCTCAACTACTCGATGTTCGACCTTGCCCACGGCTACGCCCGCAACGGCATGAGCGCGTACGTCGAGCTCCAGGAGCGCGAATTCGCCTCCGAGGACCGCGGCTACACCGCGACCAAGCACCAGCGCGAAGTGGGCACCGGCTACTTCGATCTGGTCTCCACGGCGCTGAACCCGAACGCCAGCACCCTTGCCCTGGTGGGATCCACCGAAGAGGGCCAATTCCACTGAGCTACATGGATCACCCAGGAGACCTCACATGAACACCTTTTCGCGCTCTGATGGATTCACCATCAACGGCATCACGCTCACCGCTCAGCCTCTCGCCCGCCAGCACGAGGTCCTCACGTCCGGCGCCCTCGAGTTCGTCGCCAAGCTGCACCGGGCCACCGCCGGCCGTCGTCAGGAGCTGCTCGAGGCGCGGCACGAGCGCCGCGCCTCCATCCGCAAGGGCCAGGATCCCCGGTTCCTGCCCGAGTCCGCTCACATCCGCAACGATCCCTCATGGCGCGTGGCCCCTCCAGCTCCCGGGCTCGAGGATCGGCGCGTCGAGATCACGGGCCCCGTCGAGCGCAAGATGACCATCAACGCGCTCAACTCGGGCGCCAAGGTCTGGCTCGCGGATTTCGAGGATTCCCTCACGCCGTCATGGCGCAACGTGATCCAGGGGCAGATCAACCTCATCGATGCGCTCACGGATCGCATCGACTTCGTCTCCCCCGAGGGCAAGGAGTACCGGCTCCGCCCCGCCGAGGAGCGGCCGACCGTCGTCGTCCGTCCCCGCGCATGGCACCTGCCGGAGAAGAACATGCTCGTCGACGGCAAGCCGATCGCTGGCGGCATCGTGGACTTCGGCCTGTTCTTCTACCACAACGCGCAGCGGCTTATCGCGCAGGGCAAGGGCCCGTACTTCTACCTCCCAAAGGTCGAGAGCCACCTCGAAGCGCGCCTGTGGAACGACGTCTTCGTGCTCGCCCAGGACCTCCTCGGCATCCCTCAGGGCACCATCCGCGCCACGGTCCTGATCGAGACCATCACGGCCGCGTTCGAGATGGAGGAGATCCTCTACGAGCTCCGCGAGCACGCGGCCGGGCTCAACGCGGGCCGCTGGGACTACATCTTCTCGATCATCAAGAACTTCCGGACCCGAGGCCCGCGCTTCGTGCTCCCGGACCGCGGCCAGGTGACCATGACGCAGCCGTTCATGCGCGCGTACACCGAGCAGCTGGTCCGCGCGTGCCACCGGCGCGGCGCGATGGCGATCGGCGGCATGGCCGCCTTCGTGCCGAACCGCAAGGACCCCGAGGCAAACGCGATCGCGTTCGAGAAGGTCCGCGCCGACAAGACGCGCGAAGCGAACGATGGCTTCGACGGCTCGTGGGTCGCGCACCCGGACCTCGTGCCGGTGGCCCGCGAGGTGTTCGACTCGGTGCTCGGCCAGAAGCCCAACCAGCTCGACCGCCTCCGCGAGGACGTGACCCCGGACGACCGCGCCCTCATCGACGTCGCCTCGTGCGCGGGGACCATCACGGAGGCCGGCATCCGCAACAACATCGAGGTCGGCGTCCGCTACATCGAGGCGTGGCTCCGCGGGAGCGGCGCCGTCGCGATCCACAACCTCATGGAGGACGCCGCGACGGCGGAGATCTCCCGCTCGCAGATCTGGCAGTGGATCCACTCGCACGCGATCACCGACCACGGCGAAGTGATCACGCGCGAGTGGGTCAAGGAGCTCTTCGAGGAGGAGTTCGCGAAGCTCGAGCGCTTCGATGGCGACCGATTCCGCGACGCCCACGAGATCTTCGAGGAAATCGCCCTCGCGCCCGAGTTCCCCACCTTCCTGACCCTCCCCGCCTACGCGCGCTACCTGTGCGAGACGGCGGGCAGGGAGGACGAGTACGAGGCGGGCCTGCCGGAGCCCGAGCGCGCCATGTCCGCGGCGTAGCCCCGGGGAAGAGCTTCCCGACGCCGGCAGCGGAATCGCAACACGCGCCCCGAAGGCCGGGGGCCGGCGATCGGGACCAGAGTTGAGGGGTCGGACTGCGTAGTGGTGCTGCGCGGTCCGGCCCCTTGACGTCCCACCCGCCCTAATCCCCTACGAGCATGCGCCCCACGATGAGGCGCATGATCTCGTTCGTGCCCTCGAGGATCTGGTGCACGCGAAGGTCCCGCGCGATCTTCTCGACGCCGTACTCGTGCAGGTACCCGTAGCCGCCATGGAGCTGAATCGCGAGGTTGGCGACCTCGAACCCTGCATCCGTGGCCACGCGCTTCGCCATCGCGCACAGGCGCACCGCGTCCGGGGACTTCCGGTCGAGCGCGTCGGCGGCGCGCATGAGGAGGCTGCGCGCGGCCTCGAGCTTCATGTCCATATCGGCCAGATCGAACAGGAGCGCCTCTTTGTCGGCGAGGCGTCCGCCGAACGCGGTGCGCTCCTTGAGGTACGCGACCGTCTTGTCGAGCGCAGCCTGGCCGCCGCCGATCGAGCACGCGCCGATATTGATGCGCCCGCCGTTGAGGCCCTTCATCGCGATGGCGAACCCCGCGCCCTCCTCCCCGAGGCGGCTCGAAACCGGAACGCGGACGTTTCGGAGGACGACTTGGCCCGTGGGCTGCGCGTTCCAGCCCATCTTCTTCTCGTTGCTCCCGAAGGAGAGGCCGGGGGCGTCCCCCGGGACAAGGAACGCCGTGATGCCGCGGCTTCCGCCCTCGGCCGTGCGCGCCATGACGATGTACAGCGACGAATAGCCCGCCCCCGAGATGAACTGCTTGACCCCGTTGAGGACGTAGTGGTCGCCGTCGAGCGTCGCCCTTGAGGTGAGCGCTGCAGCGTCCGATCCCGCGCCCGGCTCCGTGAGGCAATAGCTTCCGAGCGCCTCCATGGAGGCGAGCCGCGGAACCCATTCCCCGCGCTGGGCCTCGGTGCCGAACGAGTCGACCATCCACACGATCATGTTGTGGATCGAGATGTACGCGGCGATGGTCGGATCCGCCTTGCCGAGCTCCTCGAAGATGAGGGCGGAGTCGGCCCGCAGGAGCCCGGCGCCGCCGTAGTCCTCCGAGACGTACATCCCGCCGAGCCCGAGCTCTCCCGCCTCGCGCAGGACGTCGACGGGGAAGTGCTTCTCGGCGTCCCAGGCCAGGGCGTGGGGGGTCAGCCGCTCCGCCGCGAAATCCCGCACCGTGTCAACGAGGGCCCGCTGGTCCTCCGTGAGTTCGAACGTCACGTTGACAGTCTGTCCCGGGAGGGGCTGCAGGAACAGGGGGAATATCGGCGGGGCGCCAAGAACTTGAAGCTTTTATGAACATCGACATCTGGTCCGATATCGCCTGCCCGTGGTGCTACATCGGGAAGCGCCGCTTCGAGAAGGCCCTCGCGGACTTCCCCCACAAGGACCAGGTGACGGTCACGTGGCACAGCTTCCAGCTCGATCCGAGCCTCCCCGAGCACTACGACGGCACCGAGCTCGACTACCTCAGCAAGCGCAAGGGCATGCGGCCGGACCAGGTCTCGCAGATGTTCGACCACGTTGCCCAGGTCGCCGCCGGCGAAGGCCTCGCATATGACTTCGGCAGCGTCGTCGTCGCCAATTCCTTCCCAGGCCACGAGCTCATCCACCTCGCCAAGGCTGCCGACGCCGGCACGGCAGGGAACAGCACAGCCGACGCCGTCAAGGAGGCGCTGCTTTCGGCTCACTTCGAGCGCGGTCTCGACATCGGGAGCCGCGAGGTTCTGCTCGCGGTCGGGACGGCGGCCGGGCTCGCCGAAGCGCAGATCACCGAAGCGCTCGACGCCGGGACCTACCGCGACGCGGTGCGCGCGGACATCCGCCAGGCCAAGATGCTCGGCATCCAGGGCGTGCCGTTCTTCGTGATCGACGACAAGTACGGCGTCTCCGGCGCGCAGTCGGCTGAGCTGTTCGCGCGGGCGCTTGAGACGGCGTGGCGCGAGTCGAATCCGCTCGTCATGGTGGGCGCGGATGGCCACCCGGCAGACGACGACGGCGACCTCACCGGAGAGGTGTGCGGCCCCGACGGCTGCTGACGCCCACGCCGTCCGGCACCTGAAACGCTGCCGCTCTGCTGCCCCCTCGTCAAGGGCGGCAGCTCATTCGGCGCCTGCTGCCCGCTCGTCAACGGCGGCAGCTCATGAGGCCCCGCCGCTCCCCCGGGCGAGTCGGATTTCGAGCAAGGCGTCCGCGGTCTGCTCAACCTTCTCGGGCGCGCCCGCGGTGCTGAAATGCTCGGCGGCTTCGTGCAGGAGTTCAAGGGCTTGCTCCTCGCGGCCCAGGGCGTTGAGGGCGCGGCCCCAGCACAGCGCGACGTCGCCGGCGGCGTCGTGGCTCAGGAGGTCTTTCTCGGCGTAGATCTCCTCGAGCCGCTCGGCGGCTTCCGACGCGTGACCGCTGAGATAGAGCCAGCGGGCCCGGAGGAAGGCGACTTCGAGCAGTTCGGCCCGCGAGCCGCCGGCGATCGAGAACGCGAGTTCGGTGCGCTCTATTGCCACGAGCGTCTCGGGCTCCACGATGCCGCCCGAGAGCCGCACCGACGCGGTGGCCTTGTTGAACCGCGCCCACATCGCCATGTCATTGGCCGGCGAGAGCAGCTTCGCGGCGCGCTCGTGATGTTCGATTCCCTGCTCGTAGTCGCCGCGCATGAAGGCGACGTTGCCGATCACCCATTCGACCTCGCCTGAGAGATGGCTCATCGCCGCTTCCTCGACGAGGACGCCGAGGGCGCCGCAGCACTCCCATGCCTCATCGACGCGCCCGGCATCGGCAAGCGCACCGATCAGGGCGCGAAGGGCGTCGACGTGGATCGACGCGCCTCCCGGCAGCGTGGCCGCCAGGCGGACGGCCTCGCGGGCGTGACGGACGGCGTCGCTGAGCTCCCCGAGCCGGTGGCACACCATGGCGAGCATCCGGCGCGCGCGCACGGCCAGATCGTCGGAGGGCGGCGCCGCCGAATGCTCCAAGAGCCTTTCGAGGATGGGGCGGCACTCGGCGTTCAGCCCTTCCTTGAAGAGGCATTCGGCTTGGAGGAAGGTCATCGTCCACCAGGCACTGTGATCCTTGCCTTCGAGGGCCAATCGTGCGGCCGCGGCTGCGTAGTCGGCGGCCTCCGCATAGTCGTGCATGTCCCACGCCTGCCTCGCGTGGAGGGCGGCGAGCACCTGCGCTCCGTGCTGGTCCGGCGAGCCATCCTCCGCCGCCCCGGCAGCCCCGGGTGCGATGCCCAGGCGGCGGGCCAGCGCGTCGATGATCTCCGCGGTCGGTTCACGGCGTCCCGATTCAAGAAGGGCAATGTAGCTTGGCGCGTAGTCGCCGCCGCCGAGGCTCTCCTCGGTGAGCCCCCGCGCAAGGCGCTCGGCACGTAGCCAGCTGCCGAAGAAGACCCCCATGCTCCCTCCCCGCAGATTGGCCCGCACCACTGGACGATCCGACGTCTTCCTGCCCGCCGCGCGCGGTCGGGACCGCATAGCTGCACTGCGGTGTCGTCCACGTTAGACGACACCATATCGCGCATGCCAGATCCGGACTCGCGTCCGCTGCGCGACCTCTCCGCGCGGGGAGCCTGCGAGAGCGAGGTGAGCGGCGCCGTCGGTCGCGGCGAGGGCCACAGGCCAGGCCGAGGATGAACTCAACGGCCAGGCCTGCGGCCCCGACGGATGCTGATGTCAGCGGCTGAGCCGCGCTGAGGACGTCGCGTCAGGCCGCCTGCCGCTGCCGACGGACAAAGGCGAGCGTTCCCACGGCCGCGACGGCGAGCGCGAGCGCACCAGTGCCGACCCAGATCAGGAGGAGCGGCAGCGTGGCCGTGGCCGTGGTCAAGCTGGCTGGGACAGCGTTCGCTGCCGAATCCGGCGGCACGACGGTGGTCGCCGCGGTGCCGACGTTGCCGGAACTGACTCCGGTCGCCGTGACCTCCTGGGTGCCGGCGGCGTCGGAGGGAAGTTTCATCGTGACGTTCAGCGAACCGTCGTCGGCGGCCTGCTTCTCGGTGCTCGCGACATCGGCCATCACGGCGCCAAGCGTCACGTGGTGGCCCCCTCCCACAGTCCGATCGCCAACCGTGATCGTCACCTGCTCGCCGGGACGGAATGAGCTGGGACCGAAGATGATGATGATCGTGCCGCCCGGAATCGGCAGTCCGCTGATCGTGATGCTGCCGTGCGGGACATAGCCGCCGTGGCCGTGGTCCTCGCCGCGCCCACGGTCTCCGCCCTGCCCATGGCCATCGTCCTGCCCGCGGTCGGCGATTGGCAGAGGTCCGGCGGCGCTGGCGGCCGAGGGCTGCACCCCCAAGAGGGCGACGACGGCGATGGTCAGGATGGCAAAAGACTTCTTCAACATGCTTGTCCCCATTTCAGGCGATGACAGGAAGCCCAGGCAGGATCAACCTAGCCGACTTAACTGGCATCGGAAAGGGGGAAAAATTAAGTTGTCACAAAGTTTACAAGCTTGTCAGAATCCGGCTGGCTCCCGCGGTGTGTACGCGTCCTCGAGCTCGGCGGCCTCGGCGTCGTCGAGAGTCAGGCCGAGCGCCGCGACGGCGTCCTCGAGGTGCGAGGCCTTCGTGGCCCCGACGATCGGTGCCGTCACGACGGGGTTCCGCAGCACCCAGGCCAGCGCCACCTGAGCGCGCGGGACACCGCGGCGCTCGGCGACCCGGCCGACGGCGTCGACGATCGCCTTGTCGCTCTCGTGGTAGAGCGCGCGGCCGAACGCGTCGCCCTCGGTGCGCGCCGTCGTCGTCCCCCAGTCTCGCGTCAGGCGGCCGCGCGCCAAAGGGCTCCACGGAATGACGCCGACACCCTCGTCCGCGCACAGCGGGTACATCTCGCGCTCTTCCTCGCGATTGAGGAGGTTGTAGTGATCCTGCATCGAGACGAACGGAGTCCAGCCGTTCGCCCGCGCGAGGTGCTGCGCCTTCGAGAACTGCCACGCCCACATCGACGACGCGCCGATGTACCGCGCCTTGCCGGCCTTGACGACGTCATGCAGGGCCTCGAGCGTCTCCTCGATCGGCGTGTGCGGGTCCCAGCGGTGGATCTGGTAGAGGTCCACGTAGTCGGTGCCTAGGCGGCGGAGGCTCGCGTCGATCTCGGTCATGATCGCCTTGCGGGAGAGGCCGCCGCCGTTCGGGCCCTCGTGCATGCGGCCGTGGACCTTCGTCGCGAGCACCACCCAGTCGCGGTCTGCGAAGTCCTTGAGCGCACGGCCGACGATCTCCTCGCTCGTGCCGTCCGAGTAGACATTCGCGGTGTCGAAGAAGTTGATGCCCCCCTCGATCGCCTGTTTGATGAGCGGGCGGCTCTCCTCCTCCGGGAGGCTCCAGGGGTGATTGCCCCGCTGCGGGTCGCCGAAGCTCATGCAGCCTACGGCGAGGCGCGAGACTTCGAGGCCGGTTCGTCCGAGTCGCGTGTACTGCACAGTTCCGAACGTTACCAGCGCAGGAGCGCGGCCGCCGCCTCGCCGCCGTCGAGCGCCCCGAGCGGGAACAGGACGGTGTCCGCGCGCGTGAGGACGGCCGCCCGCAGGAGCGCTGGGGCCGCCGCCGCGGGACCGAGCACGGGTACGCCAAGCGATTCGGACTCGTCCTGCGCGACCCACGGCTCGGCGTCGAGCGCGAGCAGCGTCCGCCCCTCGGCGGCCTCGGGGCTCAGGAGAAGCGTCTCGACCCGCGCCTCTTGCAGCGCGCGCACCGTCTCGGCCCACCCGCCCGCGGCGTAGCTGCCGAGGCCGGCGACGAGCCGTTCGAGTGTCTCCCGCTGCCGCCGCGCCGCGACACCGGCGACGAGGGCGTCCACTTCTTGCTCGAAGCGCGCCCGGTCCGCGCCCGCGACTGCATTGATGCCCACGGTCTGGACGAGCCCCGCCGCACGTTCGCTCAGCGCGTCCTGCACCTTGAGCCGCGCGCGCTCGTCCCCCGCGAGGACCACGAGCTGCACTCCGCCGTCCTCGACAAGCCGGTTCACCTCGGCCGCAACCTCGGCGCCGTTGCGGCGCCAGATCTCCTCGGTGCGGTGCTGGTACTTGCCCTGCGAGTAGCCGCCGAGCGGCACCTTCGTGAGCGTGTCCGTCTCCCCGTGCAGCTCACGCCGGTCCGCGGGCCCGAAGGCCGAAGCGCGGTGCCGCCTGATCTCGGCGTCGGCCCGCTCGGCCTCGACGACGAGATAGTCGACGTCGGCGCCCCGCACCGTCGCGAGCGGGATGAGGTTCGCGATGGGCCCGGCCTCCGCGACGAGCGCCCTCGGAATGCCCGGCACGAGCTCGTTGACCACGACCTCCCCCGCCCGGATGAGGACGAAACGGGAGACTGGCCCGCCGATGCCTTCGGCGGGCCAGTCAAGCCTCTCGGCCGCGCGGACGTCGTCCTGGCTCGCGCCAGCCTGCCCGAGGGCTCGGGACACGTTCTGGCCGAGCACATCGGTCGCCTCGAGGGCCGTGACCGTCCCCGTGCTCACTTCCGCGTGGACGGTGCACCACGGGCCGGGATCGCGCAGCAGTTCCGCAAGGTCTGCGAGCGCCCGCACGATCAGCTGCCTGCTTTCTCCACGACGAAGTCGCCGCCCGGGAAGACCACGGATTCGTGGCCATCGTCGAAGCGGACGAGGTAGGGCGGATCGCCGTTGGCTCCCTTGACTTCGAGGATCTCACCGTGCCGGTCCTGGGACTCGACAGTCCGGCCCCGGATGACGATCCGGTCTCCCTGCACTGCGTTCATGGCGGATCACCTCCTAGCCTTGAGACTACGTAGCCGCGACTCCCCGGGGAAGGGCCGAAGCAGCCCTTGCGCGGGGGCGTCCGCCGTCGAGAGGAGTGCTTCATGGACAGCGAGAACAAGCCTCGGCCGTCCGAGTTCTGGGACGGTTTCTACCGCGAGCGAGAGCGGGTGTGGAGCGGCAAGCCGAATGCCTCGCTCGTGCGAGAGGTCGGAGCGCTCGCTCCCGGCCGCGCGCTCGAGCTCGGGTGCGGCGAGGGGGCGGACGCGATCTGGCTCGCCCAGCGCGGGTGGACAGTCACGGGCATCGACATCTCCGCCGTCGCCCTCGGCCGCGCCGCGCAGCACGCGGAAGATGCCGGTGTCGCCGACCGCGTGACGTGGCTCCACCGGGACCTCGCCGAGTGGGACCCCGAGGCCGAATATGAGCTCGTGTCCGCCCAGTTCCTGCATTCGCCCGTCGAGCTCCCGCGCGCACGGATCCTCCGCTCGGCGGCCGCCGCGGTGGCGCCCGGCGGCCTCCTGTTCGTCGTCGGGCATGCCGCCTTCCCGCCGTGGCACAGCAACGAGGAGGCCCACGGAGAGGGCGCCGAGCTGCCGACGGCGGAGGAGCTCGCGGTCTCGCTCGGGCTGCGGGCGGACGAGTGGTCCATCGAGGCGACGACGGCGGAGGGCCGGGAGGCCGTGGGGCCGGAGGGGGAGCGGGTGGTCCTCACGGACGCGGTGCTCAAGGCGCGGCGGGTGTGAGGCGAAGCCCCACGACGGGCCGACTACGGACCTGTGCCGCTCGCCCTCTTGAGTGCCGCTTCACCGCTAATGGGCCGCTGCCCGCGGCACAATAGCGGGGAAGCGGCACAGCTCCTGAAGAGAAGAATGGACAGCGTCATGAGAGAGAACGAACTCGTCGCGCTCGCCGGCGCGCTCGCGTCGCGGGGCAAGCGGTCGATCCTCGGCATCACGGGCGCCCCTGGGGCTGGCAAGTCCACGCTCGGCGAGCGCATCGTGAGCGAGCTCGGGCCGGGGCGAGCGGTCCTCGTGCCCATGGACGGCTTCCACCTCGCGAACAGCGTCCTGCTCGCGCGCGGGCTGCGGCACGTCAAGGGCGCGATCGAAACGTTCGACGACGCCGGGTATGCAAGCCTGCTCGAACGCCTGCTCGCCCAGAAGGCCGGCGAGGTCGTCTACGCCCCGCACTTCGACCGCGGGCTCGAGGAGCCCATCGCCGGGAGCATCCCCGTGCTGCCGGATATCCCGCTCGTCGTGACCGAGGGGAACTACCTCCTCGCCGAGTCCGGGGCATGGCCTCGCGCGCGGGCGTGTCTCACGGAGTGCTGGTTCCTCGAGATCGATCGGCCGCTGCGGCACACGCGGCTCATCGACCGACACGTCGCTTTCGGCAAGACCCGCGAGGCCGCGACGGCGTGGGCGCTCGGAACAGACGAGGCCAACGCGGCGCTCATCGAGGCGATGTCCCACAGGGCGGACAGGGTGGTCCGTATTCACGTCGACTGAGTCAGCAGCTGGCGCGGGTGGAGCCGCGGCGCACTCGCGTCTGCTGCACGCTCGCGGTCTGACAGCCCCCGCTCACCCCGCCGCGACGAGCGCCGCGAGCGCGGCCTCGATCCCGGCGGGCGAGAGGACGTGCTGCGAGACGAGCTGGCTCGCGCCCATGACGGCGGCCCGCTCCCCCGCGCGGGAAAGGACGATGCGGAGGTTCGTCGTCGCGAGCGGGGGCGAACGGTGGTAGACGACCTCGCGGACGCCCGCCATGACGTGCTCGCCGGCGGCCGCCATGGAGCCCCCGATGACAATGACGCTCGGGTTGAGGAGATTGACGCACGTCGCGAGGACTTCGCCGATGTCCCGCCCGGCCTGCCGGAGGGCCTGGATCGCCGAGATGTTGCCGTGCGAGGCGAGCTCGATGACGTCCCGCCCGCTGCCGGCCGCCACGCCGTTCGCGGCGAGCGAGCGGGCGACGGCGGCACCCGACGCGAGCGCTTCGAGGCACCCGATGTTCCCGCACCGGCACACGATCCCCTCGCCCCGCGCCACGCGGACGTGGCCCAGGTCCCCGGCCGTGCCGTCGGCACCGCGCTGAAGTTCTCCGCTGCTGATGATCCCGGCCCCGATTCCGGTCGCGACCTTGATGAAGAGGAGATCGTCGACGCCGGGCCAGAAGCCCGCGCGCTCGCCGAGGGCCATGATGTTGACGTCGTTGTCGACGAGGACTGGCACGAGAAGCGAGCGCTGGACGAAGCCTACGACGTCGAAGCCGTCCCAGCCGGGCATGATCGGGGGCTTCACGGGACGCCCTGTCGCGTGTTCGACGGGCCCGGGGAGGCCGATGCCAACCCCCGCGAGCAGCCTGTCCGGCCGGTGTGCCTCGGCGAGGAGCCGCTTTCCCGCGGCGACGACGTGGCTGAGCACCGCCTCGGGCCCGGCCGTGACCGGCAGGCCCGCGCGCTCCTCCGCGAGGACGTCGCCGTTGAGGTCGGTCAGGGCGACGCGCACGTGGCTCGCCCCGACGTCGGCTGCGAGGACCGTGCGCGCTTGGGCGTGGAAGGCGAAGCGAGACGGCGGGCGTCCACCGCTCGATGCGGCCTCGCCGACCGAGACGACGAGGCCAGAGTTGAGGAGCAGGTCGACTTTCCCGGCCACGGTCGAGCGCGCGAGCCCGGTCGTGACGGCGAGCTGGGCGCGGGTCCAGGGCTTCCCGTCGCGCAGGAGCTGGAAGAGGTCTCCGGCCCGCGAGACGGCGGCAGATACGGGCTCGCCGGGGGCGGCCTCGACGGCGGCTCGAGCCGCCGCACGTGGGTCATCTGCCATGCACGAAAGTCTCCCACACGGGCTTAATCGAATCCATAGATCAAAAGCCAAGCACGAAGTTAGCAACTTTTGCTTGCTTCTCGTCAAAAGTCCCTCTACGCTCCTAGTGAAACAGCTCACATCGAGCGCGAATGACCCCGACCGAGCCACAGACCACCCCGCGCCACAGAACCCACCGACGTCCAAGCCCGCCCGCCCACCCGAAGGAGCAACGATGCCCCCCACGAGTCACGCCGAGGAGCGCTCGTCGATCATCGGCGTCGGCTTCCTCGGCGCGGGCCCCGTGACGCAGGCCATCCACCTTCCGAGCCTCGCCCGGCTCACGGATCTCTTCGACGTCGCGCATGTCATGGACGTCGATGGCGACGTCGCCGCGGAGGTCGCCCGTCGCGTGGATGCCCGCCACTCGACCTCCCTCGAGGAACTGCTCGCCGACCCGCGCGTCGACGTCGTCGCGATCTGCAGCCCCCACAAGTTCCATGCGTCGCAGGTCATCGCCGCATGCCGGGCAGGCAAGAAAGCCGTCCTGTGCGAGAAGCCGTTAGCGGTCTCGGGCGAAGAGGCCACCGAGATCGCTGCTGTCTCCGCCGAGACGGGCGTGCCGATCATCGTGGGCGCGATGCACACCTTCGATCCGGGCTGGCTCGCTGCCGAGCGGCTCATGGGGTCCCTGCCCGAGACCGCGCACACGCTGCGTTCCTCGATCGTGCTGCCGCCGAACGCGCGGTTCGAAGACTTCGCCACGGAGGTCATCGCGCGGCCGAGCTTCCCGAAGCCAGATTTCAGCGATCCCGCCGTTGTCGCCGCGACGCTCGAGGGCGGCATCCTCGGCCTCGCAATCCACGATCTCCCGCTCGTGCGCAGGTTCGTGCCGCGCTTCGACGACCTTGAGATGCTGCGCGCAGAGGTTGTCGAGCCGTTCGGCTACGTCTTCCTCCTTCGCACGGGCGGACGCACGATCGAGCTGACTGCCGCGATGAACGCGACCTGGAAACCCGAGTGGACGTTCGAGGCTATCGGCCCGGACTCCCAGCTCACGGTGACCTTCACGCCGTCGTACGTGCAGGCGGGCAGCGCGATCGCGGAGTTCACGGCCTCGGGTGCCACGAGCGTCGCAGGCCCGTTCGGGCACAACGGCTACGAGGGCGAATGGCGGCGCATCGCCGGGATCGTCCGTGGAACCGATGACGCCCCGGACGCCGCCACGCTCATCGACGACCTCCGCTTCGCCCTCGCGATCGTCGACGGCGCCCGTTCGCGCGTTCTGGGGGTAGCCGCATGACCGCGTACACAGTGGACCCGAGCCAGGCGGAAGGCCTCGCGGAGATCGCCGCGTCGCTGCCGCTTTCCCTTGGACCGACGGGTGACCGCGCACCGCAGCTCGTCGCCGTCGAGGGCTCGTCCGGGTGGGAACAGCGCGCCCGGGAAGCAGCCGACGGCGGGGCGCTCGCCGTCGTCGTCGGCTCGCCTTCGCTCGATGAGACCGCGGGCGACGACGCCGCGCGGCTCGACGGGGATCATGCGGCGCGCGTCGTGCTCGCGTGGGACTTCGCCGCCAACCCCGGCGTCCTCGCCGCCGCAGCCCTCCTCGACGGCACCGGCACCCACCCGCGCGAACGCGCCCGCCTCGCCGAGGCCGTCGTGCGGGTGCCGCCCGGCACGGACCTCGACGCCGCACTGCTCGACGCGCTCGTCGCGGTCGGCCGCGTGGCCGGCGAACCCGCATCCGTGCGTTCGCTGCACCGGAGCGCGAGCAGCTGGCACCTCGCCGGGGAAGCCCGCTCGGGAGCCCCGCTCGCCCTCTCACTTCTCGTCACGAACGCCGCACCCGCAAGCCTGCGGCTGCGGATCCTGACCGACGACGGCGGGCTCACCGCCGTCGTGCCCAGTCCGGAGACGGCCGCCCCAGCGGAAGTCCGGATCATCGGGCGGGATGGCGAACGCCTCCTCCCGACCCTCTGGGAAACGTCCCGCCGCGCAAGCTGGCGGCGGGCAGTCGCGATCGCCGCCGGAGGCACCCTCTCCGCCGACGTCGCCGAGCTCCACCGCATCATCCACCTGATACCCGCCCGCTTGGGCTGAGTCAGACCGCTCCATCACCGTTCAAGACCCTCAACGACGAAGGACCAACCATGACCTCTTCGCGTACGACCTTCTCGCGCCAGCAGTTCTCCCGCAGGGGCTTCCTCGGCCTTGCAGCAGCCGCTGCGGCCGTGCCCGCCCTCGCTGCCTGCGGCGGCGGCTCCGCCTCAAAGAGCGGCGGCGGAGACGCCATCAAATTCTGGGACATGCCGTGGGGCACGCCGGCCTACAACGATGCCGCGAAGAAGATCGTCGAGGGCTACGCGCCGTCGGGCTCCAACCTCAAGGCGAGCTACCAGATCATCCAGTGGAACAACTTCTACCAGACGTTCTCCTCGGCGATCGCGTCCAAGACCGGCCCCGCCGTCTCGACGGGTGGCGGCTTCCAGGCGTTCCAGTTCGAGCAGCAGGGCGCGATCGCGTACGCAGACGGCGTCATCGACGCGCTCAAGAAGAACGGCCAGTACGACGATTTCCTCCCGGGCGTGCTCGACCCGTTCAAGTCGGACAAGGGCTACATCGCCGTCCCGTGGCAGCTCGACATGCGCGTCATGTGGTACCGCAAGTCGCTCTTCGACAAGGCCGGCGTCGCGGTTCCGACCGACTGGAAGGGGATCCTCGAGGCCGGCAAGGCCCTCAAGAAGATCGGCGCAGGCGGCTTTGTGACCGGCGCGGGCGCGGGCAACTTCATGGGCAACCACCTCGTGGTCCAGACGATGGTCAACAACGGCGGTGGCGTGTGGGACGAGAACGGCCAGATCGACGTCCTCAACGACCGCAACGTCGAGGCCATCGAGTTCCTGTACGAGCTCTACTCGAACGGCATCGTCGATCCAGCCGCGGTGAGCTACACGCAGGACAACCATGACGCCCAGTGGAAGGACAAGTCGAAGGGCGCCTACGGTCTGCACGTGGCCGGCCTCACGAACCGCGTCGGCGACACCTCGGGTGACCTGCAGGTCGCCCCCGTCGTGTCCGGCCCGCATGGCGACAAGGGCACGCTCGTGTTCCCGAACAACATCATGATGTACAAGAACACCCCGTCGCAGGAGTCCTCCGAGGCGTTCCTCGTCGCGTACCTCGGCCAGATCAAGCAGCTCTGGCAGCAGAAGCTGATGAACTCGCTCCCGGTCTTCAAGTCGATCACAGATCTGCCCGAGTTCACGTCGGACCCGAACAACGTCAAGGTCGTCAAGGAGTGGCAGCCGATCGCGAAGACGTTCGCAGCCCGCGGGAAGAAGCTGTCCGCGAACACGGCCGTGCTCGACGGCGGACAGGCCCTCACGCAGTTCGCCCAGACGGTCCTCTCCGGCAAGGGCGACGCGAAGACCGCGCTCAAGGCCCTCGAAGACGGCCTCAAGTCCGTCGTCAAGTCCTAGCCGGAGGTCCTCCCGTGACCGCATCGACTGACACGGGGCTCGCCCGAGCCCGCCGGGGCCTTGCCCCCAGCGGGCCGGGCCGCCCGGCCCCCAACCGCGCGAGCAAGCTCTCCTCGCAGACCACCAGGACCTACTTCTGGCTCATCCTGCCCTCGGTCCTGCTCCTGCTGCTCATCAACGGCTACCCCCTTATCTACGCCGCCATCCAGGCCACCCACAACGGCTCCCTCATCGACGCCGGCGACTTCGTCGGCTTCGCGAACTTCACCGACGTCCTGGGCTCGGCCGCGTTCTGGAAGGCCGTCCAGTTCACGATCGTCTTCACGATCGTGGGCGTCTTCGGGTCGTGGGCGGTCGGCCTCGGCCTCGCGCTCCTGCTGCGCACCAAGATCCCGGCCGGTGGCACGTTCAAAGTCCTCCTGCTCCTGCCCTGGGTCGTGCCGATCGTCGTGTCCTCGACGTCGTGGAACTGGCTCGTTGCCTCCCCGGGGAGTCCCACGAGCGCCCTGTTCAAGGCATTCGGCCTCGGAACGCCGCTGTTCCTGGCCGACCCCACGCTCGCCGCCGTCACGGTATGCCTCTTCAAGGTGTGGGTCAGCTTCCCGTTCATGATGATGATGTCCGCCGGCGCCCTCACGTCGGTCGACAACACCGTCTACGAGGCGGCGAGCATGGACGGCGCCACCCGCTGGCAGCAGTTCACGGGCATCACCCTGCCCCTCACGGCCCGCTCGACCTATATCTCGTGGATCCTCATGACGATCTTCTGCGTCAACGACTTCCCCACGATCTACCTCCTCACCGGCGGCGGGCCGGTGGATGCCACGACGTCGCTCGTCGTCTACGCGTACCGCAAGGTCTTCCAGGACTTCCAGACCGGCCCCGGCGTCGCCATCGCGTTCCTCATGACCCTCACCCTCGTGGTCATCTCCGCCGCCCTGTACCGCCAGATCCGAAAGTCGAGCGTCGAATGAGCACCGTCCTGCACACCCACCCCGCTCCCGCTGCGCCCTCCGTTGGCACCGGCCGCAAGCGGCGACTCGTCTCCGAAGCCGATCTCCGCGGGCGCTGGTGGCGCTTCGCCCTCATCCTCGCGGTCACCGCCATCGTGCTCGTGCCGATCTTCGCCGTCGTCGTCCTCGCCTTCACGCCAGGCGCGGCCAGCACCACGACGGGACTGACCTTCGAGAACTTCGCGGGCGTCTTCGACAAGACCCTCGCCTCGACGTGGCTCGGCAACAGCCTCATGGTCACGCTCGCGACCGTCGTGGTCTCAGTCGCGGTCGCCGCACCCGCGGGGTACGTCCTCTCCCGCGGCCGTTCCAAGGCCGTCTCGAGCTACTCGCTCCTGCTGTTCGTCATGCAGTCGCTGCCGATCATCACGTCCGTGGTGCCGCTCTTCATCCTCTTCGCGAACCTCGGCCTCGCGGACAACCTGCTCGGCATCACGATCGTCTACGTCGCCTCGACCATGGCCGTCGCAACCTGGATGATGGCCGCCTACTTCGATTCCATCCCGGCCAGCCTCGAAGAGGCCTCGTGGATCGACGGTTGCTCCGTCTTCGGCTCCTTCACGAAGGTCGTGCTGCGCAACAGCCTTCCCGGCGTCCTCTCGACCGCGATCTTCGCCTTCCTGCTCGCGTGGAACGACTACCTCGTCGCCATCGTGTTCCTGCGCTCCAACGAGGTCTTCACCCTCCCCGTGGGCGTGCAGTCCTTCTTCCAGCAGAACGCGACCGACTGGGGGTCCGTCATGGCCCTCGCCGTCGTCATGATGCTCCCGCCCATCATCGTCTTCGCCGGCCTCAACAAGTACTTCAGCGTCGGCGGCATCGGAGGCTCCCTCGCCGGCCGCTGACCTAATCTGAACCCACCCCTTGACTAACCCACCCCGCCGCCCAGAAAGGAAGCTGTACCCCATGGCCTATTCAGTCCAGCTCTACACCGTCCGCGACGCGATCGAGGCGGACCTGCCGGGGACGATCGCCCGGCTCGCCGAGATCGGCTTCACGCAGGTCGAGCCCTACAACTTCGCGGCCCGCGCCGACGAGCTCGCGCAGGCCTTCGCCGAGAACGGCGTCACGGCCCCGACCGGCCACGCACCCCTCCTCTCGGCGGACCAGGACGAGATCTTCGCCGCCGCGAAGCGCCTCGGCATCGGCACCGTGATCGACCCCTTCGTCCCCGCCGAGCAGTGGCAGGACGCGGCTTCGGTGCGGGGCATCGCCGCGCGCCTCAACGACGCCGCGAAGAAGGCCACCGAATACGGCCTCCGCGTCGGCTACCACAACCACTACTGGGAGATCACGTCGAAGATCGAGGGCACCACGGCGCTCGAGTTCTTCGCCTCCCTCCTCGACCCCGAGCTCGTGCTCGAGGTCGACACCTACTGGGTCGCCATGGGCGGCGAGGACCCGGCCGCGCTGCTCGAACGGCTCGGCGAGCGGGTCATCGCGATCCACATCAAGGACGGGCCGGTCCGTGATCTCGGCAGCATCTCCCTCGAAGAGCTCGACTACGACGCGCTCAAGGCAACCCAGCTTCCCGCAGGGCAGGGCGAGGTTGACGTGTGGGGCGTCATCGCTACGGCAAAGTCGCTCGAGGTCGGCGTCGTCGAGTTCGACGGCTACGCTGGCGACATCTTCGACGGCGTCGCGGGCTCGCTGCGCTACCTCGAGGCTGGCGCTCCGGCAGTTCAGGGGGCTGCGCGATGAGCGGGCCCGTCGGCGTCGCCGTCATCGGCGCGGGCAACATCAGCAAGCAGTACCTCGACAACCTCACGGTCTTCCCGGACCTCAAGGTCCACGTCATCGCGGACCTCTTCCCCGAGGCCGCCAAGGCGCGCGCCGAGGAGTACGGGATCGCCGAGCACGGAACCCCGGAGCTCGCGCTCAACCACCCGGACGTGGACATCATCGTGAACCTCACGATTCCCGCGGCGCACGTCGAGGTCGCCACCGCCGCGGTGCGCGCGGGGAAGCACGTGTGGAGCGAGAAGCCGTTCTCGCTCGACCGGGAAAGCGGGCTTGCGCTCCTGAAGGAGGCGGGCGACGCCGGCATCCGGCTCGGGTGCGCACCGGACACCTTCCTGGGCGCGGGCCTGCAGACGGCCCGGCGGGTCATCGAGCGCGGAGACATCGGCGTGCCGCTCACCGCGCAGACCGTGTTCCAGGTGCCGGGGCCGGACCGCTGGCACCCGAACCCCGCCTTCCTGTTCCAGCGCGGCGCCGGCCCGCTCTTCGACATGGGCCCGTACTACCTCACGGGCCTCGTCCAGACCTTCGGCAGCGTACGCCGCGTCGCGGCCCTCGGCTCGAAGGCCCGCACGACCCGCGTGATCGGCTCGGGCCCCAAGGCCGGCGAGGAGTTCGAGGTCGAGGTGCCCACGCACGTGAGTGCCATGGCCCAGTTCGAGTCGGGCGCGTCCTCGCACAGCGTGTTCAGCTTCGACTCCCCGCGGATGCGCATGGGGTTCTTCGAGATCACCGGCACGGAGGCAACGCTTTCTATTCCGGACCCGAACATGTTCGACGGCGAGCTGCAGATCTGCCGCACGGGCGAGGCCGACTGGACCGCGATCCCGACGACCGGACCCGCCAACGGTCGAGGGATGGGCGTGCTCGACATGGCGCGCTCGATCCGCGCCGGCGAGCCGCACCGCGCGACGGGACAGCTCGCATACCACGTCCTCGACGCGATGGCCTCGATCGCCGAGTCCATCGACTCAGGCGCGTTCGTCGACGTCGCGAGCTCGGCGCCGTCGTCCGACCCCGTCCCTGAGGACTGGGCACCCGAGGAAGCGACGCTCAACGGGGTGCCCGCATGAGCGGTGCGCACGAGCAGAAGGCGCCGCTCGGCGTCGCGGCGATCGGGTACGCGTTCATGGGCAAGGCCCATTCGCAGGCGTGGCGGAACGTCGCTGCGTACTTCGACGTCCCGGCCGTCGAGCAGCGCGTGCTCGTGGGCCGGGACTCCGAGCAGGTCGCCGAGGCCGCGGCCCGGTACGGGTGGGCGGAGTCCGCGACGGACTGGCGCGAAGTCATCGCGCGGGACGACGTGCAGATCGTGGACATCTGCGCGCCCGGCTGGCTGCACGCGGAGATCGCGATCGCGGCGCTCGAGGCGGGCAAGCACGTGCTCGTCGAGAAGCCGCTCGCGAACTCAATGGCCGAATCCGAGCGCATGGTCGCTGCTGCGCAGGCCGCCCGCGCCCGCGGAGTGCAGTCGATGGTCGGGTTCAACTACCGGCGCGTGCCCGCCCTCGCGTTCGCGAAGCAGCTCATCGCGGACGGGAGGCTCGGCGCCGTCCGCGAGGTCCGCGCGTCGTACCTGCAGGACTGGCTCGCGGACGAAGACTCGCCCATGACGTGGCGGCTCCGCAAGGAGACCGCCGGGTCCGGCGCGCTCGGGGACATCGCCTCGCACGCGATCGACCAGGTCCAGTTCCTGCTCGGCGACACCGTGACCGAGGTTTCGGGGCGGCTGCACACCTTCGTGGGGCAGCGCCCGGGGCCGTCGGGCGTCGAGGACGTCACGGTTGACGACGCCGCGTGGGCCACGCTCTCCCTCGCCGGGGGCGCGGTGGCCTCGGTCGAGGTCTCGCGGGTGGCCCTGGGCCGGAAGAACTCGCTGCGGATCGAGGTGTACGGCTCGGCCGGGGCGCTCACGTTCGACCTCGAGCGGCTCAACGAACTCGAGTTCCTCGACGGGGCCGTTCCCGTGGCCGAGCAGGGCTTCCGCCGGATCGTCGTGACCGAGCCCGAACACCCGTACGTGGGCGCGTGGTGGCCGCAGGGCCACGTGATCGGCTGGGAGCACACGTTCACCCACCAGATCCGCGACTTCCTCCTTGCGATCCGCGACGGTGCTGCGCCGTCGCCGTCGTTCGAGGAGGGCCTGCAGGTTCAGCGGGTGCTCGCCGCCGTCGAGGAATCCGCCGCCGCGAAGTCCACGATCGTGCAGCTCTAACCAAACCCCACCGGAACTGTCGGGTTTTCGTGGATGCCGAGCTCTCGCACCCACGAAAACCCGACAATTGCCGAATCCGAAAGGAACACTGATGCCTCGCCCTTTCACCCTGTTCACCGGCCAGTGGGCCGACCTGACTCTCGAGGAGGTGGCCCGCTACGCTGCCGAGTGGGGGTACGACGGGCTCGAGATCGCCGTCTCCGGGGAGCACCTGGACGCCTGGCGCTGGGACGACGAGGCCTACATCGCCGAGCGCCTCGGCATCCTCGAACGCTACGGGCTGAAGGTCTGGGCGATCTCGAACCACCTCAAGGGCCAGGCCGTGTGCGACGACCCGATCGATTTCCGCCACCAGGCCATCGTCGGCTCCAGGGTATGGGGCGACGGCGAGCCCGAGGGCGTCCGGACCCGCGCCGCGGAGGAGCTGAAGAACACCGCCCGCCTGGCACGCGCCCTTGGCGTGGACACCGTGGTCGGGTTCACCGGCTCGAAGATCTGGCAATACGTCGCGATGTTCCCGCCCGTGCCCGCCGAGGTCATCGAGGCCGGGTACCGGGACTTCGCCGAGCGGTGGAACCCGATCCTGGACGTCTTCGACGAATGCGAGGTCCGCTTCGCCCACGAGGTCCACCCCTCCGAGATCGCCTACGACTACTGGTCCACCAAGCGCGCCCTCGACGCGATCGGGAACCGCCCAGCCTTCGGGCTGAACTGGGACCCGTCCCACATGATGTGGCAGGGCATCGACCCCGTGGGGTTCATCACCGACTTCGCCGAGCGGATCTACCACGTGGACTGCAAGGACACCCGGATGCGCATGGGCAACGGCCGCGCCGGGATCCTCTCCTCCCACCTGCCCTGGGGCGACCCGCACCGCGGCTGGGACTTCGTCTCCGCCGGGCGCGGGGACGTGCCCTGGGAGGACTCGTTCCGGGCCCTGACCGCGATCGGCTACGACGGCCCGATCAGCATCGAATGGGAGGACGCGGGCATGGACCGCCTCACCGGCGCCCCCCAGGCCCTGGCGGCGCTGAAGAAGTTCGACTTCGCCCCCTCCACCGCCTCCTTCGACGCCGCCTTCAGCAACCAAGGCTGAGGACCCGCGGCCCGAGAAACGGACAAGACCCACCGATGCGAGCGTTTGGTGACACCTTGACCTAAAATGTGGGTATGCCCCGCATCCAGGCTGAGTCGAATGCCGCCCAGCGCGCCCTCACCCAGCGCCGTATCCTCGACGCGTTCGGCGAGCTCCTCTTCACGCGTGGCCTGCCCGGCCTCACGATGACCGACGTCGCGCGGCAGGCAGGCATCGGCCGCACCGCGGTCTACAACTACTACGCCGACCTCGAAGAGCTGCTCATCGGCTACGCCCTGGACGAGACCGGCCGCTTCCTTACCGAGCTCAAGGACCAGCTCGCCGCGGCCGAGAACCCCGTGGAAAAGCTCGCGATCTACGTACGGGCGCAGGTCGAGGACCTCTCGCGGCGCCACCTCCCGCCGGGGCCTGCGATGCGCGCGGTGCTTTCGCCGTCGTCGTTCGCGAAGCTCGGGGACCACGTCGGCGAGCTCAACACGGTGCTCCGCAGCATCCTGCGCGAGTGCATGGACGAGGGCTACATCCCCCAGGCCGATCTCGAGGAGCTCGCCCAGCTCGTCCTCGGCTCGCTCGCCGCGAGCGCGAACCGCGGGCAGAGGGACGGCGAGGCAGACGCGGCGCGGGAGCCGGAACCGGCCCATCCGGATCGGCACACGGATGCGACGGTGCGGTTCATCCAGCTCGGCGTCGGCGCGCGGTTCGACGGCGAGCGGCGGCCCGTGAGGGCCTGACCGCTACTTCCCCGGGGTGGCCGTGGGGCTCGCGGACGCGAGCGAACACACGAGCGGGCCGGGTGTCTGGTCCACGAGCCCCGGGTCCCGAAGCTCCTTGAAGGCAGGCAGCAGCACGAGGTCGACAGTCGCGTCTCCGCGCCCATCCTGCATGAAGACGCTGCCCGGGACGTTGCGCTGGAGCGTGAACGCGCCGCTTTCCCCCGCCGGGCCCGCGACGATGATGGCCGCCGCCGATCCCGCCGCCTTCGAATTGTCAACACCGCCCACGGTGAATTTCCTCTGGGTCAGGGCGTCCCCAACGTCTTTCGCGAGGCCCTCTTTGCCGGTCGCGTTGAGGACGCGGACGCGCACCGCGTCCGGCCCGGAGTAATCGAAGGGCCCAATGGGGCAGGTCGCCGTGGGCGACGGCGCTGAGCCCGGCTGCGGGATCTTGAGATAGCCGCCCAGCACGGCGAAGGCACCGCCCGCGCCGACGACGACGAGCGCGACGAGCAGGATCAGGAAAATCCCGTGCCGGACGCGCCGGAACGTCCACGAGCCTCGCGCGCCGTCGTCCGCCTGGAACTGCGCGCGAAGCTCCTCGCCGTCGATGACGTGATGCCCGTGGTACTCGGAAGGGTCCTTGGGCTGGCGGCTCATGGTCGCAACCCCGGCTCAGGAATCGAGATCCAAGACGCGCGCGTGGATCGCCGTGCGCTGGTGGAGGGCGGTGCGGAGCGCGCGGTGCAGGCCGTCCTCGAGGTAGAGGACGCCCTTGTACTGCACGACGTGCGGGAAGAGATCGCCGAAGAAGGTCGAGTCCTCGGCGAGAAGCGCCTCGAGGTCGAGCGTCCGCTTCGTGGTGACGAGCTCGTCGAGCCGCACGGGGCGCGGCGGGAGGGCAGCCCAGTCCTTGGGCGTATGGTACCCATGGTCCGGATAGGGGCGCCCCTCCCCCACTGCTTTGAAGATCACGCGACCAGCGTAGACAACCGCGCGGCGAGCCGTCATTCCGCCCCGGGGCGTCCTGCGGATTGTGGCCGAACGGTTACCGAGACCCCCGGCCTGACAGAATAGGCGCATGGAGACCCGACCCCCGTTTGCCCTGCTCCTCGACGTCGACGGCCCCATCGCGAGCCCCGTCACGCGCGCGGTGAGGCCCGAGATCATCACGCTGCTCCTCGAGCTGGGGGCGTCCGGGATTCCGGTCGTCTTCAACACGGGCCGCTCGGACGCGTTCATCGCGCAGCAGGTCATGGAGCCGATGATCGCCGCCGGGATGCCAGACGGGCTGCGGATCCACGCGATCTGCGAGAAGGGCGCCACGTGGTTCACGTTCACGGGGGCGGGAGCGGGTCCAGTGCACGTGGACCGGGAGCTGGCCGTTCCGGGCGAGTTCTCGGACGCGATCCGGGCTCTCGTCTCGAGCGAGTACGCCGACCACATGTTCTTCGACGAGACGAAGCGCGCCATGGTCTCCGTCGAGCAGCACATCGAGGTTTCGAACGACGTATATCGGGGGCTCCAGGAGGATTTCGATGCCGAGGCGATGTCCGTCATGACCCGCCTCGGGCTCGGCGCGGTCCGCCTCGACCACCACGTGCCGGGGCAGGACGACACGGTGGACTACCGCATCGACCCGACCATCATCTCGACGGACATCGAGTCCGTCCGGCTCGGCAAGGACCTCGGCGCGAGCCGCGCGTGCGAGCTCCTGCGGCACGATGGCATCGTGCCGCAGGCCTGGTTCACGATGGGCGATTCGCGCACCGACTACGCGATGGCGGACTGGCTGCACCACAACGACCACGAGGTCTCGCACGTCGACGTCCGGCCCGAGGACGGCGTCCCGGAGAAGCCCTACGAGATCCTCACGGCCGGGTACCTCGGGCTCGGCCCCGAGGTGATTCACGACGACGCCGGGCTCGCCTTCCTGCGCGAGTGGCGGAAGGCGTCGCTCGCCCCGCGCTGACCCGCACAGCTCACGCGCGGCCCGCGGGGTTCGCATGCGCCCAGCGCTGCCGCGCCGTGTTGAGGCCATGCTGCACGGGCACGTGCGCGGTGGCCTTCGCGAGCCCAAAGGCGGGCATGCCGTTGTAGACCGCCTCGACGCCAGCAGCCGGGACGGAATATGTCTCGTGCCACACTCCGACGTCGCCCGTTCCGGCGACGGTCTTCATGAAGTCGCGCCAGGGCGCGAGATGCGGTGCATCGCGGTCGGCCGCGAAGCGCATGAGGTGCTCGGGACTGCGCCAATAGCTCACGAGGATCGTTGTGCGCCCGAGCCACTGGTGGAAGCCGAGCATCCCCGACTCGGGGGTGCTGGCAAGGTAGCGGAGCATGCGCGGCATCGCCGCGGCGACGCGCATGACGGTGCCGAGCTTCCACCAGCGATTGGCCCGCATGCCGATGAGGAACACCGTCACATCGCCCTCGGGCTGGGCGGTGAAGCGGCCGGGAAAGGCTTCGAGCGCCATGGGATTCTCCCTCGTGGGTGGCCGGCGAGTTTTGAAACGCCGTTATGTAACGACGTTACGATAGACTGGACCGCATGGCAAGACCTGTTGTGCACGACGATTCCGTGCGAACCCGGCTCCTCGACGTCACCCTCGAACTCGTGGACCGCGAGGGCCCCGCGCGCGTGACGCTCCGCGAGGTCGCATCCGCCGCGGGAACGTCGACGACGGCGGTCTACTCGCTCTTCGGAGGCAAGGCCGAACTGCTCCAGGCCGTCGTCGACGGCGGCTTCGCCTCGTTCGCGCAGTCGCAACGAGAAGCGGCCGACGGCGGCCTCCGCACCTTGGGCTCGGCCTACCGGGATTGGGCGCTCGGGCACCCGGCGCTGTATCGGCTCATGTTCGGCTCGTCCGCGCGCCCGGTCGGGAGCGTCGCGCCGTCGGCCACCGTAGGGGAAGCCGCGATGGCACCGCTCCGCGACGCCGTCGCCGCCGGGCAGCGGACGGGCGAGCTGCGGGCCGCGCCCGTCGAGGTCGCCGTCTTCGCGATCTGGGGCCAGGTCCACGGGCTCGTGAGCCTCGAGCTCGCGTGCGTCGAGCCCGGCGCGGACTGGGCCGGAATCTACGCCGAGGCGCTCGAGGCCGTGGCACGCGCCTGGGCGCCGTAGCCGATCCGCGCCCGGCTCAATGCCCCGTCGTCGAGGAACTCGTGGGTGAGGGCGACGGGCTCGTCGACGTCGACTGGGTTGCCGTCGGCGTGGGGGTGGGCGCGGGAGTCGGTGTGGGGGTGGGCGACGACGACAAGAGGGTGCTCGAGCTAGCCGTCGGTGTAGGCGTCGGCGTTGGGGAATCACTTGGCGACGGCGTGGGAGACGGCGACGTCGGCGTCGGGCTCGGCGTGGGCGAGCTGGACGGCGATGGCGTCGGCGTGGGGGGCGGGCTGCTCGGGGCCGAGGGCGGAGGCGTCGGGGCGGGGGCCGGAGCCGGCGCCTTCCGGACCGTCTCGCCGGGCGCGGGCTCGCTGACCAAACCGGGAATGTCCCAGTTCTGTCCGGACGGGGCCTTGCCGTCGGACGGCGTGTAGTCGGTGAGGGTCAGATCCGTCACGGGGTTGCGCTGGGCGATCGGAATGAAGCTCCACTGCATCGGGTCCTTGTAGACGCCGTTGAGGATCGTCTCGAAATGCAGGTGGCAGCCCGTCGAATCCCCCGTGGAGCCCACGAGCCCGACCACCTGGCCAACAGCCACGGTGTCTCCGACCTTGACGGCCGCATCCAGCATGTGGTTGTACGTCGTGACGAGCCCGTTGCCGTGGTCGATCTCCACACGGTTCCCGCCACCCCACGGATGCCAGCCAGCGGCCCGTACCACGCCGGCGTCGGCCGCATAGACGCGAGTGCCGCACGCGGCCGCGAAATCCTGGCCCCAGTGGAACTCGCCAGGCTGCCCGGTGAGGGGATCGATGCGGTAGCCGAAGGGCGACGACGGCACGAGGCTTTCGAGCGGCGCGTACAGCTTGCCCTGGGGCGGGCGAGGAAGGTCGGTCGACGCCGTCAGCACGACACCCGAGTGCGTGCCCGCCGGAATCGAGCTGACGTCGGCGTGCTCGAAGACGATGACGGCGTTCGGATCGGCCCTCACAGAGTCGGTGCCGACTCCCGCGTCGGCAAACGCCGGAGCGACGCTGACAGCGAGCGAACTCACCGCTGCCACGGCTGCAAACAAGAATCGGTGCCATCTGGGCCGGGCGGCCCGGGCAAGGCCCTCCCTTATGCGCTCCACGGGCATCCCCCAGTTTGGTTCGTGTGCGACGTTACGCACCGTACCATTGTTGGCCGACGGGCGTCGATGCGGGGAGGCCCCCGGGGAGAACTCCCGGGGACCACACAGGCGCCGCACAGCCGCACCAACACTGGGCCGGACGCCCGACCGCAGTTCTCTTCTCGCACACAAGTCCTCTTGAGGGGGACTCGGAGGCGAGACGGGGACTGTGCAAAAGGAGAGTGTGCAAGTCGAATCAGGCGAGTCCGCGACGCGCCAGAAGCAGAACGCCCCCGATCCGAGGACCGAGGGCGTTCACAACGCGGAGGATGGGGGATTTGAACCCCCGAGGGCGTGAACCCAACACGCGTTCCAGGCGTGCGCCATAGGCCGCTAGGCGAATCCTCCATTGCCCGCCGGAGCTGGCCGCGGGGTCTGAACAACCCCGGCCCAAGCTCGTGCAGAGCAGACTCTAGGATACCCGAGGTTCGCGGAAGCTCCGAATCGGGAGGGCGGCGTCAGCCGCCTCGAGCAGCCGGGAGCCTGAGCGCGAAGCTCGCGCCTCCCTCGGGGGCCCGGCCCGCGGTCAGCTCCGCGCCGAGCCGGGCGGCGAGCCGGTGCGCGATCGAGAGCCCGAGGCCCGTGCCGACCTTGCGCTCCCCGTGATATCGGGCGCGCAGGGCGCCGCGGTCGAAGGCGCGGGCAAGGTCTTCGTCGCTCAGCCCAGGCCCGCCGTCGCGCACTTCGAGGACGACGGCGCTACCCTCCTCGCGCCCGGCCAGCACCACGGGCGCGCCCGCGGGAGTGATCCGGAGCGCGTTCTCGACGAGCCCGTCGAGGAGCTGCCTCAGCCTGCGCGCGTCGGTCACGACAGGCAGCGGCCCCGCCACGTCAGCGCGCACCACGACCCCCGAGGGCTCCCAAACGCCCCGCCACGCCTCGACGACGACGGGGAGGAGCCCCGCGGCGTCAAACGGTTGGGCGTCCACGCGGAAATCGTCGGCCTCGAGGCGGGCGAGCTCGAGCAGGTCCCGCACGAAGTGGTCGAGCCGCTCGGTCTCGGCACTCAGGGTCCGCCCGACGCGCGGCACGTCCTCACCCGGAATCACGCCGTCTGCGAGCGCCTCGGCGTAACCGTGCAACGCCGTAAGCGGAGTGCGGAGTTCGTGGGAGATGGAGAGGAGGAACTCGCGCTGACGCCCTTCACTCGTCGCAAGCGAGGCGTCGAGGGCTTCGAGCGCATGCGAGACCTCGCGCACTTCGGTGGGCCCGCCGCCGTCGACCGCGACGCCCCGCTCGCCGCCCGCGAGCCGGCGAGCCGCCCGCGAAACCCGCACGAGCGGCCTCGCCACCCAGCGCGCCACGAGCGCGCCTCCCCCGACAGCAAACGCGAACCCAAGCGCGAGAGCCCACAAGAGCCGGGCCACGAGCGCCCCGGAGGCCTGATTGACGGCGGAGACCGGCTCGACGAGCACGAGCCCGCCACCGGCCGCGAGGGGCCGCGCCTCGACGACAACGGGCGTCCCGCTGACCGTCTCGGTCTGCGAGAACGGCTGCCCCGAGAGGACCTTCTTGACCACGGCTTGGCTCACGAGGCGCCGCCCCGCGCCGGAAACCGTCCCGTCGGGCTGGACGAGCGCGATCCTGCCCTCCTCCCCGAACGCGAGTTCGCGGAGCGATGCGAGGTCCGTCACCGACCCCGAGACGCTGAGCGCCTGGGCCTCGCGGGCGAGGCTCAGGCGAGCCTGGTCGACGGTGGCGGCGCGGATGAGCTGCGCCCCGACGAGGCCCGTGATGAGCGTCGCAATGGCTGCGACGGCGGCCGTCACGAGGGTCACGCGCGCGTAGAGGGAGCGGAACCACGCCATCATCGGGGATCCGATGCGGCGCTGTAGCCGACGCCGCGCGTCGTCCGGATCGGGCTCGCGTCGCCGAGCTTCGCGCGGAGCTGGGCGACGTGGACATCCACCGTGCGCCCGCCCGCATAGTCGGCCTGGCCCCACACCGCGGCGAGGAGCTGCTCGCGGCTGAAGACCCGGCCCGGCTGGGACATGAGGTGGGCAAGGAGGTCGAACTCCATCGCGGTGAGCTGCACCGCCCCGCCGTCGGCCTCGGCCGCGCGTCGCCCGAGGTCGAGCCGCACTCGCCCCACGCTCAGCACGCGCGGCGACTGGGGCCCCGCCGCGCGCCGGAGCACGCTCCTGACGCGGGCCACGAGCTCGCGCGGCGAGAAGGGCTTGGTGAGGTAGTCGTCGGCGCCGAGTTCGAGGCCGAGGACGCGGTCCACCTCGTCGTCGCGTGCGGTGACGAAGATCACGGGGGTCCAGTCGTCCGCCTCGCGGAGGCGGCGGCAGATCTCGACGCCGTCGAGGCCCGGGAGCCCAACGTCGAGGACGATCGCAACCGGCCGGAGCTGCCGGATCCGTGCGAGCGCCGCGGCGCCGTCGCGCTCAACGTGCACGCCGAAGCCCGCGCGGGAAAGATACAGGCGCTCGAGATCGGCGATCGCCTGTTCGTCCTCGACCACGAGCACGAGTCCGCGCCCCTCGCCCGAGTTCTCCACGGCACCATTCAAGCGCACGACGCCGAGACTCGCCTGCGGTTCCCGGGCACTCCTTACATTCCCCGAACATTGGCCGAACACAGCCCTTGCCGGGCGCTGCCAGCATCGAAGGGACCCGATGAAGCATCGGGCAGGAGGCTTACGAAAGGACAGGCCATGGACCCGAAGTTCCCGACGACGGCGGGGATCCCCACCCAGCGCAGCCGCACCGCGCGGCGCTGGGCGGCGGGAATCGCGTCAACCCTCGCGGCCACGCTCCTCGCGGGAGGCGGCATCGCCGTCGCCCTGCAGGCCCAGGGCGCAGCCCAGGGAACGCAGCAGGCAGCGGCCGACACAGGAGCGGACGAATCGCTCGACAGCCTCACGTCACTCGACTCGCTTGCCGCCGACATCACGGACGACGGCGTGCAGGCGCCCGCCGTCGCCGAGCCCGCGGCGCTCGTGGTGCCGGCCGCCGGGACGACGCCGTCGCCCTCGTCCTCCGTGCCCGCCAAGCACCCGGCGCGTGCCGCACTGCGGCGCGTCCTCGCCGTCATCATCCGCCAGGACGGCCAGCCCACGTACGGCCAGCATGCACAGACGGCGGCGCGGGCACTCATCAACCGCTACCCCGCAGCGTTCCGGCGTCTCCCCGAGCAGCTCCGCCAGGATCTCTGGACGCTCGCGGGCGCGCCCGCGGACCAGACGGTCGCCGACGCCCACACCGTGCGGGACCGCGCCCTCGACGGCACGTATGGCGCGGCCGTGCAGAAGCTCGCCGAGGCCATGAAGAACGCGCCCGCGAAGCCGAAGCCGACCTCCCCCGCGCCGAGTGCGACACCGGGGGCAACGTCCGGAAGCTGACCTCGCCTGGCGGTGGCCGGTTCGAGGCTGCCGCCAAAAACGGCTAGTATGGAACCCAGCCCCTCATGTGGCGTCATCCTGCTGAACTCCCCCAGGACCGGAAGGTAGCAAGGGTAGGTGGGCTCTGGCGGGTGCATGAGGGGCCTTTCCGTACCTGTGGATAACCGGGTCTCAGTGTCGGCGCCGATTGGTAGGGTTTTCTCTGTGAGTTCTCCGACTGCCCTGTATCGCCGGTATCGGCCGGACACGTTCCAGGACGTGATCGGGCAGGAGCACGTCACCGAGCCGCTCATGACCGCGCTCCGCAAGGACCGCGTCAACCACGCCTACCTCTTCTCCGGCCCCCGCGGGTGCGGCAAGACGACGTCGGCCCGCATCCTCGCCCGCTGCCTCAACTGCGAAAAGGGCCCGACGCCGGAGCCGTGCGGCGTGTGCCCGAGCTGCGTCGAGCTCGCGCGCGGCGGGTCCGGCTCGCTCGACGTCATCGAGATCGACGCCGCGAGCCACGGAGGCGTGGACGACGCGCGGGACCTCCGCGAGCGCGCGACGTTCGCCCCTGTGCGGGACCGCTACAAGATCTTCATCATCGACGAGGCCCACATGGTCACGTCGGCCGGCTTCAACGCGCTCCTCAAGATCGTCGAGGAGCCGCCGGAGCACATCAAGTTCATCTTTGCGACGACCGAGCCGGACAAGGTCATCGGCACGATCCGCTCCCGGACGCACCACTACCCGTTCCGCCTCGTGCCGCCCGAGCCGCTCATGGCGTATCTCGAGCAGCTGTGCGCGGCCGAGCATGTGCCCGTGCAGCCCGGCGTGCTGTCCCTCGTGGTGCGCGCCGGTGGCGGGTCCGTACGCGACTCGCTCTCGGTGCTGGACCAGCTCATGGCCGGCGCGGGGACCGGCGGGATCGACTACGAGCTCGCCGTCGCCCTTCTCGGGTACACGCACGCCGCGCTGCTCGACGACGTCGTGGACGCCGTCGCGGCGGCCGATTCGGGCACGGTGTTCCGGGCCGTGGACCGCGTCATCCAGACTGGGCACGACCCGCGGCGGTTCGTCGAGGACCTGCTCGAGCGGTTCCGCGACCTCATCATCGTGCGCGCGCTGCCCGACGCCGCGGAGTCGATCCTGCGGGGCGTGCCCGCGGACCAGCTCGCCCGCATGCGCGCGCAGGCGCAGTCCATCGGTGCGGCCGAGCTCTCCCGCGCGGCCGACGTCACGAGCGCTGCCTTCAACGAGATGACTGGGGCGACGTCGCCGCGACTTCATCTCGAGCTCCTGTGCGCGCGGCTCATGCTTCCCGCGGCCGACGGCGACCACGGCCTGGCCGCGCGGCTCGACCGCCTCGAGCGGCGGCTCTCGTTCGAAGGCGGGGCGCCCGGGCCCGTCGCTGTGGTCCCCGAGCCGGCGGCTGCACCCACCGTCGCCACCGCAGCCCCGGCGCCGTCGGCCGCTCGGGCTTCCGTGGCTCTCTCCCCCGGCGCGCCCTCCGTCCTCGAGCCGGCGGCTCGGGTCGAGGCTCAGCCCACGGCGGCCCTCGCGGATCAGCCCGCCGCAGCGCAACCCGCAACTGCGCAGCCCGCCGTGGCTGAATCCGCGGCTCAGCCCGCCGCCGCTCAGCCCGCGGCTGTCCCGGCGAAATCCACCTCCGCCACGCCCGCCACGGCCCCGGCCGCTGATGTCCCGCCTCCGGGCGCCTCGACAAGCGGCGGCTCCGGCAGTGTCGAAATGTTCCGCCGGGCGTGGCCCGAGATCCTCGAGAACCTCACGGCCATCAAACGCCTCACGTGGATCCTCGTCAGCCAGAACGCCACGGTCGCTGGATTCGACGGCCGCACGCTCACGCTCGCGTTCGCGAACTCCGGTTCGGCCGGTTCCTTCACGCGCGGCGACCACTCCGACAACGTCCGTCAGGCGATCCACAAGGTGCTCGGCGTCGAGGTCCAGATCGACGCCACGACCGGCGGCAACGGCCCCTCGCCATCCGCCGCGCCCGCGACCCCGAGAGGGGCTGAGCGCAGCCCAAAAGCCCCGGCTGATCCGCCGCCGAGCCCTCGCGCGCCTGAAACCGCCGCGGCAGACCGCTCGGCAGCCGAGGGCGTCGCTTCAGCCGACTACGCGACCGAACAGACGGGGGCCCCGGCACAGCCCGGCATTTCCGCCGTCGCCAACGTCCCCAGCGCGCCACGGGACCACGGCATCGGCTCCGCGACGCCGGAACCTGCCGCGCAGCCGTCGGCCCCGTCCGCAGCAGACGTCGCGTGGGGCCTAGCCCCCGCACCTGCCCCTGCGCCCGAGCAGGGCTCACCGGAGCAGGCTCGCCCTGCGAAGGCCCAGCCCCAGACCGCGCCCGCCGAGACCCCGGCCGCGCCAGTCCGGCCCACGGCTGCCTCCTCAGCTCAGGCCACGGCCGCCGCGCCAGTCCGGCACAGCCAGTCGGGCTTTGCCGAGCAGATGCCGACGCCCAGCTCCGGACCCGCTGTCCAGCCAAGTCCGCCGTCGTCGGCTCAGACTGAGCAGCCTCAATCGGCTGCCGACTCGTCGTCGGCTCCCGCGGCTTCCGAGCCGACGACCTCGGGGCCAACTCCCGCCCCCGAAGCTCGAGAATCCCGGCCTGCCCCGGCGACGACAACGTCGGTCCCACGCTCCGACGACCCTTACGCGGACATCCCGTACGCGGACGACGAGCCTCCGGCCGAGTGGGACGAGCCGCTCCCCGAAGACGAAGGCTGGCGTCGGCCGTCGGCAGGCGGTCGACCGTCGATACCAAGTGCCGCCTCCGCGGAGACACGGGCTACTCCAGCTCCCGTGGCGGCTCCGGTGCCGTTGGGGCAGACACCACGGTCCGGGGGCAGGGCGACCGCAGGAGACACGTCCAGCGCGAGCGCACGCGGGGGCGAAGCGCGGGGAACTGGATCGGCCGAGTCCGGCCAGGACCCTTGGTCGTATGCGCGCGAGTCGGCGCCAGGGGTTTGGACTGTCGGAGCGGAATCGAACGTCGGATCGGCGCCATCTGCTCCCGCGCAGCCAGCGGAGGCGGGCCCCGCTGAGGCCCAGACCCCGCGCGAGGCCGCATCGCCGTCGTACGCTCCGGCCGCCGCCCAGCCGCCCGCGCAGCCCTCCCGCCCCGCGCCGGGCCCGGCAGCCCAAGAGCGCCCGTCGCCGCAGCCGCCGGCCAACGGCGGCAGGCCCCTGAGCATGTACCAGCGTCTCTCGCAGAAGGCGGCGCAGGATCGCGAGAACGACGTCGTGGTGCAGGCACCGCGCGGTCCCGCGCCGAGCCAGCCCGTCGTCGAGGACATTCCGAGCGCCGACGACGAGACGATCGAAGCGTCGGGAGTCTTCGGACGCGCGGCCGTCGAACGGATCCTCGGTGGGAAGCTCATCGAGGAGCGCGCGCACGACGGCACCGTGATCCCGCCGCGCTGACGGATCGTTGACGACGGCGCGGCGCACGCGCACGCGGTGAGGGCGCCGCAAGCGGTAGCGTAGTGGGGTGTATGAAGGCGCAGTCCAGGATCTGATCGACGAGCTCGGAAGGCTCCCCGGCATCGGACCGAAATCCGCTCAGCGGCTCGCCTTCCATATCCTCGAAGCCGACGCCGACGACATGAAGCGGCTCGTCGCCGCGATCACGACGGTGAAAGAGCGCGTCAAGTTCTGCCAGATCTGCGGCAACGTGTCCGAGCAGGAAACGTGTTCAATTTGCCGCGATACCCGGCGCGATCCGAGTGTCATTTGCGTTGTCGAAGAATCCAAGGACGTGATCGCCGTCGAGCGCACGCGCGCGTTCCGGGGCCGCTATCACGTGCTCGGCGGAGCCATCAATCCGATCGCCGGAATCGGCCCGGATCAGCTGCGCATCCGCGAACTGCTCGCACGGCTCAATGACGACGCCGTCACCGAGATCATCATCGCGACGAATCCGAACCTCGAGGGCGAGGCGACGTCGACGTATCTCGCGCGCATGCTCCAGAGCATCGGCATCAAGGTCACGCGCCTCGCGTCCGGGCTCCCTGTGGGCGGCGACCTCGAGTACGCGGACGAAATCACCCTCGGACGCGCCTTCGAGGGACGCCGCAGCGCGATCGGGTAGTCCCGATGGCACCAGCCCGGAAGTACCCCACCATTCGGACTTCGTCCGCCGCCGAAGCGCGGGGCGAAGCCCGAAAGGCGAGGCATATCGGAGCGAACGCGCATTCTCGTCACAAATCGCGTCGGCACTCAGCGCATTTGTGACGCCCGCGCAGTAGCATCAATTTAATTTCGGTCCCGGCGTTGACGAATTGCGCCAGATAGGCCACGATTGTTTGACGGGGACCTTCGCACCAGCGGGGCTCGAGCAGTCGAGAACACCCCGCACTATGGTCGGGGGGCCATGATGAAACTGCGAATTCTCGCGTCAGCCCCAATTGCCATTGGAATGCTGCTGTCCACCGTGGTGCCTGCGCAGGCGGCAGACGACAACCAATCCACGCGAGCAGCGCTCGAGCGAGTCACGAAACACGCACAAAGCGCCGCGACGAAAGTACTGTCCGACGTCGCATCGATTCCGACGACCGAATCCGGAACCCATGCCGTGGACGGCTCTGCAAACGGAGTCAAGGTCAAGATTCCTGCCAATGCCAGTGATTCCGTCTCCCTTGAGTCCAGCATGCATGGTGGTGGGCCGGGTTCCATTGGGATCTCGAACGCTGGCGGTGGGACTATCCCAACTGGCTTGGAGCGGCCGGGATCCACAAATGCAACTGGGGTTCTTAGGGTTAACTACCAATGAAACGACCAATATTTATCGGTCTGATCACGGCACTCATCGTCATCCATGCAGCCATCATCGGCGCGGCGATCTACGCAATTGCTTATGTGACGTTCCACGACTCGCGACAAGATCTCCCTTTGTCCAATTTTGTACCGAATCCGTCTAATCCCGGAGCCTCAGATTATGCTTTCGAGGGGCTCCGGGACGCCACCGGGACACTGTGCGGTCCAGGGAAGATCAACTGCAGTGAGGCCTACCGCGGTGAACGGCTGACGCTCCTTCGCTTCGACTCGAAGAACAAGGCCCAGAACTACGCCGTCTCGCTGGGCGAGGACGGCCACCAATCGGACTGGATCGTGGCCGATTTCTCCCGGGCGCCCCTCAGTGATTTCGACCGGCTCATGGTTCGCCAGTCGCTCGACGGAACGTGGTCAACTTCGCCCGATTAAGCCGACGTCGCCCCCTTGGGCCGCATTTGAAGAGGAGGCACAATGAAGCGCCCCATACTCGTCACTTGGATGACCACGCTGGCGCTGATCCACGTCGGCCTTATCAGCTACATGATTTTCGAGTCGTTCAATGACCCGTACGAGGACGTGAGGCTATCGGCATTTGTCCCGCGTTCCTCGGACGGAGCATCGGACTGGGGTTACGCCTTTCACGGTCTCCACAACGAGACCTCAGCTCTGTGCGGACCGCCAACTGGCTGCAAGGAAGGCTACAGCGGGGACCGGCTGACGCTGCTCCGGTTTGAATACAAGGACAAGGCTCGAGCCTATGCCGGGTCGCTGGGCAGCGATGGGTATCAGTCGGGCTGGATCGTGGCCGACTTCTCCCGGGCGCCGCTCGATGAATACTATCGCCGCGTCGTCAGGAGGAGGTCGAAAGGACGGTGCGGTTCTCGAATGACTAAGGTCATCCGACCAGCGTTGTGATGACGGACCGTTACGTGCCTGCCGCGAGCAGGAGCATGCTTGGAGGCATGAGCACACCACGCACATCCGTGCCGGTTCTCGACCTCGCCACCGCGAGGGACGCGAACGGCCACTTCACCTCCGAGTTCCTCGATGCCCTCCGCGACGCCGCCCACAATGTCGGCTTCTTCCAGGTCACGGGCTACGGAGGGCGGCCCGGCCAGGACCAAGAACTCCTCGACACCGTCGCCGAGTTCTTCCGCCTCCCGCTCGAAGACCGCCTCGCCCTAGACAACCGAACCTCAGCCCAGTTCCGCGGCTACACGCGTCTCGGCAAGGAAATCACGCAGGGCCGAGCGGACTCCCGCGAGCAGATCGACTACGGGCCAGACCGCGCACCGCTTGAATATGTGCCCGCCGACCAGCCCTACCTCGGGCTTCAGGGCCACAACCAGTGGCCCGCGGGCTTCCCGGAGCTCGAGAAGGCCGCGATGGAATGGGCCGAGCTCATGTCCCACGTCGGAGCCGAACTCCTTTCCGCGATCTCGGTCGCGATCGGGCTCCCCGAGGACCATTTCGACGAGGCGTTTGCGGGCACGCCCGCGTGGATGGGCAAGCTCGTGCACTACGTGGGCGGCGGGGTGGTGCCCGAGGCCGGGACGCAGGGCGTCGGTTCCCACGCAGACTACGGCTTCGTGACGCTCCTGCTCCAGGACTCCGTGGGAGGCCTCGAGGTCAAACCGTACGGGCAGGACGAGTGGATTGATGTCCCTCCGACGCCCGGCGCGCTCGTCGTCAACCTCGGCGAGATGCTCGAGGTCGCGACGGACGGCTACCTCATGGCGACCATCCACCGGGTCACGGCCCCGCCGGCCGGCGTCGACCGGTATTCGGTGCCGTTCTTCTGGTCGCCGCGCTTGGACGCCGTCATCGACAAGGTCGAGCTGCCCGCCAGCCTCGCCGCCGATGCGCGCGGCGTCTCCGACGACCCGAGCAACCCGATGCTCGCTTCCTACGGCCAGAACGTGCTCAAGGGGTGGCTGCGCGCCCATCCGGAGACGGCGCGGCGCCACTACCCCGAGCTAGTGCGGTGACGCAAAGGCCCGCTGAAGAGACAGGCGACGGCGCCGGGCCACGCGCCCCGCTCACGCCACGCGGGTTCCCCGGGCGAGGCGGCGGGCGGGCGTGACGAGGGCCCGCCGAGCTCCCCACAGCAGGCCGCCCGCGAGGAGAAGCTGGAGCCCGAGGCCGAGCGGCCAGAGCGGCGTCCGCTGGACGAGATACGCGGGCTTGACCTTCCCGTTCGCGCACGGCGTCGTCGCCTCGGGCCCGGCGATGGCCGCTCGCGCGGCTTGGCTCATCGTCTCGATCGCGCCCTGCGGATACGGCGCAGCCGAGACGGATCGGTCAGGGTAGGGAATCGCGTCGGCCACGACGAGGAACGGGTTCATCGACAGGACCCACGCGACCCGTTCGGTGCGCACCGTGGGCTGGTCCATGAGGCTTCCGACGCACGTGTACGACGGCGGCCCCTCCGTCGGGGTCACCTTGAGATTGCTCGAGTAGGCGCCGGACGACGGCGTCAGCGTGGGGACCCCAGAGGGCGCGGGCGAAGAGCCTGGCGACACCGGGGACGGGGCGGGCGACGGCGAGAAGGATGGCCCCGGCACGGCTGGGTGCGACACCGTCGTATAGATCGGCGTATTCGCCTCGACGGTCCCGCGAGACAGGGCAACGCCGAACCCGAAGGCGATAAGCGTCCCGATCCACAGCATGGCGACGACGAGGTACGTCACGACGATCGAGAAGAGCGGCCTGCCCGCGAGCGCCGAGAGAGCGGTCCCGATCGCGCTCACGACCCCGAGCTCGACGGCGAGCATGAGGAGCGAAACGGCGATGTAGCCGGGCGAGAGACCGCCCGCGACCACGCCGATGACGAGGAAGGGCGAGGCCGCGACGAGGAACGCGAGCGCCGCGAGCCACGCCGCGACGAGCTTCCCCGCGAGGATCTGGCCGGGGCGCAGGAGCGATGCCTGGAGGATCGCGAGCGTGCCCTGGGCGCGGTCGCCGTTGACGGCGTTGGCCGAGAGCGCGGGAGTGACGACAAGCGCGAGGAACATGACGAACGCGAGCACGGCCTCGAAGATCATGCTCCCGGGGCCAGCGCTGGGAAGCGGTCCGGAAGGCCCGTAGTCGGCGTATTGCCGGCTCACGGCATGCTGCGCTTCCCATGCGGCCCACGTCAGCCACGTGACGATCGCGATGAGCGCGAACCAGATCACGAGCATGATGTACCAGCCGCGCGAGCGGAGCCGCTGCTTCGCCTCGAGGACCACGACGTCCCAGGCCCCGCGCGCCCACACGCGCACCGCCGTTGCCCCTTCCCGCGCCGACCGCCGTCGGCGAGGCGGAGTAGCAGGTCCCGGCTCGAGAACCTCGTGGACACCGCTCATCGTTCGTCAGCCCCCAATCCGAGATAGGTCTCCTCGATCACGCCGCCCGCGGGTGCGAACGCTGTGACCGCGACCCCCGCGGTGACGAGCTCGCGCAGGAGGCGCGCGGCGTCGTCGTCCGTCGCCACGATGAAACTCAGGCGGGGCCTCCGCCCGTCCTCCTCGCCGAACTCGACGCCGAGCTCCCCCAGCCGCGCGCGGGCGGGGGCAAGGTCCAAGGCTTCGAGCGCGTACCGCCGTCCTCCCGGCGGCGCGTCGACGAGCTGGGAGCGAACGGTCCGCCCGCCGCTCACGAAGACGACGGCGTCCGCGATCTCGTCGAGCTCGCTCAGAACGTGCGACGAGACGACGACGGTGCAGCCGTCCCCCGCGAGCCGACGGAGAGTGCCGCGCAGCTCGACCCGGGACGCTGGGTCGAGGCCCGCGGCAGGCTCGTCGAGGAGCAGGGTCGTGGGGCGGTGGATGAGCGCCCGCGCGAGGCTGAGGCGCTGCTGCTGGCCCCGTGAGAGCACGCGCGCGGCCTGGCTCGCGAAGGATCCGAGATGAACGAGCTCGAGGAGCTCGTCGGCGCGGCTCGCGGCCTCCGCGCCGCTGAGCCGATAGAAGCGCCCCATCTGTACGAGGATCTCGCGGGCCGTGAGCGACTCCCACACCCCGAGGGTGTCCGGCATCCACCCGACTCGCCGCCGTACCTCGTCGCGGTCCACGGCGGGATCGAACCCGTCGATGCGGATCGTTCCGGCGTCGGGGGCCAAGAGGGAGGCGAGCATGAGGAGAAGGGTCGTCTTGCCCGCGCCGTTGGGCCCGACGAGCGCCGTGACCTGCCCCGCCCGAGCGTCGAAATCCATGCCGGCGACGGCGTGCACCGCGCCGAAGCTCCGCGCGAGCCCCCGCGACGCGATGCCCCTGACGTCCCCCATGACAGTCTCCCCCCACGCCGCGCGGCGCAGGCCGCTGCCGGATGCTCTGTCAGGACAGCGTAACCGTCACACAATGCGCCACGTCGAGAGCGTGCCGATAGAATGTTGGGCGAATCTGTCGCGTTCCCTACCTCTTGAGTGAGTGTGCCCGCATGTCGCTTCCGCCTGTGCTGCCCGCCAAGCAACTCGTCGTCCAGAAGTTCGGCGGTTCCTCCGTCGCGGACGCCGCGGGCATCAAGCGGGTCGCGGAGCGCATTGTGGACTACCGCAAAGCTGGCCACGAGGTTGTCGCAGTTGTGTCCGCGATGGGCGACACGACCGACGAGCTCCTCGACCTCGCCGCGCAGATCACGGACGACGCCCCCGCACGCGAGATGGACATGCTCCTCTCCGCCGGCGAGCGCATGTCCATGGCACTCCTCGCGATGGCGATCAACACCCTCGGCCACAAGGCCCAGTCCTTCACGGGCTCCCAGGCCGGCATGATCACGGACGGGACGCACGGCAAGGCGCGCATCATCGAGGTCGACCCGCACCGCATCCGCACGTCCCTCGACAAGGGCAACATCGCGATCGTCGCGGGATTCCAGGGCGTGAGCCACGAGAGCCACGACATCACGACGCTCGGCCGCGGCGGCTCGGACACGACGGCCGTGGCCCTCGCCGCCGCCCTCGACGCTGACGTATGCGAGATCTACACCGACGTGGACGGCGTGTTCACGGCCGATCCGCGCGTCGTGCCGGCCGCGAAGAAGATCGACACGATCTCGAGCGAGGAGATGCTCGAGCTCGCCGCCTCGGGCGCGAAGATCCTCCACCTGCGCTGCGTCGAATACGCGCGCCGCTTCGGGGTTCCGCTCCACGTGCGGTCCTCGTTCAGCCACAACGAAGGGACGTGGGTGCTGCCCGCCCCGGAAGACAAGATCACGATCAACGAGGGAGTCGCCTTGGAACAGCCCATCATCTCCGGCGTCGCGCACGACCGGTCCGAGGCCAAGGTCACCGTGGTCGGCGTCCCGGACATCCCCGGCAAGGCTGCCGCGATCTTCCAGGTCATCGCGAAGGCGAACTCGAACATCGACATGATCGTGCAGAACGTCTCGACGTTCGGCCGCGGCAAGACGGACATCTCCTTCACGCTCCCGATCGTCGAGGGCGCCACCGCCCTGCACGCGCTCAAGGCCGCGCAGGAGGAGATCGGCTTCGAGGACATCGAGTACAACGCCGAGATCGGCAAGCTCTCCCTCATCGGCGCGGGCATGCGCTCGCACCCGGGCGTCTCCGCGACCTTCTTCAAGGCGCTCTCCGACGCGGGCATCAACATCGACATGATCTCGACGTCGGAGATCCGCATCTCCGTCGTGACGCGCGCCGACCTGCTCGACGCCGCCGTCCGCGCGATCCACACAGCGTTCGGCCTCGACGCCGAGGTCGAGGCGACCGTCTACGGCGGCACGGGCCGCTGACCCTCCGGGCCGCCCACCTTCGCGGCGGCCGCCGGGTGTGCCAAGCGCCCGGAACAATGAACGACGGCGGGTGGGCACCCGCCGTCGTGCGTTTTCGGGACGCCGCGCGTGCGGCGCCGGGTCCTAGGGCTTCGTGTCCTTCCGGACCGCGTAGTGGTGGCCTTCGGAATCCGTCTCCACTTCGAAGGTCCGCAGTTCGTCCTCGGACGCCTGTTCGAAGTCGTCGTGCTTGTGCACCACGGGGGCGCTCGGGTCCCCGCGCTGTGGCGCCACGATCACTTTGGCCATGCGATCGGTCGCGTTCATGAACTTCTCGAGCACGTGGTGCTTGTGCTCTTCGGGCTCCTCGTGCGGCTTCTGCGAATCGGGCATGTCATCACCCCCTCCCGCTTGGGCCATTTTACGCCCGGTGTGATCTGGGCCTCAGGGGCGGCGCGGCCAGGATCAGCGCAGCGAGCGGTCGTCCGGGTCCTTCGGGACGACGTAGGTGCTGCCGTCGGGCCGCGTCACGGTCTCCCACTGCTGGGCCTCGGCCTCGCGCTGCGCGAGGAGGGCCTTGTTCGCGTCGGTCATCTCGCCCTCGGTCGTGCCGCGATGGGCAGGGCCGAAGACGGCGCGCAGCTTTCCGGTTGCCCGCATGAAGCGCTGCGTGAAATTCTCCTGGGCCATGTCCCCGCCTTTCGTCCGGTCAATCCATAGTACCCTGATTGTTAGTGCACTAACACATGGAGGCTTCCGATGACGGACCCAGACTCGGGCGCGGCGCTCGGCTCCGACGACGACCTGCTGCTCGAACGCCAGCTCTGCTTCGCCCTGGCCGTCGCAAGCCGAAGCGTCATCGCGTCCTACCGCCCTGTGCTCGAGCCGATGGGCCTCACGCATCCGCAATACCTCGTAATGCTCGCCCTGTGGGAGCGAAGCCCCCGCACCGTCCGGGATGTGAGCGACGCACTCCTCCTCGAGCCGGCCACGATGACGCCGCTGCTCAAGCGCCTCGAGGAGGCCGGCCTCGTCACGCGCACGCGCCAGCCCGGGAACGAGCGCGCGCTCGACGTCTCGCTCACGGCGGCCGGACGGGCCCTGCGCGAGAAGGCGCTCGCCGTGCCAGTCACGATGATGGCCCGTCTGGGAATCACCCGCGCCGAGGCCGACGAGCTGCACCGGTCGATGATGAAGCTCATCGCCGCGGCCCACGCGAGCCGGGAGGCGGACGGGGCACGGACATGACCGTCCGCTTGAGGGACGGTGATGTGCTGAAAGGACGGTTGTGCGGGCGGGGCGCCGGACGGAGGATCGAGTCGTGCGGATGAAGGTCGCGGTCCTGTCGCTCGGGTTCCTGCCGCTCGCGGCGGCGGCACTGCTCGCGGGCTGCGGAGGCGCGAGTGGTTCCGGGCCGGGAGCCACGTCGAGCGCGCCCACGGCCCCGGCAGCCTCCGGAACGGCGGCAGCGGAACTCAGCATCGTCGTCGTCCATGCGCCCGGGCAGCCCGAACAGCGGTGGACGCTGCGGTGCGCGGGCGCGACGCCGGCGCCCGGGTCGAGCCACCCCACTGCAGCCGCGGCGTGTGCGCTGGTCGCGGCCCATCGCGAGATCCTGTTCCCGCCGTCACCGCCGCCCGACCGGGCGTGCACGATGCTCTACGGCGGCCCAGACGTCGCGACGGTTACGGGAACGTACGACGGCGCGCCCGTCGCCCGCCGCTTCTCCCGCACGAACGGCTGCGAGACGGAGGACTGGAACGCAGCGACCCCGCTCATCGGCCCACCCGGCAACCAGTGACAGCCGGGGATAATGGACCGATGCCTTCGCCCGCCCCTGCCGCTGCCCCCCACACCGTGCTCGACGAGCACGAATGGCTCGCGCGCGCCCGGGCCCACGCGGAGCGGGCGGCCCGGTTCGCCGAGACGTTCGTCGGGCGCCGGAACGCGGGGAAGAAGCACCCGGTCGAGGACTTCCTGTTCACGTACTACACGCTCAAGCCCGCACAGCTCAGCCGCTGGCACCCGGGAACGGGGGTCGCGCTCACCGGGGAGGCCGCCGCCGAGCGAGTCGGCTGGAAGTACTACCGGCCGCTCACGGTCACCGAACGCGTGGCCGCGGGCGTGCGCGAGGGGAGCCCCGCCGTCGTCCTCGATGCCGCCGCCTACCTCGCCGAACGCGAGGAGACCGTGCGCTTCTGCGGCGTCATCCTCAGCGGGACAGCGCAGCGACCCGCCCAGTTCGGGTGCTTCGGGCTGCACGAGTGGGCCATGGTGTACCGCTCGGAGAAGTTCGGGATCCGGCACGAATACCTCCCGCTGCGGCTCGGGGCCGATGGCACGGACCGCGTGGTCGAGGAACACCGGATCCGCTGCACGCATTTCGACGCGTTCCGCTTCTACACCCCCGACGCCGCGCCGCTCAACGAGCTCCAGCCCACGCGCGCGACGCAGCGCCACCTCGAGCAGCCCGGCTGCCTCCACGCGAACATGGACCTCTACAAGTGGGCGTACAAGCTCGGCCCCGCGGTGCCCGGCGAGCTGCTCATGGACTGCTTCGAGCTCGCGTGGCGCGTCCGCGAGATGGACATGCAGGCCTCGCCCTACGACCTCTCCGGCTGGGGCTACCAGCCGATCCGGATCGAGACGCCCACGGGGAAGGCCGAATACGTCGAGGCGCAGCGGGCCTTCGCCGCCGAGGCGGCGGTGCTCCGGGAGCGGCTGACGACGGCGATCGAGCCCTTGGCGGCAGCGGTCGCCTGAGCTGGCCACGCGTCGGCGAGGGGTGGCCACGCGTCGGCGAGAGCTGGCCACGCGTCGGCGAGAGGTGGCCACGCGTCGGCGAGCCACTCAGTGGCCCGGGACCGCGTCCGCCTCGGCTAGAGCGGGAGCGCCCGCGGGGCTTGCCCCGGCCGCCGCGCCGGCCGAGCCGATCGTCACGTCGACCCAGCTGCGGATCCCGCTCGTGCCGAACGATAGCCGCCCGAGGTAGGCGCCCGGCGCGAGCCCCGTCCACGCGAGCGTCTCGGTGGCCTGGGTTCCGTTGGCCGCGACGATCGGATTCGGCATCACGGCCAGATTGCCCGCGTCGCCGGACCACGACGCGGCGAGGACCGTCGCGTCGGAGGCTCCGCCGTCGGGCGTCGCAAAGAGGTTAGCGACGATGTAGTAGGTGCCCGGGAGCGGGTCCGCGACGTCGAGGTATTCGCTCGCGTTCGCCGTCGCGACGGTCGTCAGTGCGAGGCCGCCCTTGCCGTTCGGCCCAAACACGTACATGTCCCAGTCGGCGGACGGGTTCGCGGCCTTGACGCCGAGGCGCGCGAACTTCTGCCCGGCCGGGACGGTCACCGCGACAACCTCGTTGTGGGCGTCCGTGCGGTTCGCAACCGCGCCGGGCGTCTTCGTGATCGCCTTCTGGGCCATGGGCACGAGCCCCTCGACGCCCACCGGGATCGGAGCGTCAGTGCCCGAGGTAAGCAGGAACGTGCCCGAGCCGTCGCCTCCCGCCGAGGAGAAGCTGTAGCTGGGCTCGACCTTGGCCTCGACCGGGCGCACCGCGATCGGCGAGACCACGGTCCGCGGGCCGCCCCACGTGAGCGTGCCCGTGGTGAACTGCCCCGACGGCGCGCTCGCGTTCTTGATCCGGAGCGTGACCTCGCGGGTCTGCCCGGCCTTCACGAAGTTGAGCACGTTGGGGGTGACCTCGACCGTGACCCCGGGCAGGTTCACCTGCGGGCGGTACACGCCGGGAACGACGGCCGTGAGCTGCCGCTTGACCACGGCCTCCCCCACGAGCGAGCCGAGGGCGATCGATGGCACGTTGACGTCCTTCGCGGCGAGCGTCCCGAGCTTCTTGGAGCTGCTCGTCGTGACGCCCTGGCCATTGAGGAACGCGTTCCACTGCTGGGGCCCCGAGTCGTAGACCAGTCCGGGGTCGAGGACCTTCGCCGTGTCGACGTGGCCCGCGCCGCCGTCGAACGGGTTCGTGTTCGGCGCGCCGTCCGCCCCGACGAGCGGGTACGCCGTCGTCATCATCGCCGACTTGACGGCGGCCGGCGACCACGCGGGCTGCTTGGCGAGCACGAGCGCGCCGACGCCCGCGATATGCGGCGCGGCCATCGACGTGCCGGACATGAAGCCGAACTGCTCGCCGTGGTTCCCCACGGTCGAGACGCCCGCGAGGACGTTGACGCCCGGCGCCGAGACATCCGGCTTGAGGAGGTCGCCGCCCGAGGCGAGCGACGGGCCGCGCGACGAGAAGCCAGCGATCTGCGGGGTCGGCGTCGGGGGCAGGCCCGTGAAGTCGCCGCGCTGCATCGTGACCGTGAGCGCGGGGTTCGCCGCGAGCTTGGCCTTGAGCTCGGGGCCGGCGGGGGCGTTGACGTGGATGGTCGGGACCGAATGCAGATCGGAGTCCTCGGAGCTCGGCGAGAGGTTCACGAGGATCATGCCGATACCGCCGGCGCGCTTGACCTCGGCGCTCTTGTCGACGCGGGCGACGACGCCGCGATCGCACACGACGACCTTGCCCGCCGCCTTGGCCGGGTCGAGCGTATTGGGCCCGCACAGGTTCGGGCTCGCGGCGCCCGCGGCCGCGGCGTCCGCTGCGAGGACGGGCGTCGCGTCCTTGATCTCCCCGGTCATGACGGACGCGCCGCGGTACTTCGTGCCGTCGGAGACCGTGATCGTGCCGAGGAGATCGCCGGGGAACGTGCTCGCTGCGACGGTCGTGAGCCACGGCGAGGCGTGGTTGACGGTCGAGGCCGTGGGCCCGGAGTTGCCGGCCGAGGCCGCGACGAACACGCCCGCCGAGGCCGCGTTGAGGAACGCGAGTGCGACCGGATCGGTCGTCGAGTTGGTGTTTCCCGAGATCGAGTAGTTGAGCACGTCGACGCCGTCCTTGACCGCGGCGTCGATCGCCGCGACCGACGACGACGTGTAGCACCCGCCCGTGTTCGGGTCGTCGTCTTCCCAGCAGACCTTGTAGACCGCGATCGTCGCGGCGGGTGCGACGCCCGAGCTCGTGCCGAAGTCGGTGCCGGCGACGGTCAGGTGGACGCCCGTGTTGCCCGCAGCAGTCGACGCCGTGTGCGAACCGTGGCTCGCGATGTCCACCGGGGAGATGACCTCCTCGGGAGCCCGGTGCTCGGGCGCGACGTACTGGAGGAACGCGTCCGCGAAGTAACGCGCGCTGATGATCTTCGAGTTGCAGGCCGAGCCGTCGAACGAGGCACCCGTGCCCCGACCGGGCTCGCACTCGCCCGTGAACGTCGTGCCGTCCGCCTTGAGCATCGCGATCTTGCCGTCCGCGTCGCGGTACGGGACTCCGACCTGCGCCGGGCCGCTCAGCGGCTGGACCGGATCTCCCGCGAAGAATGGGTTGTCCGGCGCGTAGCCCGTGTCGATGACGCCGACGACGACGCCCTTGCCCGCGTTGCCCTTGCCGCCGAACTGGGTGGCCCAGCTTCCGCTGGGGCCCGTGAGCTTCATGAAGTCGTTGCTCGTGTAGTCGGGGGCGTTCTCGACGTCGCGCGAGACCGCCACGACCGCGGGGTCCTTCGCGAGCGCGACGGCCTGGTCCGTGGTGAGCTGGGCGGTGAAGCCGTTGAGCGCCGTCGTGAACTGCTGGCCGACGCGGACCCCGTGCCTCGCGGCGACGTCGCGCTGTGCGCCGCGCAGGTGCGCGTCATAGGCGCGGTAGGCGGCGCTGCCGGCGTCGACCTTGCGGCCCTTCTCGGGCTTGGTCGCCGCGTAGCCGGGGGTGTCGCCGTCGTACGCGGCAGCCGCGGCTTCGGCGAGGACCACGACGTAGCGGCCCGGCGGGTAGGCACCTGGGTCGACTGAGGCGGCCTCTGCGGCGGTGCGCGGCTGGTCTGGTGCTGCATGGACTGGACCGGCGAGGGTGCCGATCGCGAGCGGAAGGGCGACGGCGAGGGCAGCGAGCCTTCGGAGGGATCGTGGTGCTGGGCGCGAGTGAGCTGTCATCACAGGGGTGCAACCTTTCGGCGAGTGTGACTTCCGCCACTGGGCGGATTGTGTCAAAGTACCCGAAAGAACCGCTTCATACTAGGGATAATGACAGCCGTGTCCCAGACTTTTCCCAGCGAAGGGCGGTATAAGCCTAGTCCGCGTCGAGGTAGAGCCAGCGCCCGCCCTCGCGCACAAAACGGGACGTCTCGCGCATGACTCCGCGCCCGTCGTCGTCCGCATATCTCGCCTCGAATTCGACGACGCCGCGGTCGTCGAAGGGGCCGCCCGCCTCGATGCGGACGACGTCGAGCCGCCGCCACTGCGTTCGATCGTCGAGTTCGAGCACGGCAGGGCGAGTCGACGGATGCCACGTCGCGAGGAGGTAGCTCCGATCCCCCACCGCGAACGCGCTGTACCGCGAGCGCATGAGCGCCTCGGCCGTCGGGGCGGTCTCGCCCGCGTGGAAGCGGCCGCAGCACGCTCCGTAGGTTTCGCCCGAGCCGCACGGGCACCGGGCGCCGGGATCAAGGGCCATGCGCCCAGAGTAGCCGCGATTCCGGCGGTGACGGGCCCCTCCGGTAGAATCAGGTTGCAAGCTCGCGGAGCGCTCTGTCTTCAAGGCAAGAGAGGTGAGACGGGCACTTCTGTGGCTTGCCCACTCACCCCCAAGCACAGGAGCCTGCTCGATGCCCCGGATCGTTGTCGATGTCATGCCGAAGCCCGAGATTCTCGACCCCCAGGGGAAGGCGATCGTCGGGGCCTTGCCGCGGCTCGGTTTCACCGCCTTCAGCGGCGTGCGCCAGGGCAAGCGCTTCGAGCTCACGGTCGACGGCGAAGTCACGGAGGAGATCCTCGAGCAGGCCCGCAACGCCGCCTCGACGATGCTCTCGAACCCGGTCATCGAAGACGTCGTGAACGTGGAAGTCCTCGCAGAGGACACCGAGGCGGAGCGAGCATGAGCGAGACGCCCCTCATTGCGGACCTCGGGGCTCCCGAGAACGCGCCGCTCAGCGACGCCCGCATCGGCGTCGTGACCTTCCCCGGCACGCTCGACGACCGCGACGCCGCGCGCGCAGTGCGCCTCGCGGGCGCGACCCCCGTTCCCCTGTGGCACGGCGACGCCGATCCCGCGGCCCTTCGCGGCGTGGACGCCGTCGTGATCCCCGGCGGGTTCTCCTACGGGGACTACCTCCGAGCGGGCGCGATCGCGCGCTTCGCGCCGCTCATGGCGAAGATCGTCGACGCCGCGAACTCGATCGACAAGCTGCCGGTGCTCGGCATCTGCAACGGCTTCCAGATCCTCACGGAATCGCATCTGCTGCCCGGCTCGATGATCAAGAACGACCACCTCAAGTTCATCTGCCGCGACCAGACCCTCCGCGTCGAGAACAACCAGACGGCCTGGACCAACCAGTACGACAATGGCCAGGAAATCACGATCGTCCTCAAGAACCAGGACGGCCAGTACGTCGCGGACGAGAAGACGCTCGACGAGCTCGAGGGCGAGGGCCGCGTCGCGTTCCGCTACGTCGGCTGGAACCCGAACGGCTCGCGCCGCGGGATCGCCGGCATCACCAACACCGCGGGCAACGTCGTGGGCCTCATGCCGCACCCCGAGCACGCCGTCGAACCCGGCTTCGGCCCGCTCGCCGCCAACGGTACGTACAGCACTGACGGCCTCGGGTTCTTCGCGTCCGTCCTGAGCACGCTCGTGGGAGAGGCAAAGTGAGCACGCAGACCGCCCCCAAGTTCAACATCGACACCGTCGAGCACGCCGCCGAGACGCCGGACGTCGAGCTGCCGTGGGCCGAGCTCGGCCTCAAGCAGAACGAGTTCGAGGAGATCGTCAAGCTCCTGGGCCGCCGTCCCACCGCCGCCGAGCTCGCCATGTACTCGGTCATGTGGAGCGAGCACTGCTCGTACAAGTCCTCCAAGGTGCACCTCCGCCAGTTCGGCGAGAAGCTCACCGACGAGATGAAGAAGGACATGATGGTGGGCATCGGCGAGAACGCCGGTGTGACCAACCTCGGCGACGGCTGGGCCGTCACGTTCAAGGTCGAGTCCCACAACCACCCCTCGTTCGTCGAGCCGTACCAGGGCGCGGCGACGGGCATCGGCGGGATCGTGCGCGACATCATCTCGATGGGCGCGCGGCCCGTGGCGGTCATGGACCCGCTGCGCTTCGGCGCGATCGACCACCCTGACACGGCGCGCCTCGTGCACGGCATCGTGTCAGGCATCGGCGGCTACGGGAACTCGCTCGGCCTGCCGAACATCGGCGGCGAGGTCGTCTTCGACTCCGTCTACCAGGCCAACCCGCTCGTGAACGCGCTCGCCGTCGGCGTCCTGCGCCACGAGGACCTGCGCCTCGCCAACGCCTCGGGCGTGGGCAACCGCGTCGTGCTGTTCGGCGCCCGGACGGGCGGCGACGGCATCGGCGGGGCCTCTGTTCTGGCTTCGGAATCCTTCGATGACACCAAGCCCTCGAAGCGCCCCGCCGTCCAGGTCGGCGACCCGTTCGCCGAGAAGGTGCTCATCGAGTGCTGCCTCGAGCTCTTCAAGCACTCGCTCGTCGAGGGCATCCAGGACCTCGGCGCGGCCGGCATCTCGTGCGCGACGTCGGAGCTCGCCTCGAACGGTGAGGGCGGCATGCGCGTCGAACTGACGAACGTCCTCCTCCGCGACCCCACCCTGACGCCGGGTGAGATCCTCATGTCCGAGTCGCAAGAGCGCATGATGGCGGTTGTGACTCCCGAGCACGTGGCCGAGTTCGAGAAGGTCATGGAGAAGTGGAACGTCGAGTTCTCGTGGCTCGGCGAGGTCACCGACACGGGCCGGCTCGTCATCACGTGGGACGGCGAGACGATCGTCGACGTCGATCCCCGCACCGTCGCGCACGAGGGCCCGGTCTACAACCGCCCGTTCAACCGGCCGGAGTGGCTCGACGGCGTGCAGAAGGACACCTTCCGCGCTTCGGAGGCGGCGAAGGGTCTGCCAGCGACCGGCGACGAACTCAAGGCGGCCGTGCTCGAGCTCATGGCCTCGCCGAACATGTGCGACAAGTCGTGGGTCACGAAGCAGTACGACCACTACGTGGGCGGCAACACCGCGCTCGCCTCTCCCGACGACTCCGGCGTGATCCGCGTCGACGAGGAGACCGGCCTCGGCGTCGCCATCTCGACCGACGCGAACGGCCGCTACGCCTACCTCGACCCGTACACGGGCGCGCAGCTTGCCCTCGCGGAGTCGTACCGGAACGTCGCGACCACGGGCGCCGTGCCGATGGCCGTCACCGACTGCCTCAACTTCGGCTCCCCGGAGGACCCCGAGGTCATGTGGCAGTTCGCCGAGGCCGTGCGCGGCCTCGCCGACGCATGCCAGACGCTCGGCATCCCCGTCACCGGCGGCAACGTCTCGCTCTACAACCAGACGGGCACGACGGCGATCCACCCCACCCCGGTGGTCGGCGTCCTCGGCAAGTTCGACGACGTCGCCCGCCGCACGCCGTCGGGCTGGCAGCAGAACGCGGACGGCCAGGCGATCTATCTCCTCGGCACGACGCGCGACGAGCTCGACGGCTCGGAGTTCGCGAACCTCCGCGGGCACCTCGGCGGGCTCCCGCCGAAGCTCGACCTCGAGGCGGAGAAGACGCTCGGCTCGCTCCTCATCAACGCCTCGCGCGACGGCATGGTCGATTCGGCGCACGATCTCTCCGAGGGTGGCCTCGCCGCGGCCCTGTCCGAGATGGTGCTGCGCTTCGGCGTCGGCGCCCGCGTAGCGCTCGACGACCTGTGCGAGCGCGACGGCGTCGACGCCTTCACGGCGCTGTTCTCGGAGTCGCAGGCGCGCGCCGTCGTCGCCGTCCCCCGCTCCGAGGAGGTGCGCTTCAACGACATGGCCGCCGCACGCCAGTTCCCGGTGGTGCGCCTCGGCGTCGTCGACGTTCTCGCGACCTCCCTCGAGGTCCAGGGGCTCTTCGACCTCCCGATCGCCGAGCTCCGCGAGGCCCACGAGGGGACGCTGCCGAAGTACTTCGGCTGAGGCTCACTTTCGGACGCATCGACTGCTCCGTAACTGTCGTTTTGAACCCTCAGAACGACAGTTACGGAGCAGTCGTTTTCCGCCCGGGGCGCCAACCCCTCTGCGCCAACGCAGTTCGGACTTTCGCGACAGCGGATTTCGCGTCGTTGGCCATGTGACGCTTCGAAATGCGAACCTCGAGCCAGCCCGCCTCGGCGTAGAGCTCGGATCGCGTGATGTCACGCACCACTTGGTCCTGCGAACCGTGATGCTCGCCCTCGTACTCGACACCGACGCGGAACTCCACGAAGGCGATGTCCGGCTTCGGGCCGCGGCGCCCGTCGGGCGTTGCGATCTGGAGGTTGAGCTGTGGCTCGGGAAGCTCGGCTTCCATGCACGCGAGCCGTAGGCGCGTCTCCGGGGGCGAATCCGCACCGATCCTGATGAGCTCGAGAGCCAGCCGGGCCTTCCGAATTCCGCGTTTTCCTTTGTGCCGATCTACGACACTGCGCAGTTCCTCGATCGTGGCGTAGGGCTCCGACCGGCCCTCGAGCTCGAGGTACGGGACGCGCACGCACGCGTCACCCATCACCACGATGTCGTCGACCGGGAGCATCTCCGCGAGGTCGAGCCAGGTCCGCGCGGGAGTGGTCACCCACATCCCCTCCACAGCCGTCACTTCATCGGCGGAGAGCTTGGCCCGATGGACCACGATGTGCGGGCGGACCAGGTGCGCCGCCCCCTCGGGACGGATCACGTGATAGCCCTCGGCACGCCCTCTCGAGAGGTCCGGCAGGCCAAACAACGCCGCAGCTGTCCAGTGCGACGCCGCGCACTGGACGTTGACCTCGACGAAAGGCCGGACCCTTGCGCTCAAGGGGAGTTCCGCCGTCGTCCGCGCGGTTCGGATTCCGCGCCCCAAGGCACGCAGCGAGGGGTGACGCAGGCGTCTTGGCGTGACCCCAGACGAGACGGCTTCCGCGAGGGTAAACGGTCGCGATTCCAGATGTGTCGGAAGCGGTCTGGGAGTCTTCATGGCTCCATCCGATCAGATGAGCCCCGGAGGGAGCCCGGCGTTATCCACAGCCTCGCATCGACTGCTCCATAACTGTCGTTTTGAGCCCCCAAAACGACAGTTATGGAGCAGTCGATGCGGTGTGAAGGGCTAGTCCTCGCTGCGGACCTCGCGGCGGCGGGCGCTCAGCAGGTCGAGCTCGGGGCGCCCCGCGAGGAAGCGTTCGACGGCGTCGAGCACCTCGACCGCGTGCGCCCGGTCCGCGGAGACGAGCACCGCGCCGAGCTGGGCGCGGCGATGGAGGTCCTGGTCTCCGACCTCGGCCGCCGAGACGTCGAACCGCCGCCGCAGCTCACCGACAAGGGGCCGGACAATCGCCCGCTTCTCCTTGAGCGAATGCACATCCCCGAGCAGGATGTCGACCTCGATCCACGCGATCCACATGGGCCTATTGTTCATCGACTGCTCCGTAACTGTCGTTTTGAGTCCTCACAACGACAGTTACGGAGCAGTCGATGGGGGTGGGGGCGGCGCCCCGAGGCGGGCTAGGCGGCGGCGGGCGGCCTGCTCGCTCGGCCCGGGGCTGCCGAGCGCGAGGCCGACGACGGCGAGGGTCAGGGACGCGGCAGGCCTTGGCGGAAGCAGGCCCCGCCCGAGCGAGGACTTGTCGAGGCCGAGCAGCGAGACGTGCCGGTCGGACATCGAGTCGACGGCCGCGGCGAACAGCGTCCGATACCCCGGCACGAGCATGGGGTCTAGCGGGAGGTTCCGCAGGAAGCCGACCGCCTCGTCGACGCGCGGCGAATGCGCGAGGCGCGCGCCGTCGTCGTACGCGTCGAGCCGCTCCCGCAGCGCGGCGACCGAGCGCGGCGGCGAGGCGACGCCCATGAGCTCCCCCGCCACAGCCCACTCCCGCACGTACTGGTCTGCGCGGCCGGCGGGAAGCGGGCCGCGGACGTATTCGTACGCGCCGAGGAACGCATCCGTGAACGCGATGTGGACCCATTCGAGGAGTTCGGGATCGTTCGCCGAGTACTCCCGCTCGGCGCCGCGCCCGTCCGCGTAGCGGCCGACAACCGGCCCATGGCGCCGCCGGACGTGCTCGCACGCGGCGCGCGCGGCCTCGGTGTCGCCGAACGTCACGGTGAAGACCCAGCGGATCGTCCGGGCGAGGCGGGCGAGGGGATCCTCCTGATAGTACGAATGGTCGAGGACCCCAGCGAGGACGCCAGGGTGCAGGGCCTGCGTGAGGAGCGCTCGGATCCCGCCGACGATCGGCGTCATCCCGCCGTGCACGCGCCACGTGACGGAATCCGCGGCGAAGTACCCCGCGTCGTCGCCGTCCTCGAGCGCGAGCTCCCACGCGGGGATCCCCTCGGACTGGCCCGCGAACGTCAGGCTCAGCCGTCGGCGCAGAGGCTCGAGGACACCGATGCTCACCTTCCAAGCGTCGCGCAGCGGGGCGCCGGCGGGCAACGGCCCCGCGCGAACGCCGTCACACTGACACCACGTTGTGCACCCGCAGCCAGCGCCTCACCGCGCCGTTGAACGCCTCAGGGGCCTCGACGAAGCTCATGTGGCCCACGTCGGGAAGGACCATGAGCTCGGAGCCGGTGATCTGCCGGTGCAGCTCCTCGCCGACGGCGACGGGCGAGCGCACGTCCTCGGATCCGTACAGCAGCAGCGTGGGCACGGTGATGGTCGGGAGCACCGGGCGGTAGTCTGCGCGGCCGGCGGCGGCGAGCAGCGCCCGCATCCCCGCGGGGCGGAAGTCCTCGAACAGCCGCGCGACCTTCGCCCTCATCGCGTCCGTGGCCCGCGGGGTCAGGAGAGTCGGCAGCCAGGCCGGGATGATCTCCGACGGCGGCTTCTCGAGCTCGGCGGTCGCCTGGCGGTAGCGCCGCTCGACCTCCTCGGGCGGAAGCGAGCCTGCCCAGCCCGCGTAGGCCGAAGCCAAGATGAGGGTCCTCGGGATCTCGGGATGCGTCCGCCACAGGTCCAGCGCGACGACCGACCCGAAGGAAAGGCCGAGCACGTGCGGCCGCCGGCCCGCGAGGCCGGTCACCCCGAGGAATCCGGCGAGGAGCTCGCCGAGCGAGCCAGCGCTCAGGGCGAGGTCGTCCGAGCCTCCGCAGCCTGGCGTGTCCCACGCGACGACGGTGAACTCGTCTGAGAGCTCCTCCAGCTGGTCTTCCCAGACTCGGCTGTCTTCGTACGCGCCGTGCAGGAGGACGAGCGGCGGCCCGCTGCCCGCCCTCCGGTAGGTGATCCGCAGGCCCTCGACGGTGACGCTTTCCATGCGAATCAGCGTCCGGCGGGCGGCGCCGACGGTCAAGGATCCGCTCAGAGGATCCGCGCCGGCCATGCTCCGGATCGGGACAGGCGGGCGGCGTCCTCGTCGCGGCGGGCGGAGAGCCTGGCGTCGATGTCGCGGGCTTCGCGCGCTCGCTCGGCGAGCCAGGCCCACACGCGGGCCGCCACGCGGCGCACGACGGACGACGGCGAGGCTCCCCTCGCGCGGGAAACGGGGCCATGGGCGGGGCGAACCACGCGGCGAGGAGCAGGCCGGAAGGAGCGGACGGTGGGCTCTGCGGTGCAGGTGTTCGTGGTCATGGCAAGCAGTCTGGCGCGGTCCGATCGCGGGCGAAACGATTCGGCCCTGCTCGAATCCTCGACCTCGCGCGCCCGTGTTCCTAGGCTGTTTCCATGCTCATCCGACTCACGAGCGAAGACCTCACGAGGGTCCGCTTCGAGGCCTCGCCGATCTGGGAGACCGTCACGAGCCTCCGCGCGCTCCAACAGGGCACGGCCCTGCACAAGCCGTGGATCGACGAGGCCAAGAAGCGCCTCGCGGACTCCCCCGACCCGAAGGCGCGGGAACACCTCCGCCTCCTCACGACCCTCGTGCAGGCGAAGGGCCCCATCCCCGACGCCCTCACCCCGACCCCGGACCGGCAGGACACCCTCGCGGACGCGCTCGCAGCGTTCGCCGACATCCCCGCCGAGCTGTGGCTCCGCGACGTGAAGTACCTCGAGCGCGGCAAGCTCCCCGACTACTCGGCCCGGATTCTCGCAGAATTCCGCGAGGACGTCCCGCGCGGTGTGGCCCGCGTGACCGCCGCCCTCGAGTGGTACTGGGGCACCGCCGTCGAACCCTATTGGCCGCGCCTGCGCTCGGTGCTGCTCGCAGACATCGACTCGCGGCTCGAAGAGCTCGCGCGCCACGGCATCCAGGAGGTCTTCAAGACGCTCCACCCGAGCGTCCGGCCCACGCCGGACGGCCTCGAGATCACTCGCGGCTGTGACGTGACGGACCTGCCCACGCCCGGGCGCGGGCTCATCCTCGTCCCGAACGCGTTCGTGTGGCCCAACACGCTGGTCCTCAACACGGCCCCGTTCGTTCCGACGATCACGTACGCGCCGCGCGGCGTCGGGCGGCTGTGGGAGAAGGTGCGCGAGACGAACGAAAGCCCGATTTCTCGGCTCCTCGGGCGCACGCGCGCCCAGATCCTCGCCCAGCTCGACGTCCCGATGACGACGACGCAGCTAGCGTGCGCGCTCGACCTCGCCGCCGGGACGGTCAGCAGCCACCTCAAGGTCCTCGCCGAGTCCGGGCTCACGGAGCCGCTGCGCTCGGGGCGCGAGGTGTTCTACCAGCGCGGGCGCGTGGGCGAGGAGCTGCTCGCGCGGGCGTAGCGCCCACCAGCTGCTTAACCACCTGCCGCGCGGCTCGCCTCGATGCCCTCCCGGGCCCACGCGGCCTGCGAAGGGGTGCCGGCGCGCGCCGCCCACTGCTCGGCGAGCTGGAATTCGACGAGAGCCCGGTGGGCCGCACCGGCGCCGAGGAGGTGCCAGCCGAGGTTGCCGTGGAGCGAGACGCACCAGCGCTGGACGCGGGGCGTGTGGGCCGTCGACGCGTACTCGATGCCGGCGCGGGACCAGGATTCGGCGTGGCCGTCGTCGGCGAGGGCGAGCATGTGGAACGCGTCCGCGGCCAGGAATTCCTCGCCGAGGTGCTCGCCGAGCTCGGCGGCCTGCTCGAAGAGGGGCACCGACATGGCGGCGTGGCCCGCGGAGTGGAGCACGCGGCCGCGCTCGAGGAGGACGCGGACGGCGACGGTCGGATCCTGCTCGGCGTCGATCTCGTCGAGCACGGCGTCGGCCTCCTCGAACCGGCCCTGCAGACCAATGGCCCGCCCGAGCTGCGTGGTCAGCTCGGCGCGTTCGACGTCGTCGTACGCCGAATCGTCGAGCGCGTTGCGGAAGGCGGCCTCGGAGGCCGCGGGATCGCTGAAGTCCCAGAGCTCGTCGAGCGCGGACTGGTCGAGCGTCACTGCGCGAGCCTCGACCATCCGAGCGCCTCGCGCTGGCCCCGCGGCAGCGACGCGACGACGAGGTCGTAGGAGTCCTCGACGAGGTCGCGGATCGCGTCGCGCGCGAGGTCCCCGTCGAGTCGGACGCCGTTCCAGTGCTTCTTGTTCATGTGGTAAGCCCCTGTGATCTCGGGGTGTGCCGCGCGGAGCTGGACCGCGAGCGCGGGATCGCACTTGAGCGAGAGCGAGAGTGGGCTCGCCTCGGGACGGATCGCCGCGAACATCTTGCCGTCGACGGCGGAGCCCGCCGAGGCCGGCGGCCGCACCTTGTAGACGGCGACGTCGGGCCCGAAAGGATAGTCCTCGTAGGCTCCGGGGAAGGACAGGCAGAGCTCTCTCACCGCATCGGCATCCATAGCCTCAGCCTAACCGCGCCCGGGTTTCCTCCGGGCGAGGACTGGGTGACTAATCTGGGCAAGGGGTCCGCACACGCGACGCGAACGAAGGAATCGATGATGGGCTACGCCGCCGCCGACAACCGCTACGACCACATGGAGTACCGCTTCACAGGAAAGAGCGGGCTCAAGCTGCCGGCACTCTCGCTCGGCCTGTGGCAGAACTTCGGAACCGACCGGTCCGAAGAGACCCAGCGCGCCATCCTGCGGCGCGCCTTCGACCGCGGCGTGACGCATTTCGACCTCGCGAACAACTACGGCCCGCCGTACGGCCGCGCCGAGGAGAACTTCGGCCGCTACCTCAGCGACGACTTCGCACCGTACCGCGACGAGCTCATCATCTCGACGAAGGCCGGCTGGGACATGTGGCCGGGCCCGTACGGGCAGGGCGGCGGCTCGCGGAAGTACGTGCTCGCGAGCCTTGACCAGTCGCTCAAGCGGCTCGGCCTCGACTACGTCGACATCTTCTACAGCCACCGCTTCGACGCGGACACGCCGATCGAGGAGACCATGATGGCCCTCGACACGGCCGTGCGCTCGGGCCGTGCGCTCTACGCGGGCATCTCGTCCTACTCCGCCGCGAAGACCCGCGAGGCCGCGACGATCGCGCGCGAGCTCGGCACGCCCCTGCTCATCCACCAGCCCTCGTACTCGATGCTCAACCGATGGATCGAGGGCGGCCTCCTCGAGGAGCTCGGCGCGCAGGGCATGGGCTGCATCGTCTTCACGGCGCTCGCTCAGGGCCTCCTGACCGACAGGTACCTCAACGGTGTCCCCGCGGATTCCCGCGCGGCCCGCTCCGGATCGTCGATCCCGAGCGAACACCTCGACGAGCGCGTGCTCGCCCACGTGCGGCGGCTCAACGAGCTCGCGGCCGCCCGAGGGCAGAAGCTCGCGCAGCTCGCGCTCCAATGGGTCCTGCGGGATCCGCGGATCACATCGGCGGTCATCGGGGCGTCCTCCGTCGAGCAGCTCGACACGAACCTCGACGCGCTCAACGGCCCGGCCCTGACCGACGAAGAGCTCGCCGTCATCGACTCCGACGCCGTCGATTCCGGCATCAACCTGTGGGCGAAGGTGACGGCGGACTGAGCCTCAGTCCGCCTCGACCTGGACGGTGACGTCCTCGACGTTGGGGAGGGCGTGGCCGAGCCGGTGGCGGATCTCCCACCGGACGGCGTCGGCCTCGCCGACCGTCGTTTCGCGGGCGACGGCGACGACGGCGGTCCCGTGCAGGCGGTGCCCGATCCAGCGGAGCTGGAGGCGACGCACGTCGAGAACCCCGGGGGCGCCGTCGAGCGCGTGCTCCGCGCGGTGGACGAGGTCGGGGTCGACGCCGTCGAGCAGACGCCGTCCGAGGCTGCGGACAGTGCCCCACAGGAGGACGAAGATCGCGATGCTGATGGCGAGGCCGACGATCGGGTCAGCGAGTGGGAAGCCGAGCATGACTCCGACCGCACCGACAACGACGGCGAGCGACGTGAAGCCGTCCGTGCGCGCGTGGATGCCGTCCGCGACGAGCGCTGCCGAGCCGATCCGCCGGCCGACCCGGATGCGATACACCGCGACGGCCTCGTTCCCGAGGAAGCCGATGACGCCTGCCGCGGCGACCCACCACAAATTGCCGAGCGGATGCGGGTTGAGGAGCCGCTCAATCGACTGCCACGCCGCGACAATTGCCGAGAGGGCGACGACCGCGATGATGAACAGGCCCGCGAGATCCTCGGCGCGCCCGTAGCCGTAGGTGTAGCGCTTCGTCGCGGGGCGGCGGGCGAGGATGAACGCGATCCACAGCGGGAGGGCGGTCAGCGCGTCCGAGAAGTTGTGGACCGTGTCCGCGAGCAGCGCGACCGAGCCGCTCACAAGGACGACGGCGAACTGCAGCGACGTCGTCGCGAGGAGCGCGAAGAGGCTGATCTTGAGCGCCCGGACGCCTTCCTGGCTGGCCTCGAGGGCGTCGTCGATCGAGTCGGCGGCGTCGTGGGTGTGCGGCACGAAGAACTCGTAGAGGGCGGCTTTCCAGCCGGTGCCGTGATGGTGATCGTGGTCGTGCCCATGGTCATGATCGTGATCATGGTGATGCCCGTGCGCGTGGTCGTGATCGCGCGCGTGGTCGTGATCGCGGACCTCGTCAGGGTGCGTGTGCGCTCCGTGCTCTGCGCTCATGCGGAAGCTTCCTTCACCGAATCAACGTGGGCGTGGTGGTGGCGCGGCACGCCTCCAAGGGAGTGCTCCGCCTGGAAGATCGCGTCGGAGACCATCTGGGAGGCGTGCTCGTTCGCGAGCCGGTAGAACGCGCGCGTGCCGTCTTGCCGGGCGGTGACGATCCTCGCGAGCCGAAGCTTGGCCAGATGCTGTGAGACGGCCGCAGGAGCCTTGTCCACGATGTCTGCGAGGTGGTTCACCGAGAGTTCGCCGTGCTCGCGCAGGGCGAGGATGATCCGCACGCGCGTCGCGTCGGCGAGCATCGAGAAGACCTCGACCGCGAGGTCGACGTACTGCGAATCGGGGTCACGACCGTATATCCGCTTATCTGCATCCATACGCAGATAGTTTCACAGCCTGACGCCCAACACCAAGCGCGGCCGGATCAGTGCGCTGTCGGGTGGCCCTCCGCAGCGCGGTACGCGGCGATGAGCGACGGCGCGTCGCCGCGCCACGGGGCCCCGTGACCGGGGATCACCCACTCGACGTCCAAGCCAGCGAGCCTCTCGATCGATGCCGATGATCCCGCCTGGTCGTCGGTGAACGGCGCCGGCTGTGGACCGGAGACGCCCGTCAGCACGTGGCGGGTCGTGAGCTCGTCTCCGACGAACACCGCTCTCACCGCGGGCACGTGGACCGCGATGCTTCCCGGCGAGTGGCCGGGCATGGCGATGACCTCCGGGGATCCCGGCAGGGGCAGGACGTCGCCGTCGTGGACCGGGGTCACGTCCCGCAGCGGCGGGATGCGGAGCGCGCCCTTGGCGATCGCGTACGCGAAGAAGCGGACGGTGGGGCCGATCCTTCGCGGATCCTTCGGCGTCGCCGGCGGCTTGGCCCCCTTGGCACGGTCCGCATCCTCGGCACCGATGAAGACGGGAATGCCGAGCTCGCTCCGGAGGCGTTCGGCGAAGCCGATGTGGTCGCTGTCTCCGTGCGTCAGCACGATGCCCTTGACGTCGGAAAGCGGACGCCCGAGGACCCCGAGCTCCCGCACGACGTCGCGATAGTGCCCGGGCAGGCCGGCGTCGACGAGGGTGATTCCGTCGTCCGCGACGATGAGGTGGGCGGCGACGATGTCGTTGCCGATCCGGTGAAGGTGCGGGGCGAGTTCCATGGCGAGCGCGGCTCCCGTCAGCCGATCTGCTCGGCCAGGGCCACGATGATGCCCGCGGGGCGGCGGAGGTAGCAGAGCCGATAGACGTCCTCGTACTGCACGACGTCGCCGAGGAGTTCGGCGCCGTGTGCGCGCAGGCGGTCGATCGTGTCGCTTCTGATGCCGTCGAGCCCTACGGTCCGATCCGCCCAGACACCTTCGATTGGCGCCCTTCCTTCGACCGCCATGCCGAGCTCGGCGAAGAACGCGGCAGCCTCATCCAAGTCGTCGACGACGATGCCGACGTTGTCCATCCGCTGAATAGCCAAGGGCCCTCCCTCTCGCACGCACCTGAACCACCCCCAAGTCTCGTGCGCGCCTCCATCGTGGACAACCCATGGTGCAGTCCGCGGCGTCGGAGTTAGGGTGCGGGCATGGCAGGCATCCTCGCGTGGATCACGCAATCCGGCGTCGTGCAAGGCGTGATCATCGGCGCCACTCTCGCGTTCTTGACGGCCGTCCTCGTCATGGACGCCGTAGGCAGGGCCGTGACGACGACTGCCAATGGGTGGAGCAGCATCCGCGAGTGCGGCCAGCCTGGAAATGGAATCCTCGTGCGCGCTGCGTGCGCGAAGGCCCTGCCCGTCGTCAACGTCTTCGACGAGGCCGCCTATTGGACGACGGCGCGGGACGGCTCAGGGCAATCGCTCAACGGCAGCCACGAGTACGTCCTGCGTTTTCCGGCCGGACAGCTCCCGCCGCATGACGCCTTCTGGTCACTCACCGTGACCGACGTGGTCGGCTACATGGTGGACAACCCGATCAACCGCTCAAGCCTTGACGACCGTTCGGAGCTCCTGAAGAACGCTGACGGCTCGGTCGACATCTATTTCCAGCAGAGCGCTCCGGCCGGCCGCGAACAGAACTGGCTGCCGACGCCTTCCGGGAAATTCAAGCTCATGCTCCGCGTCTACCTTCCCGGCGCGGACATCCTCAACGGCACGTACCAGGTGCCCGAAGTCGTCAGGGTGCGGTGAGATGAATCGCCTTATTCTGAAATACGCATATCCCATCACCGCTGTGATCCTTGTGATTTTCGCGTGGGTCATCTATCAGCGACTTTCACGCGGATGGAGCGAAATCATTCCTCTCGCCGTGGCGGCGGGCATCGTGTGGGTGATCGGCACGCCGGCTTTCATCTACTTCTGGCCGCGACTTACGGTCGGGGGCTACAAGAGGGCCATTCTCAAGCACGGGCTCGGCGGCGGCCCGGTCCCCGTCAACACGCTGTACGCCGCGCCCGGCACCCCGTCTCCGTCCGCGTCGCGCGCGAGTCTCATGGCGACCGGAACGGACGATCTGCTCTACATCGGCGGCTGGCTCGACCTGAGGGAGGCGCCTCAAATCCTGCACGTGCCCGACACGGCGGGCCGGTATTACAGCGTGCAGCTCACCGATCCTTCGACGAGCGCCAATTTCGCCTACGTCGGCAAGCGCACCACGGGAACCGAGGCCGGCGACTACGTCCTGACCGGGCCCGGCTGGACGGGAGCGATTCCGGACGGCATGACCCAGATTTCATCGCCCAGCCATTCCGTGCTCGTCGTCGGCCGCGTGTTCGTCGCAAGCGAGGCCGATCTTCCCGCCGCCTGCGGGCTCGCCCAGCAAATACAGCTCAGCCCGCTCCGCGGGTAGCCTCTTCGATCGAGAATCCCGGCGGGGACGCTACTCGACCCCGAGGAAGTGCTCGAGGTTCACGACCGTGAGGCCCGCCGCGAGGTGCGCGGCACGGAAGGCCGCGAGGTCCGCGGCGAACTCGGGGCGGAAGTGCATGAGCACGATGTCGCCGGGCCGCAGCGAGTTCCCATACTGGTAGTCCATGTGGCCGGCGTTCGCCTTCGTCTCCCAGTCGATGATCGCGCGGAGGCCCGCGTCCGCGCAGGCCTTGCGCATCGTCGCGGAGTAGGCGCCGCCGGGCGGGCGGAAGAGCGTGGGACGGCGTCCGAAGGTCGCCTGGGCGAACTCTTGCATTCCCTTGATCTCCGCGAGCTGATATGGGTACGACTTCGTCGACATGCTCACGTCGTGGCTCACGGTATGGTTCTCGACGAAGTCGCCGTCGCGCATGAGCTGCCTGAAGTACTCGGGATCCTCCTGCACGAAGTTCTTCGTCAGGAACATCGTCACGGGGTAGCCGTACTTCCTGAGAAGCTCGATCGCCTCCGGCTTCTTTGTCACGCCGTCGTCGATCGTCAGGAAGACAATCGGATTCTTGGTCGTGACCCGCGTGATGACCGGCACGAGCCCGCCCTGGATCGGCGGGACCTGGAAGTCTCGCGCGAACGTCGGCACCGCGGGGGTCTCCGGCGCCGCGGGGACCTCCGGCGCCTCGGCGACCGTCTCCGCCGTCACCGGCGCGTCCGCCGTCGGGGCGCCCGTGCCCGGCTGCGAGCACGAGGCGAGAGTCCCTGCGACGGCGGCGGCACCCAGCAGCCCCAACGCGGCACGACGCGTCGGAGCGAGGCGATCGAAATCTGACATGTAGTCCTGTCAACGGCGGGGCTGATCAGCTCAATCGTAGGCCCAGCACATTAACGAGCGGAAAACAAGTCAATTGCGACGTGCCCGGGCGCGTCGCCAGTCTTCCTGTGCGGGGCAGGCGTTCATGACGACGTCGAGACCGGCCGCCTTCGCGCGTTCGGCAGCGGCTTCGTCGATCACTCCGAGCTGGAGCCACACGGCCTTGGCGCCCACCGCGATCGCCTGGTCGACGACGTCGCCGACCCGCTGGGAGTTGACGAAGCAGTCGACGACGTCGATCGGGTGCAGCTCCGCCGGGATGTCGGCGAGCGTCGCGTAGCCCTTCTCGCCGTGGACATCCTCGCCCCGCGGATTGACGGGGATGATCTGCTGCCCGAGCTCGTCGCGGATGAACTCGGCGACCGAGTACGCGGACCTCCACTGGTTCTGGCTCAGCCCGACGATCGCCCAGCGGCCGGGGGTCTCCATGAGGCGCTCGATGACCTCGGGATCGTTGACGTGTCCCATATCCCCACTCTACGCCGCAGAGCTGCCGTCACCGGGAGGAAAGCCGCGGCGCCGGTTCCGCCCTGAGGGAACGCGATAGCGTTCCGCCACGGGAGAACCGGCGCCGCGAGCGCTGAGTCAGGCGCCGAGCTTCGAGGGCTCAGGAGCTGCTTCCTTCTCGACGTAGCCGTACACCTCGGGGAGGAGGAACTTGGCCGAGAGGAAGCCGATAAGGGACAGGACCGAGACCGCGAGGGTCGCGCCCACTGGGCCCCAGCTCTTGGTCATGATCGGGAAGACGAACGCGCCGAAGAACGAGGCCCCCTTGACGAAGATATAGCCGAAGCCGGAGGCGGTGGCCTTGAACCGAGCCGGGGCGACCATCGACGCGATCGTCATGCCGTTGGAGGCATCCCAGTAGTGGCCCCACATGAGCACGGCCGCGGCGAGGACGATGAGCCACTGGATGTTGTTCCCGAGCGCGAACGCGCCCGCGACGAGCCCGACGAACGCGAGGCCATAACCCCACATCGCGACGCCCCTGTGCCCGGTCTTGGCAATCATGGCCGGGGCGAGGAAGCCCGAGATGGTCGCGAGGACGTAGATCGCGGCGGTGACGACGTTGGTGCCCGTCAGGTTCGCGTTGGACGCGACGCCGACCCCGGCGGTGATCAGGATGACCGGGAGGTAGAAGCCGAACGCGGTGAACTCGGCGCCCTGGCACGCATTGGAGATCCAGGCGAAGATCGAGGCCTTGCGCTTGATCGGGTCGGCCCAGATGACCTTGAGGAAGTCCCCGACCTTGGCCTTGTCGATGTGCACGTCCTGGTTCGGGAGCATGTCCAGGGGCTCGTTGAAGAGCTTGAGCGAGACTTCCTTGGCCTTGACGAACTTCCCGCGCTGGATGAGGTAGAGCGGGGTCTCGGGCAGGTCGAGGCGGGCCAGGAGAAGGAACACCGCCGGCAGCGCCCCGATGGCCAGCGCGACGCGCCAGAGGATCGCGTGGTCGATGCCGGTGGCGTACATGATCGTGATGATGACGATCGAGATGACCTCGCCGATGCCGAACATGCCCTGCCAGCGGGAACCCATCTTCTCCCGGGCGCCCTTGGACATCGACTCCATGATGTACGCGTAGCCGTTGGAGATGTCAGAGCCGAGCGGAATGCCGATGAGGATGCGCATGATGATCAGGTCCCACACGCTGTGCGAGAAGCCCTGGGCCAGGGCCAGGGCGATGAACAGGATCATCGTCAGGACGAAGACCCGTTTGCGCCCCAGCCTGTCCGCGATGTAGCCGCCGAGGATCGCCCCGATCAGCGCCCCGCCCTGAACACCGGCGGTGAGGAACCCGAGCTCGAAATCGGTCGGCTTGTACTCGGCCTTGATGAACACGAGCACGAAGGAGAGGGCATAGAGGTCCCAAGCTTCGATGAGGATGGTCGCGATCATCATCCAGCCGCCGCGGCGGCTGGATGCTGTTCCGTTCCTGTTGAGCAGGACGTCGGTCGCTTGGTCGGACAATCGCCTGATAGTCGCCTGATCCATCATGGCCTTTCTCGCGGAGAGCCGGCGTGCGCGGCACCTGCCAGCGAGGCGGGGTGGGTTGACGCCATAGTCACTCCAAGATGGTGGGTTAAATCTGTTCTCATTCCCCCATGTGAGGTTTAGATCATACCTAAAACCTTCGCGAGTGCAACAGCTATGATGTAAAGACCCCCGGTCACCGCCGATCCTCAGGAGTCGTCATGGCGCACGCAGCCCCGCTCTCCGCGACGGGCGCTCCCCACCCGACCGGACTCCATGCGAAGCTGCTCGAGGAAGTCGGATCGGCCATCGCCGAGGGGACGCTGCGCGCCGGGGCCGTCATCCAGATCGAGTCGCTCGAGGAACGCTACGCCGTCTCCCGCTCGGTGGTGCGCGAGGCCGTGCGGGTGCTCGCCTCGATGGGGCTCGTCGCCCCGCGCCGGCGGCTCGGAATCCAGATCCTCCCCGCAAGCGAATGGAACGTCTACGACCCCCAGGTGATCCGCTGGCGGCTCGCCTCGTCGAAGAGATTCGCCCAGCTCAAGTCCCTCACCGAGCTGCGCAGCGCCGTCGAGCCCGAAGCGGCGCGCCTCGCCGCGATCCGCTCCGTCGCGGGCCAGACCGCAGAGCTGCTCGACCTCGCAGGGGAGCTCTGGGCCGCGGGCCAGGAGACGAACCCGGAGCGCTTCCTCCGCGTGGACATCGAATTCCACCGCTTCATCCTCGCCGCCTCCGGCAACGAGATGTTCGCAGCGCTGCACCCCCTCGTCGCCGAAGTCCTGTCCGGGCGCACCCACCTCGGGCTCATGCCCGCGCGTCCCCACCCGGATGCCCTCCAGCTGCATATGGACGTGGCTGCGGCGATCCAGCGCTCGAGCCCCGATGAAGCGCACAGCGCGATGCGCGCCATCATGACCCGGACCATGTCCGAGGTGAGCGAGCTCTTCGCGAGCTTCGAGGTGCCCGCCGAGGGTCGCCCGGCCTAGCGGTGCTTGCCCCCGGACTTCGCCGTGGGCGTGCGGGGGCCCTGCGACGTCGTCGCCGCGTGGCGCCCCGTCAGAAGCGGGCGCACGAGGGCGGCATCGACGCTCGCGAGGTCCACCCTCGGGAGCGTCGCCTCGACGATGCCCTCGACATTCGCATCGACCGTGGTTGGCTGAGCGGCCGACCCCTGCAGCGCGAGCTCGGCGGGTGCCAGGACTACCTCGGCCTCGTGATGCCCCGAACCGTGCGGCTCGTCGTGCCGCGCGCTGTGCGCCGCGCGACTGCCCGCCGAGGGCGCCGCGTCACGGCTCGGCGCGGCGGTTCGCACCTGGAGGGCCGGAGCCACGAAGGAGACGGGCTCGATGGCGGCGGGCTGCCCGCCCGTGCCGCCGCCCGCCGTCGTCCGCGCCTCGCCGGCCACGGGCTGGGCCTGCGCCGCCGCGGGAGAGGCGGGCGCGCTCGCCGCGTGCGAGTCGGCCCGAGGAGTCCCGGTCACGTAGTCGATGCCGCCCTGCGCGGCGACGCCCGAGGCGCTCAGCCCGACGCCCGCCACCACGACGGCGCTGATCATCGCCCCGCGGTGCCGCTTGCGGGGGGCGAAGCGGACGACGACGGCATCCGCCGAGCCGGTGAGCTTGCCGAGCGCTTCGTCGGCCGCGCGGTGCGCCGCCCGAGTTGAGGCCACCAGGCGGGGCGCGTCGCCCTGGCCTGGGGCGAGGAGCTCGGCGAGGAGGCCAGTCGGCGCGGGAGCCTCGGGCGGGCACAGCCCGCGGAGGGATTCGAGCGCACGGCCCAGGGCGTCGTCGTGCGCCATCCCGGCCTCGGCGAGGAAGCTTGCGACCGCATCCCGTGTCGATTCGCTGCTCACTATGCCATCACCCCTTCCGAGACCAATTCGCGCAAGGCCTTGAGGCCTCGCCGCTGAAGCTGTTTGACGGCGCCCGGCGTCTTGCCGAGGACCGTCGCGACATCCTCGACGCTCAGTTCGCCCACGATGCGGAGCATGAGCACGTCCCGCTGCTCGGGCTTGAGCGCCTCGATGAGGAGGTGCGCGTCCGTCTGGCCGTTGCGCACGAGGGCTTCGGCCTCGGCAGAGGGGACGGCGCGCGTGTCCAGGAGCGGGTCGTAGTCGACGTTGCGCGGACGGCGTTCGATCCGGCGGTAGTAGTCGACGGCGCGCGCGTGGGCGACCGAGAAGACGAAGGTGCGGAGCCCGGCGACGCCGCCGGTGATCCCGCCGACGCGCGGAAGGACGCTCAAGAACACGTCCTGCATGAGGGCCTCCGGATCATCGACCCCGCGAGCAGTGAAGTATCCGAGAACGGCCGGGGCGAGGGCGCTGTAGATACGGGCGAAGAGCTCGGACTCCGGATGCGCTCCGGGCACGAGGTCTTCGTCCGTGAGCGCTTCCCGCACGTCTCCCCCGCTCCGTCGAGTCTTCCCCATAGCTGTCCCAGTGTAAGGGCACTCTCCCGCTCGCGTCGCGGGGGCACTCTCGGGCCGAGACATAGGCGAAGCCGGGCTGGAACATGATGGGGGACAGATTCCAGCCCGGCTTCACTCACGTCATCGCGCGAGGATCCCGAAAGGTTACGCGGTGGCGGAAGTTTTTCTTTTCGTCATTCGATGAGGTCGCGGACCACGATTGTCTGCTCGCGGTCCGGGCCCACGCCGATCGCCGAGAACCGAGTCCCGGAGAGCTTCTCGAGGGCGAGGACATAGTCGCGGGCGTTGGCGGGGAGCTCGTCGAGCGTCGTGGCGCCCGTGATGTCCTCGGCCCAGCCGTCGAAGTACTCGAAGATCGGCTTCGCGTGGTGGAACTCGGTCTGCGTCATGGGCATCTCGTCGTGCCGGACGCCGTCGACGTCGTACGCGACGCACACGGGGATCTTCTCGATGCCGGTGAGGACGTCGAGCTTCGTGAGGAAGTAGTCCGTGAAGCCGTTCACGCGGGACGCGTGGCGCGCGAGGACCGAGTCGTACCAGCCGCAGCGGCGTGGGCGCCCCGTGTTGACGCCGAACTCGCCGCCGGTCTTCTGGAGGTAGGCGCCCATCTCGTCGAACAGCTCTGTCGGGAACGGGCCCGCGCCGACGCGCGTCGTGTAGGCCTTGATGATGCCGATCGACCGCGAGATGCGCGTCGGGCCGATGCCGGAGCCCACGGACGCGCCGCCCGCCGTCGGGTTCGAGGACGTCACAAACGGGTAGGTTCCGTGGTCGACGTCGAGGAACGTCGCCTGGCCGCCCTCCATGAGGACGACCTTGCCGTCGTCGAGCGCCCTGTTGAGCTCGTACGTCGAGTCGATCACGAGCGGCCGCAGGCGCTCCGCGAAGCTCAGGAAATAGTCCACGGTCTCGTCGACGCTCACGGCACGGCGATTGTAGATCTTGACGAGGAGCTCGTTCTTCTGGCGCAGCGAGCCCTCGACCTTCTGGCGCAGGATCGACTCGTCGAAGACGTCCTGGACGCGGATGCCGAGGCGCGCGACCTTGTCCATGTACGCGGGGCCGATGCCGCGGCCGGTCGTGCCGATCGCGCGCTTGCCGAGGAAGCGCTCCGTCACCTTGTCGAGCGTCTGGTGGTACGGGGCCACGAGGTGGGCGTTCGCGGAGACGCGCAGGCGCGACGTGTCGCCGCCGCGGGCCTCGAGCCCGTCGACCTCCTCGAAGAGCGCCTCGAGGTTCACGACGCAGCCGTTGCCGATGATCGGGATCGCGTTGGGGCTCAGGATGCCGGCGGGAAGGAGCTTGAGCTCGTACTTCTGGCCGCCTACGACGACGGTGTGCCCGGCATTGTTGCCGCCGTTCGGCTTGACCACATAGTCCACGCGGCCGCCAAGCAGGTCCGTCGCCTTGCCCTTGCCCTCATCGCCCCACTGGGCTCCGACGATCACGATTGCTGGCATGGGTTCCTCCCCCGGCTACCGCCTCCGGCCCGGCTGGCCGACGGCTTACATGGGAAAGCCCCGCCTCTCTCGCGCGGCCGCCTCCGTGTATCGGATCCCAGACTCTCGTCGGGGAATCGGAACAGCTGCACGGCAAGAGTGCCGGGGCTCTTGCGACCCAAGTCTACCGAAGGGCGGGATGTGTTGCCCTGTCGGCTCCCGCAGGTGCATTTCGTTGCACTGCCAGGCCCCGCGACGCCGGCCGTGAACAACGAGGCTCCACGCTAACCGGCCCACCCAGTCGAGAGATAGCCCGAGCCCCAAATGGCCGACGACGGCGGAAGTCGCCTTCCGCCGTCGTCCGCCCTTTCAGCGGTTCACTCGGTTTCCAGCAAATCCTTCAAATTGGCGAGGACCAACTGCCAAGTCTTTTCGGACTCAGTCACTTCTGCCTCGTTGCTGTTGTTGCCCTGGGTGATGGTCACTTTCGATGCATCACCCTCTTGCTCGATCCGGTACTCGACCGTGTGGTAGTTCTCCGGGATATCCGGCTTGCCGCTGAGCGGACTGTAGTGGCTGATCCGAAGAAGCCCCGGCGGCTCGGCATCGAGGATTACGCCATGGTCCTGATACTGCTTTCCCTGCCATTCGCCGGCAAAGGTGATCGGGCCTCCCACCTCCCACGTGGACTGGACGTCGGAGCCGAAGAGGTACTTCTTGATCTGCTCTGGCGTGGTCAACGCCTCCCACACAGACTCACGCGTTGCCGCGACGGTCGTTGACGCCACGGCATCCCTCACGATGTTGGTCATGCCATCCTCCTCGGGCCACAACGTACCCCTGCAGGCAGGGCAAGCCAACGGTGCGGGAAGGAAGACCTCCGCGGGCGCTACGCCCCGAGCACCCGGTCGAGGTACGCATTGCCGAACTTGCGCTCGGGGTCACGCTTCGCGACGAGCTCGCGGAAGTCCTCGAAGCGCGGATACAGTGCCGCGAGCTCGACGGCGGGCACCGCGAAGAGCTTCCCCCAGTGCGGCCGGGCGTCGAACGGGGCGAGCGCGGACTCGAGCTCGGGCAAGAACGCCTCGACCGGTGCCTGCAGCGGCCGCCACGTGAAGTGCAGCGCGATGCTGTCCTGCCGATAGGAAGGGCTGAGCCAGAACTGGTCCGCCGCGACCGTCCGGACTTCGGACACGAACAGGAGCGGCGCGAGCTTGACGGCGAGGCCCCGCACGGCCTGCAGGGCCTCGGCGGCGCGGGCGCGCGGGAGCAGATACTCGGTCTGGAGTTCGTCGCCCGCGCTGGGCGTGAATTCGTGGCGGAAGTGCGGGAGCCGGTCGAGCCACGGTCCGGGAACGTCGAGCTGCTGCGTGCAGTTCTGGGCGTCCATGTCTGGCAGCGGGTGCCGCTGCCGGCTTGCGGGCACGGCCCCGAAGAACGACGACGGCGCGGGGCCGGCCTCCGCGCTGACCCGCACCTTGCGCCACACCTGTGGAACCGCGTCGCCCAAGTAATCCGTGAAGAGCGAGACGCTGTACCCATCGCCGGCAACGGCGTCATAATCGGCGAGCACCGTCTCCCACGGAAGCCGCTCGAACACCTGCTGCCGCACCGCATAGCTCGGCTCGATCGCGAGCTCGAGCGCCGTCACGATCCCCAGCGCGCCGAGGCCCACGACGCTCCCGAGGAACTCGTCGCCGTCGCCCTCCTCGAGCCGCTCGAGCTCGCCCGACGCGCGGACAAACTCGACGGCCTTCACGGCCGAAGCCAGCGCAGGGCTCGAGATCCCTGAGCCGTGCGTGCCAGTCTGCACGGCGCCTGCCACCGAGATGTGCGGAAGGGAGGCCAGGTTGTGAAGCGCCCAGCCCTGGGCCTCGAGCGCGCGGCCGAGGTCGCCGTAGGTGAGCCCGCCGGCCACTCGCGCGATCCGCCGGGCCGAGTCCACCTCGACACCGCCCGGCAGCCCGTCCAGCACGACCTGCACGCCGTCCGTGTCCGCGACGTCGTTGAAGCAGTGCCGCGACCCCAACGCCTTCACGCGTTCCGCGCCGGCGACGAGCTCCGCGAGCTCCTCAACCGACCCCGGCCGCACGAGCGAAGCCGCCGAGTATTCGAGGTTTCCAGCCCAGTTCTTCATTGTCTCGCTTTCGAAAGTCGGTTGCGGTCAGGAAGCGGTCGTGACGACACGGAATCGCTCGACGAGCTCGTCCAAGAGCCGGTCATGGCGCGCGTCGACAGTCCGACGCGCCGGGTCCTCATCATGCCAGGCGACGATCTCCCGCGCGCCCTGCTCGTAGGGAATGCTCGCCACGAAATCCGGCACCACGCTGCGCAGCTTCGAGTTGTCGAAGACTGCGGAATGGGTCTTGTCGCCCAGGAGCGAGGCGCCCCATTCGGGGTCGGCCGCCGCGATGGCATCCGAGGGCACATGGACGATCCGGGCCTCCACGCCGGCGGCACGGGCGAGGATATGGGCAATCTGATCCCACGTCAGGACGTCGTCGGACGTGATGTTGAAGGCCTCCCCGAGCGTCCGGGAATGCCCCAGCAGAGGGACGAAGCCGCGGGCGAAATCCTCGTGGTGGGTCAGCGTCCACAGCGAGGAGCCATCGCCATGCACCACGATCTCCTTGCCGCGCCGCATCCTCTCGACGACCGTCCAGCCACCGTTGAACGGAGGCCGAGTCCTGTCGTAGGTGTGCGAAGGCCGGATGATCGTTGCGGGGAAGCCGCGGTCCCGGTAGGCCTCAGTGAGGACGTCCTCGCAGGCGATCTTGTCCTGGCTGTACTTCCAGTACGGGTTGCGCAGGGGCGTCGATTCGCGGATGGGGAGCCGAGCCGGCGGGGTCTGGTAGGCCGAGGCGGAGCTGATGAACACGTACTGGCCGGTGCGTCCCTCGAATAGCTCGAGGTCCGTCCGCACGTGATCGGGGGTGAACGCCACCCAATCGACCACGGCGTCGAACTCCCGGCCGGCCAACGCCTCGCGCACCGAGCCCGGCTCGCGGATGTCGGCCACGAGCTGCTCGGCCTCGGCGGGAACTTCATGCCTCGCCGTGCCGCGGTTGAGCACCGTGAGCTCGATGCCCCGCTCGACGGCGAGGCGCGCGCACGCCGAGCTGATGGTGCCGCTGCCTCCGATGAAGAGGACCCGGAGTGAACTCACGAGCCTGACCTGCCTTTCGCCGATGCTTCGCTGCGGTAGCGCTCGAGCACGCTGGGCGCCGCCTCAGCGGTGACCGTCGTCGTACCCGCAGTCTCCCACTCGGGCAACGCGCCCAAGAGGATGCCCGCCGCTTGGCGCGCGGCGCCGTCGGCCACGTACTCCCCCGGCTCCGGCACGAGCACGGGCAACCCGAAGATCGCGGCGGCCGCCTCCTGGACGGCCTCCGAGCGCGCGCCGCCGCCGACCAGGATGATTCGCTCCGCCACGACGCCCTGCGCGGTGAGCGCCGCGAGGCCGTCCGCGAGCGAGCACACGATGCCCTCGACGGCGGCCCGCGCGAGGTTCGCGGGCGTGAAGTTCCGCAGTGTGAGGCCGTGCAGGGAGCCCGTCGCGTCGGGCAGATTCGGCGTGCGCTCACCCTCGAAGTACGGGACGAGCGTGAGGCCATCTGCCCCGACTGGTGCCGAGAGCGCCAGGTCCGTGAGCTCGGGCAGCGACACCCCGAGCAGCGCTGCCGTCGCGTCGAGGACGCGCGACGCGTTGAGCGTGCACGCGAGCGGGAGGTAGTGGCCGGTCGCGTCGGCGAAGCCCGCGACGAGGCCGGAGGCGTCCGACGTCGGCCGGTCGGCGACCGCGAAGACCGTCCCCGAGGTGCCGATCGAGACGACGACGTCGCCCACTGAGGCGCCGACGCCGAGGCCGGCCCCGGCGTTGTCGCCGGCGCCGGGGCCGATCAAGGCACCGGCGGGGGTTGAACCGGCCGTCTCGAGCGGGCCGACGACGCGCGGCAGGATCGGCACGTGGCCGAGGGTCCGCTCGAGAACGTCCGGCAGATACTCGCCCGTGGCGGGCGAGAAGTATCCCGTGCCGGACGCGTCGGAGCGGTCCGTGACCAAAGAATCGAGCGCTGCGCGGAGTCCGCTGCCGCTTGGCCCGTGCCCCGCGAGGCGCCACGAGAGCCAGTCGTGCGGGAGGCACACGGCTGCCGTCCGCGCCGCGTTCTCTGGCTCGCTCTCGGCGAGCCACCGCAGCTTGGTCGCGGTGATCGAGGCGACCGGGACGGTCCCGGTCGCCTCGGCCCACCAGCGGGCGCCGGCGGCAGCATCGCCGTCGCCCGACTCCTTGATAAGGGCGACGGCGGCGCCTGCCGAGCGCGTGTCGTTCCACAGGAGCGCCGGCCGGACCACCTCCCCGTCCGCGTCGAGGCAGACCATGCCGTGCTGCTGGCCCGCGACGGAGATCGCGGCGACGTCATCCAGCCCGCCCGCCGCCGCGATCGCGGCCTGGAGCGCGTCCCACCACGCGTTCGGGTGCACTTCGGTGCCCTCCGGGTGGCGGGACGAGCCCGAACGGACGAGCGCCCCGGTCTCGGCGTCGCGGATCACGACCTTGCAGGACTGGGTGGAGCTGTCGACTCCGGCAACGAGCGGCATGTCAGTTCCTCTTGGCGGGCTAAGCGCGGTGGGTTAGAGCGGGCGGGCGGGTTAGCAAAGTCAGCGTGCGCCGAGCAGGTGCTCGATGGCCAGCTGGTTGAGGCGGATGAACGCGAAGGAGCGCTCGGCGGCCTTGTCGGCGTCGAACGCCTCGAACGCGGACGCATCGGCGAGCAGCTCCGCCGTCGTCTCCCCCGCGGCGAGCGTCGGCTCGGACAGCTCGTACACGCCCGAGGTGCGCAGGGCCTCCTGAACCTCGGCGTCGGCGCGGAAGGCCGCCGCGCGCTCCTTGAGGAGCAGGTACATGCGCATGTTCGCGGCTGCAGACGCCCACACGCCGTCGTACCCGTCGGTGCGGGAGGGCTTGTAGTCGAAGTGGCGCGGGCCCTCGTAGCGGGGGCCGCCGCCCGGGAAGCCGTTCTCGAGCAGGTCCACGGTGAAGAACGCGCTCGTGAGGTCGCCGTGGCCGAAGACGAGGTCCTGGTCGTACTTGATGCCGCGCTGGCCGTTGAGGTCGATGTGGAAGAGCTTGCCCGCCCACAGCGCCTGCGCGATGCCGTGCGTGAAGTTCAGCCCGGCCATCTGCTCGTGGCCCGTCTCGGGGTTGAGCCCCACGATGTCGCCGTGCTCGAGCTGCGCGATGAACGCGAGGCCGTGGCCGACCGTCGGGAGGAGGATGTCGCCGCGGGGCTCGTTCGGCTTGGGCTCGAGCGCGATCCGAAGGCCGTAGCCCTTCTCCTTGATGTACGCGGCGGCGGTGTCGACGCCCTCGCGGTAGCGGTCCAGCGCGGCGTTGAGGTCCTTCGAGCCGTCGTACTCGGAGCCCTCGCGGCCGCCCCACATGACGAACGTCTCGGCGCCGAGCTCGGCGGCGAGGTCGATGTTGCGCAGGACCTTCGCGAGGCCGAAGCGGCGCACGGAGCGGTCGTTGGACGTGAAGCCGCCGTCCTTGAAGACCGGGTGGCTGAACAGGTTCGTGGTGACCATCGGGACCTTGAGGCCCGTCTCCTCGAGCGCGGCGCGGAAGCGCTTGAGGATGAGCTCGCGCTCACTCGCCGAGGCGCCGAACGGCACGAGATCGTTGTCGTGGAACGTCAGGCCGTACGCGCCGAGCTCAGAAAGCCTGTGCACGGCCTCGACGGGATCGAGGGCGGCCCGGGTCGGGACGCCGAACGGGTCGTTGCCGGTCCAGCCGACGGTCCAGAGGCCGAAGGTGAACTTGTCCGCAGGAGTGGGGGTCAGAGTCATGTGAGCACCTCATTGGGCTAGGTTCCGAGGGGAAGACGAATTAGTATGTGTTCTGAACTATATGGGTCGTGGTGAACTTGGTCAATGGTCTTCCGGAATCGCCGGACGACGGCGAGGGTCGCCAGACACGAAGCAGGAGGAGCCAGCGTGCGCGAGCAAGGAGCGGCGAGCACGGCCCCGGGCCGCGTGGGCGACGTGCGCCGCCGGAACCTCGCGCTTGTCCTGGCCAACATCGGCCCGAACACGCGCGTGACGCGCGCGGACATCGCCGCCGCCACTGGCCTCACGAAGGCTTCGGTCTCGAGCCTCGTCGCCGAGCTGCTGGAAACGGGCCTCGTCGAGGAACTCGGCGTCACGCGCGACGGCGAGCGCGGCCGACCCGGCGTCGGGCTCGCGCTCGATGCCCGGCGCGGAGCGCTCGGCGCCGAGATCAACGTGGACTATCTCGCGGTCGGAGTCGTCGACCTGCACGGGACCCTGCGCAGCCACGAGGTCGCCGAAGCCGTGAACCATGGCCGACGCCCGGAGGACGTGCTCGCCGAGCTGTCCGCCCTCGCACACCGGTGCGTAGACGCCGCCACGGCGTCGGGGCTGACGCTCCTCGGCGGTGGCCTCGCGGTCCCCGGCCTCGTCGACCCTGCTCGCGGAATCGTGCTCACTGCGCCGAACCTCAGGTGGCACGACACCGACGTGTCCGCAGTCCTCGAGACCCTCGCACCCGAGGTTCCCTTCGGCGTCGTCCTCTCTAACGAAGCCAACAGCGCCGCCCTCGCCGAGCTCTGGTATGGCCATGGGGCCTTCTTCAGGAACTACCTGTTCATCTCCGGCGAGGTCGGCGTGGGTGGCGGGCTCGTGATCGGGTCCGAGCTGTTCTCCGGGCCGCGGGGCTACGCCGGCGAGGTGGGGCATGTCGTCGTCGAGCCCGGCGGCCGCCGGTGCAGCTGCGGCGGCCGAGGCTGCCTTGAAACCGTGGCGGGGCAAGAGGCAATCCTCGCCGCCGCGGGGATCACCGACGGCGGAAGCACGACGGCGGCGCGCATGGCCTCGCTGCAGGCCGCCCTGGAGGCTGGGGACGCCCAGGCGGTGACCGCCGTCGAACGTGCGGGGCACTATCTCGGCATCGCCGTCGTCTCCGCAGCGCGCCTCGTGGACCTCTCCGCGGTCGTGCTCGGCGGGCATTTCGCTGTGCTGCGGCAGTGGATCGGGCCGGCCCTCACGAGCAGCCTCGACGGCTTCGCCCCGGGACTTGTGCCCGAAGGTGGCGTGGCCTTCTCGGAGCTCGAAACGACGGCGGCCCTCCGGGGCGCGGCAGGCGCGGCACTGCGGAGGGCGCTGGCGGCGCCGTACGAACTGCTCGGTTGACCGTCCTGGGGACGCCTCAATGGCTTGTGGATCCTGTTGAGCGAGTGGCTCGGCAACGATTGCGGGCCGAGCCCTGACCCCCGGATGCGTCCCTTCCTGCTCGCGTAGGAACGCGGGACACCTAGGCCGCGCGCCTGCACACCTCGGCGTTTCCGGCCGTTCCAGGGCCTATCTGAGCAGGAAGGAACGCGTTAGGGCGCTACCAGCGCGGGTGAATGGCCCCGCGGAAGAACGTGTCGTGGATCCGCCGCACCCCGGCGTCGAACTCAGGCCCGAGGGATCACCGTCGTGACCCCGGATTGGGAGATGATCCACGCCAGAGCCGCCTGCGCTGTCGTCAGCCCCTCCGGCACCAGTTCCTGGAACTCGGCCACGGCGTCGAGCCCCCGCTCGAAGTCCACGCCCGAGAACGTCTCGCCCACGTCGAAGGCGGACACCTTCCGGCCGGTCCGGCCGAGCACACGCTCTTCCATGGTTTCCGACTATAGGAGCCGAGGCCGATGAGACGGAACATTCCAAGGTTCTGCGACTGCGATCGCCAAAATATTTCGGAAACTTTCTATCCGTGGCTCAGACCGATTGACAGCGGATAGTTCCAGACATCGGCCCAAATTCTCAGCAGCGCGAATCAATCCGCAGCATCCAAGCACGTCGAAAGTTGTGGTCGGCGAGCTATTGATCTTGCCTAAACGTTACGATACTTTCCTTGCCATGTGATCCGCGTCGCATGGCTCCGGCCGAGGCGCTCCCCGAACGAAGGACGAAGATGACCGACGATCCACAGGAGCAGCCCGCGGCGGAACACCGCCTCGAGCTCCTCCACAGACGACTCGGAGGAATCGCCTACGGCGGTGACTACAACCCCGAACAATGGCCGCGGGACGTGTGGCTCAAGGACGCCCGGCTCATGCAGGAGGCGGGCGTGAACATGGTCACCCTTGCGGTCTTCGCGTGGAGTCGGCTGGAGGTGGCGGACGGAATCTACGACTTCGGCTGGCTGGACGGTGTCATGGGCATCCTCGACGAGCACGGCATCGGCGTCGACCTCGCTATCCCGGACGCCGTCCCGCCGGCGTGGCTCGTCCAACAGCACCCAGACATCCTCCCGGAGCTCGCCGATGGCGGCGTAGCCCCTCTGCTCGAGGCGCCGCGGGGCGTCCAAGTCAGGCAGCGGAGCGGGCGAGGCAAGGACTCCCTCCTGCTGCTGAACCACAACGACGCCCCGGCCTCCGTCGACGTTCCCTCCAGCGGGACGGACGTTCTGGCCGGGTCGGCAGTGCACGGTCGCGTGGAACTCCCTGCTTGCGGGGTGCTCGTCGTCGAGCGCGCATTCGAGGAGGCCTGACAATGGCGCTCAAGCTCGATACGCCCACCGCAGCCCCAGCCGCGAAACCGACCACTCGGCCCGAGAAGCCGCGGAGGCCCCGCCTGACATGGCGCGCGGCATTCAAGCGCGATTGGCGCCTCTACACGCTCATCCTGCTTCCGCTCGTATATTTCCTCGTCTTCCGCTACCTGCCGATGATCGGAAACATCATCGCGTTTCGCAGGTTCCGGCCGGGCGGGAGCGTCTTCGGCGACACGTGGGTGGGCCTCCAGTACTTCCAGCTGTTCATCAATGACCCCAGCTTCTGGGCGGCATTTCAGAACACTATCGTCCTGGGAATCGTGACGCTCGTCTTCACTTTCCCCATGCCGATCATCTTCGCGCTGCTGCTCAACGAAGTGAAATCCCAGCGTTTCAAGAAGTTCGCGCAGACCGCCGCGTACCTCCCGCACTTCATGTCGGTCGTGATCATCGCCGGCATGATCCTGCAGATCTTCTCGCTCAACGGCACCGTCAACCAGCTTGTCGATGCCGTCTTCGGCACGTCTGTCAACTTCACCCAGGACGCCAACTGGTTTCGGCCGATGTATGTGAGCTCCGAGGTTTGGCAGACCATGGGGTGGGGCGCCATCCTGTATCTCGCGGCCCTCACGCGCGTGGACGAGTCGCTCTACGAGGCCGCCCGGATCGACGGCGCCAATCGCTGGCAGCAGACCTGGCACGTAACCCTCCCCGCGATCCGACCCACGATCATCACGCTGCTCATCCTCAACATCGGGACCTTCATGGCCGTCGGCTTCGAGAAGATCCTCCTCATCTACAACCCGCTGAACTACGCCACCTCTGATGTGATCAGCACGTACCTGTACCGGGTGGGTCTCGAGTCGAGCAATTTCAGCTATGCGGCCGCGATCGGCATCTTCGAGTCGGTCATCGGCGTGACGCTCGTGCTGTCTGCCAATGCGCTCTCGCGGCGCCTTGCCGGAACGAGCCTGTGGTGAAGGGGACCGCGGTGAAAGAATCCCGCGGGGCCAGGGCTTTCCAGGTTTTCAACATCCTGTTCCTCTGCGCCGTCGTGTTCCTGACGCTGTACCCGTTCCTCAACATCATTGCGCAGTCGTTCTCGAGCGAGGGCTACATCAATTCCGGGCAGGTCAATCTCGTTCCCCGCGGGTTCAACGTGGATACCTACAAGGTCATCCTCGGGGACGCGTCATTCTGGCGGAATTATGCGAATACCGTGCTCTACACGGTCGTCGCCACGGCGATCTCCATCGTGCTCACGACGACCTTCGCCTACGCGATCGCCAAGCGTGACCTCAAGGGCAGGAAGCTGTTCATCGGCCTCGCCGTGTTCACGATGTTCTTCAACGGCGGCCTCATTCCCAACTACGTGCTCATCACGTCTCTGGGAATGCGGGACACGATCTGGGCGATCGTCCTGCCGAACGCCCTCAGCGTCTTCAACCTGCTCATCATGAAGTCATTCTTCGAGAACATGCCGCGTGAGCTCGAAGAGGCCGCGGCCATCGACGGCCTGACCCAGTACGGCGTGCTGTTCCGAATTGTCCTTCCGCTGAGCAAGGCCATTGTCGCCACCATGGTGCTCTTCTACGCCGTCGCCAGCTGGAATTCCTGGTTCTCTGCCTTCCTGTATCTCGACAGGCCCGACCTTTTCCCGGTGACCATCTACCTGCGCAACATGATCGCGGGCGTTACCACGGCAACCTCCACGGGTGCCTCCGCGACGGACGCCAGCCAAATCGCCTCCAATATCCAGTCCGTGACGATCGTCCTGACGGTCCTGCCCGTCCTCTGCATCTATCCATTCGTCCAAAAGCACTTCGTCTCGGGCGTCATGCTCGGGTCCGTCAAGGAATAGCACTCTGTCCGTACACCTAGCGTAAGGAACAACCATGATCCGCCGCCGCGATTTTCTCGGCCTCGTCTCCCTGGCTGCCTTCGGGGCCGCCCTCGCTGGATGCGCCCCCGCGGGCAGCGCCGTCGACACGGCCAAAGCACGCGCTGGCGCCATGGACGGCTTCGGCCTCGGAACCACATTCAAGGCGACGACGCCTTTGAACTACACCTTCCTGTTCAACGACAATCCGGCCTACGCCTACAAGAAGGACTGGATGTTCTGGCAGAAGCTGACCTCAATGACCAATGTCACGCTCAACCCGACCATCGTTCCCTTGAGCGACTTCGAGCAGAAGCGGAGCCTCCTCCTGAGCTCCGGCAACGCGCCGCAGATCATCGCGAAGACCTACCCAGGCCAGGAGACGCCGTACGTATCGTCCGGCGCCGTCCTCCCAGTCAGCGACTACGTCAACCTCATGCCGAACTTCCAGGACAAGGTGAAGAAGTGGAAGCTCGAGCCGGAGATCGAAGGCCTGCGCCAACAGGACGGGAAGTACTACGTCCTGCCCGGCCTGCACGAGGAGCTCTGGCCGGACTACACCGTGGCCGTCCGGAAGGACATCCTGGACCAGCACGGCATTACGGTCCCCACCACGTGGGACGGCTTCCGGGACATGCTGCGCCAGCTTAAGCAGGCCTACCCGAACTCGATCCCGTTCTCGGACCGGTTCAATGGCAACAGCATCCTCAACATCGCCGCGACCGCCTTCGGGACGGTGGCGGGCTGGGGTCTGGTCAACGGACTCGTATTCGACCAGAGCGGCAAGAAATTCCGGTTCGGGCCGGCATCGGACAACTTCAAGGCCCTCCTCGAGTACTTCCATTCACTCGTTTCCGAGGGACTCATGGACAAGGAGAGCTTCACGCAGTCAGACGACCAGGCGGTCCAGAAATTCGTGTCAGGGAAGTCCTTCGTCATCAGCACGAATTCGCAGACGATCGTCACCTACCGCCAGTCCATGAACCAGTCCCTCGGGACGGGTAAATTCGCCATCTCCAAGATCACGGTGCCCGGCGGCCCCGCCGGCAACGTCATCGGCGGCTCTCGGCTCGAGAACGGCATCATGCTCAACGCCTCCGTTGCAAAGAACGACGATTTCGTCGCGCTCATCCAATTCATCGACTGGCTCTTCTACAGCGACGAGGGGCTCGAATTCAGCAAATGGGGCGTCAAGGGAACCACCTATGAAAAGGGCGCGGACGGGAAGCGGACGCTCGAGCCGGGAATCAACTACCTCGGGCTCAACCCCAAGGGCACGAAAGACCTCCGCGTGGACTACGGCTTCTCCCAGGGCAACTTCGCCTACGGCGGGACCACCGAACTGCTCCAGTCGATGATGAGCGACGAGGAGCTGACGTTCCAACGGAACATGAAGTCGAAGACCCCCACAGCGACCGCTCCACCCATCCCCTACAGCGACGCGGACCGCGAACAGGCCACACTCACCCTGACGCCGCTCAAAGACACGGCCAGCCAGAACGCCCTCAAGTTCATCACTGGCCAGCGCAGTCTCGACGAATTCTCCGCCTTCGTCTCGGAACTCCAAGCCAAGGGCCTCTCAAAGTACGAGGATCTGGCGAACAAGGCCTATTCCGACTACGCCAAGTCGCACAGCTGAATCAGCAGCCAGCGGGCGTGGCGGCCGGGACCTTCCCGGCCACCACGCCCCCTTCCCCTGTCCGCTCCCATGGCTCTCTCAGGAAGTCCTCTCATGGCACGCACTCACGAATTCGGATCAGGGCCACTTTTCACGGCAGCCGCGAGGATCTATGGCACTGCCGTGTGCGGCTTCCTACTCGTCGCGGCCAATCTGCCGCTTGTCCTCTCACCCCTATTCCTGTCGGCACCCGGCGGCATGCTCTGGCTGGCGCTCACGGCGATCCCCGTCGGACCGGCTGTCGTGGCCGGGGCCTCCGCGTACCGGCGCCTGCTGGCGGGGACGAGCAGATCGGTGAGCAGAGACTTCCTCCGGGCGCTGAGGTCGAGTGCCGCAGACGCGACAGCGGTATGGCTTCCGTTCCTCGGGCTCCTGACGATGGCTGGCGTCAACCTACTCCACCTCGGAGACCTGTCTCCGCAGCTTCAGTCACCCCTGCGCGCGGGACTCGTCCTGTTCTCGGTGCTCGTCTGCACGACGGCGATCAACGCCCTCATGATCGTGTCCCGGTTCCGCTTCCGGACGCGGGACGCTGTGCGGCTCGCCTTCTGGTGCTTGGGTGCGAGGAAGCGCGCCTCGCTGGCGATCGCCGCCGTCGTCGTTCTTTCGGCCTGGGTGCTGACCCAGACGACCGTCTTCCTCCTACCGTTCCTGAGCGGCCCGCTTGTATGCGTGGTGACGGCGATCTCCCGCCCCGTCCTGAGCCTCGTCGAGGAGCGGTTCACGGTCGCCGCGTGACCCGCACCGCCGTCAGAAGCTCTCGTTCTATGCCCACCTGGCGCCGCGGCCCCTCCACGGTGAGCGTGTGGATATGTTCGGAAACGTCGCTCGACCGCGCCATATGCAGCCGCACCTCGCCGGGAACGACAACCCTCGCAAGATCGAGGCCCGTGAACGAGAACCGATCCGCATGGACCGCGAACTCCACGCGAGACGACTCCCCGACCGCGAGTTCCACCCGCGCATAGCCGATCAGCTCGCGAAGCGGTCGCGTCACTTCGGCGACAGGCATCTCCGCGTAGAGCTGGACGACTTCGGCCCCGTCGAACGGCCCTGCATTCGTGACCGTCAGGGCGACGGTAGCCGCACCCGATGTCGAGATGGCCGCTGCGCTGCACGCATGGTCCCCGAACTCGAAGCGGCTGTACCCGAGGCCGTGCCCGAACGGATAGAGCGGCGTCGGGTCGAGGGCGCTGACCCCGGTCTTCCCCGCGAGTTGGGTGTGGAGGTAGGTGCCAGGCTGTCCGCCGGAGGAGCGCGGAATCGAGACCGGGAGGCGGCCCGAGGGGTTGGCCTGACCCAGAAGCACGTCCCAGAGTGCCTCGGCGCCCTCCTCGCCCGGGAAGAATCCTTGGATGATGGCGTCGGCCTGGCCTTCCACGGCGCCGAGGGCGTAGGGCCGACCGCTCAGGACCACGACAACCGTGGCGCTGCCCGCATCCTTGGCTGCGGCGAGCACCGCGTCGAGAAGTTGCTGCTGCCGCCCCGGGAGCGTGAGGTCCGCGGCATCGTTGCCCTCGCCGGACGTGCCGCGGCCGAACAGCCCCGCCGTGTCGCCGACCACCACGACACAGGTGTCCACAGAACGAGCGACGGCGCAGGCCTGGTCGATTTCGTCGTCGTCAATCTGCTCGCAGGTCCCGGTGGGCACAGTACGCGCCTGGCCTAGGCGTTCGACGGCGACGCCGCCCACGGTGGGGATGCGGACGCCCAGGGGCACGTCGGGGTGGGTAGCGCCCACATGGGCGTCGAACGAATAGCAGCCGAGCATGGCGAAGGAGTCGACTGCGAGAGGGCCGACGATCCCCACGGTCCCGTGCCCGGTCAGCGGGAGGACTGGCGCCTCCCCGCGCGGGCCGTTCTTGAGCAGGACGAGCGACTGCGCTGCCAGCTCACGCGCGAGGGCGCGGTTCTCGACGGGATCCAGTTCGATCGGGTTGCCCCGCAAGCAAGGCGGCTCCGGATCGAAGGTCGGGTCGAGCAGTCCGAGCTGTTGCTTTTGGGTCAGCACGCGCCGCAGTGCTCGGTCCACGAGTTCCTCGGGCACGCTCCCGTCGAGCACGGCCTGCCGGAGCGGCTCGCCGTAGCAGTTCACCGTGGGGAGTTCGACGTCGACTCCCGCCCGGAGCGCGAGGCCGGCTGCTGCCGCGGGGCCGCCCGCGACACGGTGGGTCAGGTGCAGGAACGCGATGCCGAAGTAGTCGGCCACCACGGTGCCGTCGAAGCCCCACGCGTCCCGAAGCAGCGAAGTCAGGAGGGCCGTGTTGGCGGCCGAGGGAACACCATCGATCTCGGTGTACGCGTGCATCACGGACCGCGCGCCACCGCGGCGCAGGGCCATCTCGAAAGGAGGCAGCATGACATCGGCGAGTTCCCGCTGCCCCATCGAGACCGGAGCGTGATTGCGGCCGGCCCTCGAGGCGGAGTAGCCCACGAAGTGCTTGAGGGTCGCCACGATGCCGGCCGCCTCAAGGCCCTGAACGTACGCCGCCCCGATGGTTCCCACGAGGTACGGGTCCTCGCCGATGGTCTCCTCGACGCGCCCCCAGCGGAGGTCCCGCACGACGTCGAGCACCGGAGCGAGGCCCTGGTGCACGCCGAGCGAACGCATTGTGGACCCGATGCGTCCGGCCATGCGACGCACGATCTCAGGGTTGAAGCTCGCCCCCCACGCCAAGGGGACTGGGAACGCCGTCGCCTTCCAGGCGGCAAGACCGGCGAGGCACTCCTCATGCACTTGCGCGGGGATGCCGAATCGGGAGGCCGCAGTGATCTGCCGCTGCGCTGCTGCCAGCGCGCGGGCCCCGGCCTCGGGCTCGAGGGGCTTCGTGCCATACATCCTGGTGATCTGCCCCAGCCCGTGGGCGACGATCTCCTCCCAGGTCCGCGCCTCCCCGACGAGCTGGCTCTGCAAGGGAGCGACGTCGTTGCCGTCCGTCGACGCATTGACCCACACGCCCACGAGCTGGGCGAGCTTCTCCTCGAACGTCATCTCCCGGACAAGGCGCTCGACGACGTCGTCTGTCGCCTCCGATAGGGATGCGTTCGTAGTCATCGCGTCACTAGTCACTGGTTTCTCCCAACGTGGAGGGGCTGGCCCAACATAGGGGGCTCGCCCGAGGTGGAGGGGCAGAAGTTTCTTAGAAACTATCAGAACTGATCGTGAACTTTCTAGGCAAGACTTTCGTTGACTTTCCCCGATAAGATCCGATAATGCTGGAAGCCAGCGGCCGAAGGCCTCGCAGGAGTGGGAGCCAATTCGGCAGATTCGGTTAAGAAACTTTCCGGTAATCTGAACAAAGGCGTTGAAGCATTCGGACCTACACAGTTGCCATCGTCGGCACGGGAGGCATCGCCCGCGTGCACGCGGACAATGGGGGCATCACGCGCGACGGCGGCCAAGGACGCCTTGGCGGAGTGGGGCCCACGCTCGTGAAACCGAGCACGACGTTCCCCGGCGCTACAGCCGTCTCGCGGGTCAGCGTCTACGGCTGGCTCGGCCGTGACGGGGCTCGCGGCGGCACACCCCATCTGCATACCGCTTCTCGTGAACCCCGTCGCCTACGGGCGGGCGGCGGCCCTGCCACATGCTGACCCAGACCGCAGGGAGCCAGCTGCCGAAGAAGCGGGGCGCCGCCGTTTCTTGCTCGCGCTCGAGGGCTACCTTCGACTCAAGGAAACCACGCTGCGGCATGGCCCATCCGCTCTGGACGACTTCCACGCTGCGGCCGCCAACCTCGTTGCGGCGAAGGCGACTGCATGGGAAAGACTCGTGGAGGGCGGCGCCGTCGTGCAGGCCGAGGCCACCAAACGCCACCTGGAGAGCCTGCGGGAATCGGAAAGTATCTTCCTATCTGCCGCCGAAACTACAATCGGAAGCAGAGCCTCGAGCCGAAAATACGGCATGTGCGGCCGCATCGAGACGTGGAACGTTTCCGAGGCCGAGCCGGACAGGGGCGAATCGTCACGCTAGAGGATGGGAGCGCGGTGGCAGCCAAGGGGACGACCCGGGCCACGATGGGGGAGATTGCGCAGGAAGCTGGCGTCTCTGTCCCAACGGTGTCGAAGGTGCTCAACGGTCACGCTCACGTGGCCGCAGAAACCCGTCAGCGGGTCGAAGAGATCATCGCCCGCCGCGGCTATGCTCGCCGTCCTGCCCGCCGCAGCAAGAAGGCTGGCCTGATCGACCTTGTCTTCCCAGGTCTCGGCTCCGAGTGGGCCCGGGAGATCATCGAGGGGGTCGAGAACGTCGCGCAGGAAGCCGGCTACGGGACCGTGGTCAGCAGCCTGTCCATCGATGGGTCGCGCACGCGCGCCTGGCTGGCCAATCTGGCGGAGCGCAAGTCGGACGGCCTCTTGGTCGCTGTGTATGAGCTGGACGCCAAGCAGATCCGGCGAATTAAGTCTCTCGGCATTCCCGTGGTCCTCATCGACCCTGTCGGCCAGCCCGGCCCGGACCTGACCACGATCGGCGCGACCAACTGGAAGGGCGCCTACTCGGCCACCGAGTACCTCTTGTCTCTCGGCCACCGTCGCATCGGCATGATCGGCGGCCGGCCGGACCTGCAATGCAGCAGCGCCCGCGAAGACGGCTACGTCGCGGCGCTGCGTCGCGCGGGGATCGAGGCAGATCGCTCGATCATGGTGCCTGGCGACTTCTCCACGGAGGCCGGCGAGGCCGAAACCGAGCGGCTGCTGGCGGCGGACAACCGCCCCACGGCCATCTTCGCTGGCAACGACGCGCAGGCCTTCGGCGCGTACCGCGCTGCACGCAAAGCAGGGCTCAACATCCCGGCGGATCTCAGCATCGTCGGATTCGACGACATCCCCGCAGCTGAATGGATGGAGCCGGGTCTCACGACGATCCGCCAGCCGGTGGTGCAGATGGCCGAGACAGCCATGCGCACACTGCTTCGGCAGATGGACGGCGAGGAGGGCCTCCCTGGGCGCATCGAGCTCGCCACCGAACTCGTGGTGCGAGGGTCGACGGCGCGGCCAGCCTGAGCGTCGCTGACTGACGCTGTTTTGGCGAGCGCGTCGCCCCACGAGACGCGAAAAACCCGGGGCGGGGAACGCCGTCGGCCGCGCTCCCCACCCAAAACAAGTTCGGGACGGAATCGCTTTTCAAGGGTCTTTAGGCCCTAGCTCGAGATGGTCCAGAGACGCATCCTAAGAGTGGCCTGCGAGACGGGCGAGGGAGCCGAGAGGCTGAGAGGCCAGAAAGTCGAAAGGTTGACTGGCGACCCCAACTACCTGATCCGGACAATACCGGCGAAGGGAAATCGCCTCGCAGGTCTCGTCATGTCTGCCGACTGGCGGCTGGCGGGCTGACGCCGAGATCGGGTCCCCCACCCGACCTCGGCGAGTGCTAGGAGCCGGTCACCCCTGCACGTGCGATGTCAGCCAGCGGGACGGCGACAGGGCGCTCGGCCCGGCTCGTCGTCGCGACGGCCTTGCCGCTGTGCGCCGAGTCGAGGAGCGACTCCATGACGTCGAGCACGTGATACGCCAACGTCCCACTCGCTCGCGGCTCCTCCCCCTGGGGCGTGCGGGCGAGGTCCGCGATGCCGTAGCCGCGGCCCGAGTCGATGTAGCCCGCCGAGACGGGAAGGGTTTCCCACTCCGAGCCGCCGAGGCGGAAGAGCCGCGTGTCGCCGTCGAAATGATTCGGGTCCGGGACGGCGAGCGTCCCCAGGGACCCGTGCACTTCGATGTTGGCCGAGTGCGTCGCGACCGCGTCGAAGCTCATCACGAGCGTCGAGAGCGCCCCGGACTCGTGGACGAGGACGCCCGTGACGTGAGTGTCCGTCGTGACGGGAATCGTCTCGCCCGTGCGCGGCCCGGAGCCAATCACGCGCTCGGAGCGCGTGTGGCTCGCCGCCCCGATCACCGAGACAACGGGCCCGAGGAGCGTCACGAGCGCCGTGACGTAATACGGCCCCATGTCCAGCAGAGGCCCTCCGCCCGGCACGTAATAGAAGTCCGGGTTCGGGTGCCAGCGCTCATGCCCCGGCGTGACCATGGTGGCGGTCGCGGCAACCGGCGCGCCGATGAGGCCGTCGTCGATCGCTTTGCGCGCGGTCTGGACGCCGGTGCCGAGCACGGTGTCCGGCGCGCAGCCGACGACGACGCCCGCCTCCTTCGCGGCGTCCAGCACCTTCCGGGCCTCCGCCGTCGTGGCCGCAAGCGGCTTCTCGCCGTACACAGCCTTCCCGGCTGCGATGGCCGCAAGCGCGATTTCGGCGTGGGCGGCGGGGATCGTGAGGTTCAGGACGAGGTCGACGTCGGGCGCGGCCAGGAGCTCATCGACGCTCAGCGCGCGCACGCCCTGACCGTACTCGTCGGCAACGGTCCGCGCCCGCTCCATGTCGATGTCCGCGACGGCCGCAAGCCGCACGTCGTCGAGCTTGCGGAAGTTCTCGAGGTACTGGCCCACGATCTTCCCACAGCCCACGATGCCGACGCGCAGGGGATTCTCGGTCAACGGCTTGCCCACAGCAGGCCCCTTTCAATGATCGTGCGGACATTCGCGTCCTGAAGAACCTCGACCCGGTGCCCAGGCGTGCAGACGAAGATCCGGCCCTTGCCCCACTCCCGCGTCCAGATGGCAGGCGAAGTCACCTCGCGGTGCCACGGGTCCCACTCGCGGACCTTCTGGGTCGTGGTGGCCAGCACGTCGATGTAGTCGTCGGCCAAGACCCAATACTGCTCGGTGACAAGGTCGAAATCCGCAATGCCCTCGGTGATGGGATGCGACGCGGCGGCCGGGAGCATATTCACGGTGTACGGGACGTAATTGTCCGACTGCTCGCCGGTGCGCTCGTCCGGGTGCTTGCCTGGGTGGCACGCGAACTGTCCGCCGATGAGGTGCAGGTAGTCCGAGGTGTTGCGGTACGAGTCGGCGATTCCGCCGTGCCAGCCGGCGAGCCCGGTCCCGTTCTCGACGGCCGCGCGCAGCCCCTCGAACTCGTCTTTCTCGATCGTGGACATCGTCATGCACTGCATCACGAGGTCCACCCCGGCCATGTACTCGGCGTCAGCGTAGATCTTGGGCGATTCCTCGCTCCGCACCTCGTAGCCGTTGGCCCTGAGGTGCGGGATGAACAGGTCCGTGGCCTGGATGGGCTGATGCCCGTCCCAGCCCCCGCGCACCACGAGCGCGTTCTTGGTGGTTGTCACAGCTTTCCTTTGCTGGTTGTTAAGTACGACGGCGTTTGGTCACCGGCTGCTGAACGCGGCGTCGAAGGCCGCAGCCGGAGGTGAGATCTTGGCGAGCCCGCGCACCAGCTCGAGCGCCTGAGGGGCCCCCACGAGCCGGTCCATGCCCGCGTCCTCCCATTCGATGCTCGTGGGCCCCTCGTACCCGATCGCGTTGAGCGTTCGGAAGATCGGCTCCCATTGCACGTGCCCGTGCCCGGCGGTCACAAAGTCCCAGCCGCGGCGCGGGTCCGCCCACGCGAGGTGCGAGCCAAGCCGTCCGTTGCGCCCGTTGAGCTGGCGGATGGACTCCTTGACGTGCACGTGGAAGATGCTCTCGGCGAAGTCCTGCAGGAACATGACGGGGTCGAGGTCCTGCCAGATGAAGTGCGAGGGGTCGAAGTTCAGCCCGAACGACTCCCGGTACCCGATCGCCTCAAGGGTGCGCTTCGCGGTCCAGTAGTCGTACGCGATCTCAGACGGGTGGACTTCCAAAGCGAACCGCACCCCGACCTCGTCGAAGACGTCCAGGATCGGATTCCAGCGGTCCGCGAAGTCGCGGTAACCCGCCTCGATCATTCCGTCCGGCACCGGCGGGAACATCGCGACGGCCTTCCAGATCGAGGACCCTGTGAACCCCGTGACGGTCCGCACCCCCAGCCGCGCCGCGGCCCGGGCGGTGGCCTTCATGACCTCCGCAGCCCGGGTACGCACGCCCTCGGGGTCGCCGTCGCCCCACACCTCGTGGGAGAGGATTCCGCGGTGGCGCTCGTCGATCGGGTCGTCGCACACGGCCTGACCGGTGAGGTGGTTCGCGATCGCGAAGACCTGAAGCCCGTTCCGCTCGAGGATCGCGAGCCGGTCGCGGACGTATCCGTCGTCCTCAGCCGCGCGAACCGGGTCGAGGTGGTCACCCCAGCAGGCGATCTCCAGCCCGTCGAAGCCCCACTCCCCTGCGAGCCGCGCGACCTCCTCGAACGGCAGGTCCGCCCACTGGCCCGTAAACAAGCTAATAGGTCGTCCCGCCATCAGGCACCCCCGACTTTGGTCCAGCGAGACTCATCCGCCGCGCTCACCTCGACGGCTTCGAGGACACGCTGCACCTGGAGGGCGTCGGCGAACGACGGCGAAGGCTGCTTCCCGGCGGCGATCGCCTCGACGAGGTCCACGACCTGGTGCGTGAACGCGTGCTCGTAGCCAAGCCCGTGGCCCACCGGCCACCAGTGCCCGGTGTATGGGTGCTCGGGCTCGGTGACCTGGATCCGCCGGAACCCCGCGTTGGGCTCCTGCGCAGAGTCGTAGAACCAGAGCGAGTTCATGTCCTCGAAGTCGAACGCGAGCGAAGCCTTCGAGCCGTTGAGCTCGAGCCGCATCGCATTCTTCCGGCCGAGCGCGAACCTCGTCGCCTCGAAGACGCCGATCGCGCCCGGTGAGCCGGCGCCGCCGTCGAACCGCGCAGAGAAGATCGCGGCGTCGTCGACCGTCACCGGACCCCGCGGCCCGGAGGTGCCGCCATGCCCGCCCAGCCCCACAAAGTCCCCGGCGATCGGCCGCTCCTTGACGAACGTCTCAAGCAGCGCCGAAACGCCCGCGACGTTCTGCCCTGTGACCCATTGCGCTGCGTCGATGATGTGCGCGCCGATGTCACCCAGCGAGCCGGACCCGGACTTTGCCTTGTCGAGCCGCCATGTGAGCGGCGCGTTTGCATCCGAGAGCCAGTCCTGGAGGTACTGTGCGCGGACGTGGCGGATCTCCCCGAGCGCCCCCGAGTCGACAAGCCGCTTCGCGAGCGAGAGCGCCGGCGTGCGCCGGTAGGAGAAGCCGCACATCGAGAAAACGCCGCGGGCCGCCGCTGAGTCCGCGACCGCCGTCATCCGCTCGGCCTCGGAAACCGAGTTGGCCAGCGGCTTCTCGCACAGCACGTGCTTGCCGGCTTCCAACGCCGCGATCGCGATCTCGGCATGCAGATTCCCGGGAGCGCAGATGTCGATGAGGTCGATGTCGTCGCGCTGGATCAGCCGTCGCCAGTCCGTCTCGGTGGACTCCCAGCCGAGCTTTGCCGCGGCCGCGGCCACGCGCTCTGGGTCGCGACCGGCGACGGCGGTGAGCTGCGGCGCGAGCGGGAGGTCGAAGAAGCGGGGTGCGGTCCGCCACGCGTGCGAGTGTGCGGCGCCCATGAAGGCGTACCCGACCATGCCCACGCGGAGGGACTTCGTTTCAGTCACGGAAACTCCTTTACTTGCTGAAGCCTGCGGTGAGGCCGCTCACGAGCTGGCGGCGGGCCACGACGTACACGACGAGGAGCGGCAGCGTCGCGAGCACGACCGATGCGAGAACGGCGGGGATGTTCACGCTGAACTCGCCCTGGAACGTCCACAGCGAGAGCGGCAGGACGCGAGTCGACGGGCTCTGCGTGAGGATGAGCGGGAAAAGGAAGCCGTTCCACACGTTGAGCGCGTCGTAGATCCCCACCGTCACGACAGCCGGCCGCACCAACGGGAGCGCGAGCCGCCACATCATGGCCCAGTCGCTCGCCCCATCCAGGCGCATGGACTCGAAGAGCTCGTTCGGGACGTCGCGGAGGAAGTTGCCCAGGATGAGCACCGAGATGGGGATCGCGAACGCGACTGAGGGCAGGATGAGCGCGAGCAGGGTGTCGTACATGTGCGCGCGGGTGATCATCCAGTAGATCGGGATGATCGTCGCGTGCAGCGGGATCGCGAGGCCGAGCAGGAAGAGCTTGTTGGTCCAGTTGAGGAACCATCCCCTGCCGCGCACAATCGCGTACGCCGCCATGAACGAGACGAGCAGCGTCGGCAGCACGCTCCCGGCTGTGACGATGAGGCTGTTCGCGAAGTACTGCGCGAAATCGCTCTGCAGCACGAGCGCGTAGTTGTCGAACGTCGGCGACGTGGGCGGCAGGAGCGGGTTCGAGGAGAAGAACCCGGCCTGGTCCTTGGTGCTCGTGATCACCACGTAGTAGATCGGCAGGATGATCACGGCGAGCCAGAACCAGCCGCCGAGCGCGCCGAGCACATTGAAACGCGCCCTGCCGCGGCTCACCGCGCGTGCGGAAGCCTGCGGACGACGGCGGGTGGGCGCCGCCGGGGTCACGGGAACTTGCGTCGTGGAAGCCATCAGGCACCTTCCAATTGGCTCGCCGTGCGGTTCTTGCCGCCGAGCCGCTGCAGGATCAAGGCCAGGGCGAGGCCGATGACGACGAGGATGACGCCGAGCGCGCTCGCGGCACCCATGTCGTTGGCCTTGAACCCGGTCAGATACATGTGCAGGGGCAGGAGGCGCGTCGCGTAGCCCGGGCCGCCCGCGGTCAGGACGAATACGAGGTCAAAGTACGCAAGCGAGCCGACGGCCATGAGGGTCGAGGACGTGATGATCGTGTACTTGAGCTGCGGGAGCGTGATGCGCAGGAACTGCTGCACGCGGCCCGCCCCGTCGATCTGCGCGGCCTCGTAGAGCGAGACTGGGATCTGCCGGGCGCCGCCTTGGTAGATGAGCGTGTGGAACGGCACGAACTGCCACGCGATGACGAAGACCACCACGAACAGCACGAGGTCGGAGTTGCCGAGCCAGTCCTGCGCGAGGGCGGGGATGCCGAGGCCCGGCCCCATGCCGAAGTTCGGGTCGAGGAGGGCCTTGAAGGCAATCGCGATCGCCGCCGAGGAGAGCAGGAGGGGCACGAAGTACAGCACCGCGAGGAGCGCCCGGTAGCGCTGGCGGCCCGCCGTGAACACGCCGAGGAGGAGGCTGATCGGGGTCTGGACGATGTAGGAGAAGACCATGATCTTCGCCGTCACGATGAGCGCATTGCCGGTCACCGGGTCGGTGAGGACGCGCACCCAGCTGCCAACGCCGTCGGCCTTGATCTCCCCCAGGCCGTCCCAACTCGTGAAGCTCAGGCCGACGACGCCGATGAGCGGAACGATCGCGAAGACCAAGAAGAAGACGAGGGCCGGAGCGGCCAGCCACCCGGACGGGCCCGTGTCGCGGGCCCGCCGGGCGGCGGTCTTGGTGAAGGCCATGGCTACTTGCCGATCGTCGCGTTCATCGTGCTGACGAACTGCTCGGGGGTGATCTTCTTGAGGAAGATCTGGTCGAGGTTGGCGAGCATCGCATCACCCTGAGCCGGGCTGAGCGCCTGGTCCCACGAGAGGGTGAAGCTCGGGGCGTTCTTGACCATGCCGTAGACGTAGGTCAGGAAGTCCTTGTCCGGGGACGCCGCGAGCTTGCCCTCGATGCCCTTGACCACGGGCACAGCGCCGGAGTCGATGAGGGCCTGGGTGTCGGCGTCCGTGAACATGCCGCTCTTGATGTAGTCCTCGGCAGACTTCTTCTGCGCGTCGGTGGCCTTCGAGGAGACCGACCAGAAGTTCGAGGGGTTGCCTACGATGCTGGCCGGGTCGCCGCTGCCGCCCGAGATGGTCGGGAACGTGGTCCAGCCGATCTTGCCGTCCTTGATCGCGCTCGCGGCGTTCGTCTTCATGCTCTGGTAGATCCAGCCGCCCTGGAGGATCATCGCGGCCTTGCCCGTGTAGAGGAGGGCCTGGTCGGCGTTGCTGTCCGCGGCGATCGAGGAGAAGCCGTTGACGAAGCCGCCTGCGTCCACGAGCTCCTGGATCTTCGTAAGCGCCTGGGCGACGGCCGGGTTGGACCACGCGTTCGGCTTGTTCGCGGCGATGTCGGCGAAGACCTGTGGGCCGCCGATGCGGTCCACGAGGTATTCGAGCCACATGAGGTCGGGCCACTTCGACTGGCCGCCGAGCGCGAACGGGGCGATTCCGGCCGCCTTGAACTTGGGCACGAGGGCCATGAGCTCATCCCAGGTCTTGGGCGGCTGGGCGCCGATCTTCGCGAAGAGGTCCTTGTTGAAGTACAGGACCACAGGCTGGGCGTTGTTGTTCGGGACCGCGTACTGCTTCCCGTTGACCTGGCCGTTCTGGAGCACCGAGGGGAGGTAGCGGTCCTTGACGTCCGGGTTCTGGGCGAGGAAGTTCGTGAGGTCCTCGACTTGGCCGGCATCGACGTAGGACTTGAGGACGCCGCCGCCCCAGCCGTAGATGAACGTGGGGCCCTGCCCGGCGCCGACGGCGGTGCGGACCTTGGTCTTGTAGGCGTCGTTGGCGAAGAAGTCGAGCTTGATGGTCTCGCTCGAGTGGGCGGAATTCCAGGCGTCGACCGACTTCTGCAGCACCGGCTGGTTGCCGCCCGTCAGACCCCACATCGTTGCGGAGTCGGCGCTCACGGCACTGCCGCCGGGGCCCGCCGATCCGCAGGCGGCGAGCGTGATGGCCAGAGCACCCGCGCAGAGCGCGACTGCGGCGGTGCGGACTTTCTGAATGTTCATCGTCTTCCGTTCATCCTCCGGGGTCATCGCTGCCCACCCGGGCTGGGGAGGGGCCACCGGGCTCAGCAGCGAGCCACGGGGCCTTCGGACTGTTGTGGATGTCGAGATATCGAAATATTTCGAATTTCTATCGAGCAACAGGACCACCGTAGAGCGTGACTCGTATCACGGTCAAGGGATTTCAGGCAAAAAGTTCAGAGGCTGAACCAAAACGTCTCAAGCAAGTATCGGCCTGATCGGCGGGACGACGGCGGCAGTTGACGCCGCCGTCGCCGTCCTTCAGACTGAGGCGAAGCGAAACATTTCGAAAGTTGTAGGGATCACATGTCTCTCACGTCCTCGCGCGGCAAGCCGACACTGGCCGATATCGCGCGCCTCACCGGGGTCTCCGCGCCGACCGTGTCGAAGGTCGTCAACGGGCGCGAGGATGTCGCGCCGGAAACCCGCTCGAAGGTTCTTGCCGCACTCACCGAATCCGGGTACCAGTCCCCGGGCCACAAGCGTGCGGCGGACGCGCCGGACGTGGTCGAGGTCGTCTTCGACTCGGTGAACTCGAACTACTCCTCGACCGTCCTGAGCGGCATCCTCGCCGGCGCCGCCGCGATGGGAGTCGAGATTGTGCTCACGACGACGGAAGGCTCGCCGGCGTCGGGCACCGAGCTCGCGACGAGGGCGCAGCGCATGCAGGACGAGCAGCGCGCTGGCATGATCGTCGTGACCTCCGCGTTCAGCGACACCCACCTCGACGCGTTCCGGCGTCGCCGCATCCCCGTCGTCGTCATCGATCCTCTCAACCCGCCCGCCGCGGATGTCGTGAGCGTCGGGGCGACGAACTGGGCCGGCGGGCGCGCAGCCGCGGATCATCTCCTCGACCTCGGGCACCGACGCATCGCGTACCTCGGCGGCCCGGAATCCGCGGAGTGCAACCAGGCGCGCCTGCACGGCTACATGTCCGCGCTCATGTCCCGCGGCGTCGCGTTCGCCCCCGAACTCGTGATCCACGGGAAGTTCCGGGCCGAGCACGGGATCGAGGGGCTCGCCGCGCTCCTCGCCCTCCCCGAGCCGCCCACCGCCGTGTTCGCGGGCAACGACGGGATCGCGGTCGGCGTCCTCCGGGAAGCACGACGGCGGGGCATCCACGTGCCGGAGGAGCTGAGCCTCGTGGGCTTCGATGGGACCGTCCTCGCGGAGGACTCGGTGCCGGCGCTCACGTCGGTCACCCAGCCGCTGCACGACATGGGACGCACGGCCCTCCGCACCCTGCTCCGCGAGGCGCGCGGCGAGCAGCTCGATTCCCACCGCGTCGAGCTCGCGACCCAGCTTGTGGTCCGGGAGTCGACGGCGCGGCCGGCCTAGACGCCCGGCAAGGCATTCGAGAGACTGATGCCGTGTCCGACGCGGAACAGGGCGTCGCGGGATCCCCCGATCGAGTCCGGAGCGTGCTCGCGAACGGCGTCCATCGATGAGGGAAGTTCGAAAGGCAGCCGGCCCTTGGGCGGGATGCGTCCCGAGAGAGCATCGAGCACGGCTTCGTCGCTTGCACCGTAAACGCCCACGATTCCCGCGATCCCGTCCATCGTGGTGAACGGCGTGAGGATCGCAGCTCGGTCGAGGTTGACGATGAGGACCACAGGGGCCTTGACGGCAATGGCTCGTATCCGTTCGACCTCGGCTTCGGGGAAGTCGAGGGAGCCTTGGTGGAACCCCGATTCGAGGAAGAGCCGGTCGCGGTGCTCCCATGGCGCGTTCACCCGGACGAGCGCGAGCTGGGCACGTGCCGGGTCCGGGACGGTCTCGAAGCCTTCGGCGAGGGTGTCCGGGTCGAAGCCGTCGAGGTAGAGCGGGGTGCTGCATTTGACCGGGAGCGCATCGGGAGCGGCCTGAAGCACGGTGACAGACTCGGCCTGGGCGCGGTGCCCGGCTTCCCGGAAGGAGGGGTTGCCTACAAGTGCCGCTGCGGCGTCCTCGTCGACGTAGGGATTATCGAAGAGGCCGAGCTCGAACTTGACGGTCAGGAGGCGCCGCGCCGAGGCATCGATGCGCTCCTCGGCGACCCGGCCCAAGCGGACGAGCCTGAGGAGCAGGTCGACGCACTCCTCGCCCCCGAACTGGTCTGCTCCCGCGTCGAGGATGCGCAGCATGCGCTCTTCGGGGTCGAGGTGTTCGACGCCCCACGCCCGGGCGGGCAGGACTTGGCCTCCGACATGGTTGTCGTTGACGAGTTCCCAGTCGGTGACCACGACGCCGTCGAAGCCGAGTTGCTCGCGCAGCAGCCCGGTGACGATCTGCCGATTGAAGCCGAAGCCAACCTCCTCGATGGACTCGCCGTCGATCTCGAGGCCCACGGGCATGCCGTAGTAGGGCATGATCGCGCTCGTGCGCTTGGCGATCGCGACGCGGAACGGCTCGAGATGGTCCCAGAAGCGCCCGCCGGTGTAGGTCTGCTCGCGCCCGTACGGGAAGTGCGCGTCCTCCCCATCCTTCTGCGGCCCGCCCCCGGGAAAGTGCTTGGTGGTGCAGGCCACCGAAGTAGGCCCGACCCATTCGCCCTGCAGCCCGTCCAGATAGGCACAGCCGAGTCGGGCGACAAGCTGGGGGTCGGCGCCGAGCGTTCCCGGGAGCCGGCCCCAGCGCGGCTCGGTGGCCAGATCGATCGTGGGGTGTAGGGCGGCCCGGATACCGACGGCGAGATATTCCTGACGGACGATGTCGGCGAATTCGCGCACCCGCTCGGGCTCGCCGATCGCGCCGAGGCCGATGGGCTCGGGCCACTGGGACATGTGGCCTGCGGCGAAGGAGACGCCCGTGTTCTCGACGAAGGCGTGCCGGGGGTCGGTGGAGACTGTGACCGGGATGCCGTGCGGCGTCCGTTCGGCGAGCTTCTGCAGCGCGTTGCTCCACCGGGCTGCGAGTCGCGCGTCGGGGAGCCGATGGACGTTGAAATGGTTCATCCGTTTGCCCACGACGACGGTCGTGGTCGGTGACTTGCTGATGGCCCCCGCCGTTTCGATGAGTGCGCCGTCCTGGCCGGCCTCGATGACGGTCTGGAACATCAGCCCTGCCTTCTCCTCGAGGCTCAGCCGAGGCAGAAGGTCCTCGACGCGCGCAGCCACGGGGAGGCGGGGGTCTTCGAACGGGTCCATGATGCCGTTGCCGTTGAGGTCGCGGAACAGGGTCCCGTCCTCGGACGCGAGGTAGTCGGGTTTCATGTGCAGTCCTTTGAGTTACTTGATTCCTGTGCCGATGAGGCTCTGGGTGAAGTGGCGCTGGAGGGCGATGAAGAGCGCGACGACGGGCAGGATGACGAGTGTTGCCCCGGCCAGGAGCAGGCCGTAGTGCGTGGCGTTCTGGCCGACGGAGAAGAGCGAGAGGGCGATGGGAAGGGTGTAGGTGTTCTGCCCTTGGGCGGCGACGAGCGGCCACAGGAAGTTGTTCCAGGAGGCCAGGAACGTCAGGATCGCGAGCGTGGCAAGCGGTGCCCGGCACAGAGGCATGATGATGCCGATGAAGATCCGTGCTTCACCGGCACCGTCCAACCGGGCCGCGTCGATCAGCGAATCGGGGATCCCGGAGATGAACTGCCTCATGAGGAACACGCCGACGGGCGAGGCGAGGAACGGCAGGAACAGTGACGCGTACGTGTTCAGCAGGCCGAGCTTGCTGACCGTGACGAACATGGGGATGAACGTCACAACGCCCGGAATCATGAGCGTGATCAGGACCAGCGTGAACACGAGGCCACGGCCCCGGAATTCCATCTTGGCGAGGGCGTAGCCCGCCATCGAGCAGAAGAGGAGGTTGCCGGCCACCGTGACGCCTGCGACCACGAGGGTGTTCGTGAAGTATTGGCCGATGTTGAGCGGCCCGAACCATTGCCCGTAGTTCTCGAGCGTGAAATGAGCCGGCAGCCACGCGGTGGGGTCGGAGAGGATGTCTCCCTGGGTCTTGAACGAGCTCAGGATCATCCAGGCGAGCGGTAGCAGGGTCACGACGAGGGAGATCGTGAGCACGATGTAGACGACAGGCCGGGAGAGGCTCATGCGTGGGGCCTTGCCGGTGTTCCCACGAGGTGTGGGCGTGGCCGACGCGGCGAGGCGTCCGGTGTCGCGGAGTTCGGTGTCTTGAACGGGTCGCATGGGCTAGTCCTGGGAGCGGAGGATGCGGAACTGGATCAGGCTCACGAGTGCGATCACGACGAACAGGATGTAGCTGGACGCCGACGCCAGGCCGTACTGGCCGAAGCCGAACTGGTTGTAGGTGAAGTACGTGATCGAGAGGGTCGAGTTCAGGGGGCCGCCACGGGTCATGACGAAGGCCTCCTCGAAGAACTGCAGGAACCCGACGCTGAGCAGGACGCTGCCGAGCAGCATCGTGGGGCGAAGGATGGGCAGGGTGATGCTCCAGAACCTCCTCCATGCTCCGGCGCCGTCCACCATCGCGGCCTCCTGCAGCTCCTGCGGAACGGCCTGGAGCCCGGCGAGGAAGATGACCATGAGGGTCCCGGCATTGCGCCACGTTGCCATCACGATCAGCGCCGGCATGGCCCACGCCGTGCTGTTGAGCCAGTCGGGCCCTTGGATCCCGACGAGGCGCAGAGCGGCGTTGAGCGGGCCGTCCGGCTGGAGGATGAACCGCCATCCCGTCGAGACTGCGACGATGCTGGTCACCACGGGGACGTAGAAGCCGACCCGGTACAGCGTGCGGAACCGGCTGATCCCGTTGTTCAGGGCCACCGCGAGGGCGAGCGCAACCACGATGGTCAGCGGGATCCCGACCACGACGAAGTAGCCGGTATTCAGCATGGACCGCAGGAACGTGGGATTCGTGAAGACGGCCTGATACTTCTGCAGGCCCACGAAGTCGACACCGAAGGGGTTCCTGACGTCAGCGGCCCGGAAGTCCGTGAAAGACATCGCGAACGAGGACACGAGCGGCAGCAGCGTGAACACCGCGAAGACCGCCAGGAACGGGGCGACGAAGATCCACGGGGCGATTCGCGGCCCTGTGTGGCCGGACCGGTCGGGGTGAGAGTCCGGGTGCTCATTGCCCGATGCCTACAGTCGAGGCGGTGGCCTGGAGCTCCTGGGCGGCCTGTTGCGGTGTCGTCCCGCCGCGGACCATCTTCTCCATCTCGCTGTCGGCGGCAGAGCTGACCTGCGTCCAGCTCGTGTTCGCAGGAGGCGACTTGGCGTCGTTCAGCTGGGCTTTGAACACCTGCAGGCGCGGGTCGGCCTTCAGATCCCCCTGGTCCCAGGCCGACTGCACCGAGGGCAGGTCACCGGTGAGCTTGTAGAACTGGGCCTGCACGTCTGGGCGCGCGAGGTACTGGACCAGCTTCCAGGCGCCGTCCCGGTTCGCGGCGTTCTTGAACACCGCGAGATCCGATCCGCCGACGAACGAGGTGCCGGACTTCTCCTTCGGGAACGTCATGACCCCGATCTTGTCGCTGAAGGCCGCGCCTCCAGCACTCTCGAGCCCGCTGATCTCCGACGGCGCCCCGAACATGATCGGCGTCTTGCCGCTCACGAAGGCCGCCTCGGTGGCGCCCACTGCGCTGTCGGGGTTCTTGTTGGCGATTCCCTCTGAGAAGAAACTGTCCACATAGGAGAGGGCCCCGACCATCTCCGGGGTGTCGATGGTCCACATCGTGCCAGCCTGATCGGTCAGGTTCGCGCCGTTTGACCAGACGAACGGAAGGATCGACTGGAAGTCGTCGGCCTTCGCGCCGGTCGGCATGGACATCCCGTAGGTGGCCCCGGCCTTGGTCTGCATGGCCTTGGCCATGCCCTTGAAGTCGTCCCAGGTAGCCGGAGGGCTGGAGTAGCCAGCCTTCTCCGCCAAGTCCTTGCGGTAGTACACAACCCGGGTATCCACGTACCAGGGAACCCCGACGGCAGAGCCCTTGACGGTCGCCGCGCTGTTGGCCGCGGAGAACATCCCTGAGGCATCGACGCCGTGCGGGACCTGCTCGAACGCCGACGCGAAGTCAGCCATCCACGTCGTCCCCATCTGAGCCAAGTCCGGGGTAGAGCCGCCGGCGATGGCGGTCTGGTACTTGTCGTGTGCTGATCCCCACGGAATCGCGGTGATCTCGATCTTCGCGTCCGGGTTCTCCTGCTGGAACCCCTTGATGATCTCGCCCAGGTTCTGCGCCTCGGCGCCCTGCGCCCAGACTTTGATGGTCCCGGTCGCCTTGCCGCTGCTGATCGTGCCGGCACTTGCGGCCGCACCAGCGTCGTCGGACCGGCCGCAGGCCGACAGGGTGATCGCGCCCGCAACCACAAGGCCGACTGCCAAAGTCGATCGTCTCTTCAACATCGTCGTTTCCTCTCGAAGGGGGTGAGTCGGGGAAGTGAGCTGGTCGACGTCGATGACTGCCCGTTCCAGTAGTGTACGCGCATACATTTCCACGTGGCAAGAGTCACACCCCCCAGATTGCAAGGATGTCAGCGCGTACATCTTGTGATACCGTCAGGGGCAGGTGCCAAGCTTGAGGCACCCGAGACATCCGTTCCGGGAGCAGGGGGTCACAGCCGATGGGAAGTACGCCGACGGTCTACGACGTGGCTGCCGCGGCCGGAGTGTCGACGGCAACCGTGTCCCGGTTCTTCCGAAGCCCTGACAAGGTCAAGGCCGCCACCCAGGAGTCGATCCGCCACGCAGTCGATGAACTCGGCTATATCCCGAGCGGGCTCGCCCGGGGCCTCGCCGAGCGGCACAGCGGAGTCGTCGGGTTCTACTCGTTCAGCGGCCACGAGCCCGACGAGCTGCTCATGCCCGAGCCCGGTGATCCCGACACCGTCCGCGTAGTCAGCGACGCTTCGACCCGTCCGAGGCTCTTTCCACTGTTCGCAGATGAGGTCCTACGCGGCATCGAGCTCGAGTGCACCGTGCAGGGGCTTCCGCTGGCCGTTGGGTGGCAGAAGCGGGACGCCGGAGGCGTGGCCCTGGACGAGATCGCCCGACGCGTGGATGGGCTCGTGGTGCTCCCGCACGTCATGTCCGAGCCGATGCTCGCACGTCTCGCCCGAACCAAGCCGATCGTCGTCGTCTCGCAGGAGCCGCCGGCGGGCACGGACCTGTGCTCTGTGACAGTCAACAACCGGGGCGGGATGCACGCCCTCGTGACCCATATGATCCAGGTCCACGGAGTCAGGGACTTCTGGTTCGCCGGCCCGGTCGACGACTACGACAGGACCCAGCGCCATGACGGCTTCGAGTCGGCAATCCGCGAAGCCGGCCTTGTCCCGCCGAACGGGCTGAAGCTCGAGGCGACCCGAGGGCGCTACGACGCCCGCGACGAGCTGCTGAAGATGCTCCGGGCCGAGCGCGTCCGCCTCCCCGAAGCCGTTGTCTGCGCCAACGACCAGACCGCTCTCGGCGTGATCGAGGCCTTCTCCGAGGCCGGGATCAGGGTACCGGAGGACGTCGCCGTCACCGGGTTCGACGGAATCGACGCAGGCCGGTTCATCCAACCGGGGCTCACCACCGTGCGCCAGCCCATGGACCTGCTCGGACGCATGGCGGTGCGGATGCTCAGCGAAAGAATGGATGACCCGTCGGCCTCCCCTGCCCACACGGTCCTGCCGGTCCAGCTGCTGCTCCGGCATAGCTGCGGGTGCAGCGGTTAGCGGTAGCCGTAAGCGGGAAATCACCGCACCGTCGGAGACCGCCCCTATCGCCGTCGCCCGGTCCACTCGAGCAGCCGCTCGCGCGGCCACGTCGTGACGATGCGGTCGGCCGGCACGCCGGTGGCCTCGGCCCGGGCTGCCCCGTACCGCAGGAAGTCGAGCTGCCCCGGCGCGTGCGCGTCGCTGTCGATGCTGAACAGGCACCCGGCGTCGAGAGCCCGCCGGATGAGGTCGTCGGGCGGGTCCTGCCGCTCGGGCCGCGAGTTGATCTCGACGGCGACGCCGTTCGCGGCGCACGCCGCAAAGACCCGCGCGGCGTCGAACTCCGATTCCGGCCGCGTGCCGCGCGCGCCCGTGACGAGGCGGCCCGTGCAGTGGCCCAGGACGTCGGTGTGCGGATCCTCGATCGCGCGGAGCATGCGCCGCGTCATCGCCGCAGCCTCGGAGCGGAGCTTCGAGTGCACGCTCGCGACGACGACGTCGAGCTGGGCGAGCATCTCGGGCTCCTGGTCGAGCGTGCCGTCCTCGAGGATGTCGACCTCGATCCCCGCGAGGAGGCGGAAGCCGTCGCCCGTGTGCTCGTTGGCCGCGTCGATGAGGTCCACTTGGTGCGCGAGGCGCTCAGCGGTGAGCCCGTTCGCAATGGTGAGGTTCGGCGAATGGTCGGTCACGGCAAGGTACTCGCGGCCCAGCAGCCTCGCGGCCTGCGCCATCGCCTCGAGCGGCGAACCGCCGTCCGACCAGTCGGTATGGCTGTGGAGGTCGCCGCGCAGGAGCGCGTGGAGCTCGCCGCCGGGCAGCTGCTCGGCGCCTTCGCGCAACGCGATGAGGTAATCGGGCACACGCCCGTCGAGGGCCTGCCGGATCACCTCGAACGTGCGGTCTCCAATCCCCTTCATGCGCCGGAGCCGCCCGTCGCGCACCTGGGCGGCGACGTCGTCGTCCGTCATCCCTGCAATCACGGAAGCCGCGTTGCGGAAGGCACGCACCTTGTACGCCGGGGCGAGGTCGCGTTCGAGCCAGAAGGCGATCTCATTGAGCGCATCGACGGCATCCATGCGCCCATACTGCACCCTCCGTGTCCCGAGGGTGGTCCCTCCCCCAGGAGATTCGGCGGCTCATACGATGGCTGACCTCCGCCGGATTCAATAGGTTGCAGCGTTCGGGAGGATAACAGGCTTCGACGGCTGTTGGCTGAAATCGAAATCGTTCATCAAGTCGCCGAGCTGGGGGCTGTTCTCGCGCACGTCCGGCCTGGGATCGGGCCGCCCGTCCGTGGCGGGGTCAAGGCGCTGACCGTGGAGGAAGATGTCTTCGATGAACTTCGCGTAGGCATCGTGGCTCAGGGTCTGGTGGTCAATGTACCCCTTCTTCGCGTAGGGGCTGATGACGATCCCGGGAACCCTCGGCCCGTAGCCGTTCTGGTCGACCGTGGGCGGCGCAACGTGGTCGTAGAAGCCGCCCCAGTCATCCCACGAGAGGAATATCGCCGTGCTGTCCCAGTCCGGGCCTGACATGATCGAATTGATCAGCCCCGTGACGTAAGCCTGACCGGTACTGATCTGAGCCGGCGGGTGCTCGCTGACGGCCTCCGTGGGGTCAACCCAGCTCACCGCTGGCAGCGTGCCTTCCTTGGCCGCGCTGTAGAAGTTGGTCAACGACTGGATGTCGCCGAGCTGGCCGTCCTGCTTGACGGTGTCGAAGTAGGGCAGCGGGTTCCAGTTTCCCGGCGTGTTGACGTTCTGCGCAACGGGCGCGCACGTCATGGCCGAGTCGTCCTCGCAATCCGGCTCCGTGCCGTTGAACACGTAATAGCCCCACGAGACGTTGTGCTTGTGCAGCAGGTACGTCAAGTCGGTCCATGCATAATCCGGAGGCGCCGTCTGCTTGGTGGCGAAGAGCTGCTGCTTGAGGTTGTCTGGGAGCTGGGCTCGGTTGATCGCCGCGACGCAGGTGGCGTACGTGTCGGTTGCCCGGCAATGCTGGGCAACGAAGGCATGCAGCTCGGACGCGAGGTCGGGGCTGAAGCCCGCCCCCTGGAGCGCCTTCAGGCAGGCATCAGTCTCCGATCCCCCACGACACTGGCCGATCAGGGAATTCCTCAGGCCGGTCGTGTAATCGGGCGGAAGGCCCGGGTTCTGGAGCGCGTTGACGCAGGATTGGGGGTCGCCAACCTTGGTGCAGCTCGCCGACCATTCGGACACCATGTACAGGTGTGATGGAAGGCTCCAGGACGCGTTCGACGCGAACAAGTGGTCCTGGAGCGTGAAGTCCTTCGCATACGTCCAGTAGTTGGGCAAGTCGCGGCCGTCGTGGTAGCCCATGACGTCCGTTGTCGTGGCAGCTCCCGCGCACGACGGCTCGTTCGGGGCGCAATTGGCTGCAGATTGTTCGGCCTGGGCCACGAAGCCGTCCATCTTCCCGCCGTCAATGTCGGCCTTCGCGTTCGCCTGGCCGTGCGGACCGCCGGCGTTGCTGTCGGCCGCGTTGTAGTAGGGCGAGACGCACGAGCCCTTGGCTGGGTCCGGGAGGCACACGGTGGGGACGCCCTTCAACATGGGGATTCCATCGGCACCCGGAAACGTACCGAAGTAACTGTCGAAGGACCGATTCTCCTGCATGATGATCACGACGTGGCGGATCTTGCCCGCGGCGCTCACGTCCGGGCCTCCGGAGGTCGGAGGACTGGCAACGGCGAACAGCCCGTCCGTCACCAGGAAGAGAAGGGCGACCGCGATTCCTGCAGCGATCGCCCGCCGAGGATGGCGCTGGGTCCTCGCTCGAACGGCCATTGGCAGCTCCTCTTGCTTTGGCCCTCCGTGGTCGTGATGCGGATCACCGGAAAATAGTCCCCGAAACTGGGTGAACGCTGGATGCGCCCTAGATCCAGCGCGGCGCGGCCGGAAGCTCAGTGACGTGGGCGCCGTCGTGCGTCGCGGTGAGCGGCGCGCCGGGCTCAGTGCCGCGGCCCGCTGCCCAGCGGACGACGGCGGCGAGCGGCCCCTCGACCAAGGTCGCCCCGGGCTCGGGCTCGCCAAGGGTGAGCCCGTCGTCGGCCCCGCGCCGCACACGCGCGGCCAGGCCGTGGGTCTCGCCGCGCTTCTCCCACGCGCCCCAGATGTCACCGAGGAGGCGGCGGAGGACCTCGGCGGGGATGTCCGCGAAACGAGCGCCATTGTCAAGGTCGACGGCGTGCAGCCACACCTCGCGTGTGCGCATCCACACGGTCTCGGAGACCGGGACGAGCCGCCCCTGCGCCGTGCGGACCTGCTCCTCCCACTTATCGGCGGGGAGGTCGCGCCATTCGACCGAGAGGTGGATCGCGGAGTGGTCGAAGAGGTTCTGCAGCGCGATCGGCGGCAGGGTCGCGCCGAAGTCGATCTCCTCGTTCCGGGCCTCGGGCGAGGAGTACATGGGCATCTCGACGCCGGTCGCGGCCCACTCGACGAGCCGGGCCACCGCTCGCGCGTTGTAGCCCACGTGGGCTATCACGTGGCGGCGAGACCAGCCCGGCAGGAGCGAGGGCTCGTCCAGGTCCGCGTAGGAGAGCTCGCTGAGCTTACGCGCGAAGAACGCCGTGCCACGGCGGGCCGTGAGCAGCCCGGCGCGGACGTCGGCATCCTCGACGAGGTCTTGGCGTGCGACCACCTCAGGCCCCCGTGTCTGTGGCTGCACCCACGACTGAGGCGACCTCGACGCCGGCCGGGGCCACGGCGGGCACGTCGGCCTGGGCGCGGGCGAGATTGCGCAGCTCGCCGATGCCTTCGATCGAGACCGTGACCGTCTGCCCGTCGGTGATGTACACCTCGGGCGTACGAGCGCGCCCCACGCCGCCGGTCGTCCCGGTGAGGATGAGGTCGCCGGGGTTGAGCGTGATCATCTCGGAAATGTAGGAGACGAGGTACTCGGGCCCGTGCACGAGGTCGCCGATCGAGCCGCGCTGCATCTCCTGGCCCGCGACGGTCGTAGTGATCGCGGCGTTGCGGTCGAGCTCCTCGGGGGTGACCATCACGGGACCCACCGGAGTGGAGGCCTCCCAGACCTTGCCCTGGAGCCACTCCTTGGTGCGGAACTGGTACGAGCGCATCGACACGTCGTTCGCGACCGTGTACCCGGCGATGTATTCCCCCGCCTCGGCTTCGGGCACGCGACGGGCGCGCTTGCCGATGACGACGACGAGCTCGGCCTCCCAGTCGATCGCCGGGTCGGAGGCGGGCAGCTCAACGTCGTCGAACGGTCCGGTGAGCGTCTCGGCGAACTTCGCGAACAAGGTCGGGTACTGCGGCAGCTCGCGGCCCATCTCCTTGATGTGCGAGGCGTAGTTCAGGCCCACGCACAGGACTTTCGACGGCGAGGGGACCACCGGCGCGAGGTCCGCGCCCTGCACAGGGTGCTTGGCGCCGTCGGCCTTAACGGCGATCTCGCGCCAGCCCTCCACGGCCAGCAGCGTGCCCAGGTCTGCGTAGCCGGTGATCTCAACAAACGTGTCCCGGTCCTGGCGGACGGCGACGGTCCCGCCACGGGTGCGCAGGGTCGCGAGCTTCACTGTGTCTTCTCCTTCACTATCTTCTCCTTGTCAGGAGCTTGGCCTTCGATGAACGTGCGGTTGAAGTGCAGGCGCTCGAAGATCGGCTGGTCGCCGAACCTGAACAGGTCGAACCGGGTCTCGGCCTCGATGGACCACACGGCCCACGAGGGGACAACGATCATGTCGCCCTTGGCGACCGCGGTCCGCTCGCCGTTGAGGACAAACGCGCCCTCGCCCTCGAACACCTGGTACACGGACGAGCCCACCTCGCGGGTCGTCCGCGTCTGGACACCGGCGCGGAGGCGGTGGAACTCGGCCCGGATCGTCGGCATGACGTCCCCGCCCGTGGTCGGGTTCACGTAGCGGATCGCGGCGTGGCCCTGGCCCACAGTCGCGGGGTGGCCCTCGTCCTCGAGCGCGAGCTGCTCGGTCAGGGCGCGGTCGGTGTGCTCCCAGCGGTACGCGCCGATCGGCGAGCTCACGGTGTTCTCGAGCCGCGAGAGCGGGCGGAGGCCCGGGTGGCACCAAAGCCGCTCCGAGCGGGAGATGTCCGGGGTGGCCTCGTCCGTGACGCGCTCGGTGCCGAACTCGAAGAAGCCCGCGTCCATGCCGTGCACGAAGGGGATGTCGAGGCCGTCGATCCACGCCATCGGCTTGTCGGTCTCGTTGTGGTGTCCGTGGAAATTCCAGCCCGGGGTCAGCAGGAAGTCGCCGCGGGACATCCGCACCGGGTCGCCGTTCACCACGGTCCACACCCCCTCGCCCTCGACCACGAAGCGAAACGCGTTCTGCGAATGCCGGTGCTCCGGGGCCACCTCATGGCCGCCGAGGTACTGGATCGCGGCCCACAGCGTCGGGGTCGCGTAGGGGCGGCCACCCAGCCCGGGGTTCGCGAGCGCGATCGCCCGCCGCTCCCCGCCACGGCCCACCGGCACCAGCTCACCCGCGCGCTCGGCCAATGGCAGGAGCGTGTTCCACCGCCACACGTGCGGGACGGCCGCTGGCGCCGGCACCATGGGCATGAGCTCATCCAGCTGCGTCCACAGCGGGATCATGTTCTCCCGCGCCATGGTCGCGTACATGGCCTCGAGCTCGGCCGCCTCTTCCGGCGTCGGCTCGCTCGCGATCATCGCGTTCACCGCCGATTGGTGCGTGACGTCTCCATGGATGCTCATCGTGGCCTCCTCGCCGTTCGTGGGTCTCCCTATCGAGACTGCGAGGCCGCACCTCGCAGGGCAACGATATTCCGCAGAGCAGAATCTGATTAGCCCCCACATTGGCTGTAAAGACGCCTCGGCGCAGATATTCCGCCCTCCAGAATTTCATTGTTCTGCTGGGCGGAACCTTCCCATCCTGAGTTGCATGTCACACCTTCCCCCCACCCAGCCAACCGCCCCCACCGCCGTCGTCATCGGAGGGGGGATCGGCGGCGTCGCCGCTGCCCTCCGCCTCCGCCAGCAAGGCACGAAAGTCACGCTCGTCGAGCAGGCCCCCGAGTTTGGCGAGGTCGGCGCGGGCCTCCAGCTCGCCCCGAACGCCACCCGCCTCCTCGCAGAGTGGGGCCTCCTCGATCGCGTGCTGAGCGTCGCCGTCGCTCCGAAGAACCTTGTGTTCCGCGACGCCGTCACTGGCCGCGAGCTGCTCCGCAAGGACGTGCAGGGCGAGTTCGCCGAGCGGTACGGCGCCCCGTACATCGTGGCTCACCGCGCCGATCTGCACACGATCCTCGTCGACGCAGCCCGCGGGGCCGGCGTCGAACTCGTCAACGGCGTCACAGTCGCGCGCGCCGAGAACCTGCCCACGGGCGCGCGTGCCGTCACCACAGACGGTCGGGCGTTCGACGCCGATGCCGTCATCGCCGCGGACGGCCTCCGTTCCGCTGTGCGCGCCCAGATGTCCGACGACGAACCCATCCCGTCCGGCTACGTCGCATTCCGCGGTGCCCTCCCGATCTCCGACGTCAAACACGCCTCGGACATGGAGGATGTGGTCGTCTGGCTCGGCCCGCGCTGCCACCTCGTCCAGTACCCGCTCCGGCGCGGCGAGATGTTCAACACGGTCGCCGTGTTCCAGTCGCCCGCATTCCTGCGCGGCGAGGAAGTCTGGGGCACCGAGGACGAACTCGAGGAGGCGTATAAGGACTGCGTCCCCGAGGTCCGCAAGGCGCTCGAGAACCTCTGGCGCGTGCGCTCATGGCCCATGTTCGACCGCCTCCCACTCGCGAACTGGGTCGACGGCAACGTCGCCCTCCTCGGCGACGCCGCCCACCCCATGCTCCAATACCTCGCGCAGGGCGCGTGCCAGGCCCTCGAGGACGCACATGTCCTGGGCGGGCTCGTGCGGGAACACGTCCTTCCCGCCGACGACGGCGAGCGCCGCGAAGCGTGGGCCCTCGCCTTGCGGGAATACAACGAGATCCGCGAGCCGCGCACAAGCCGAGTTCAGACGACCGCCCGCGTCTGGGGAGAGTCGTGGCACATGGACGAGCCCGTCGCCGTCCTGATCCGCAACATGCTGTTCGAGGCAGCGGACGCCCGAGGGGCCTTCCCCTACACCGACTGGCTCTACGGCCAAGACGGGCTGAACCATCCCGCCCAACCCGTGGCCACCTCTCACCCAACCCATGGCCACCTCCTGGCGGGAGTCTGAGCCCAGACCCGGCCACGCGTTTGGCGAAAAGTGGCCACCCGTCTACCCCCAACGCGTGGCCACGTCTCACCCAACCCCTGGCCACACCAAGCACACCATGGTCCCCAGACCCCGAACGGTCACGAACTACGACCTGCTTGAGACGTATCGCGAGCTCGGATTCCTCGTTCGGATGTTCGGGCTCACTCGGGAGCACCCAGCGCGGCGCCTACTCTGACGACGTCACCGGCCCGAAATCCGAACTGATCACCGGGCCCATCCCGATCAGCTCGGACGGTGCCGAGAGCAGAGGCTCGACGACGCGCCGCACCTCGGGCCCCAGTACGGACAAACCGGCTTGGGCGTCCTCGGCGCTCCTCCAGAGGTTCAGAACAAAACGTCGGCCGCCTCCCAGATCCACCGTCAGATTTCCGAGGAAGCCGGGTTGGGCCGCGTGAAGCCGGTCGAACTCGCGCAAGTTCTCCTGCGCCTCCGCCAGCTTGGCCTCATCGAAGGAGTTGATTCTCAACACAGCATGCATCCCAGCCTCCGCGGTCCGCGCTTCCGAAAGCCGCGCCACCGGGAACCGCAGCAGCGCGAGAACTCACCACCACCAGCCTAGCCAGAGGGGACTCTTGAGCCGCGAGTGCCCGCGGCGCACGATAGGACCATGAGCGAATTACCCGACCGGGAGACTCTGCGCGCGCTCGCGGATGAGGGCAACGAACTGGCTCTGGATCGCCTCGCAGACTTGGCCGATGCCCGCAACGACCTGGACGAGCTCCACGAACTGCTGGACGAGGGAAGCCTCTATGCGGGCCGCCTGCTGACCCGCAGAGCCGTGGCCGCGCGCGACCTGCTCGAGCTCCAACGGCTCGCCGACGCCGGCTCCGACGAGGCCGGGCTCGAACTCGACCGGCTCCTCGCCAATCCGCAAAGGACGTGGCCCGAGTAGACCGGGGCAGCTCCACCGCGCTCCCACGCGCCCTACTAAAGTGGTGAGCATGAGTGACGGAATCGACGTCGGCCGCCTTGACGAGATCGACGAGGGCACGGCGCGCGTCATCGAACCCGAGGAGTCCGGCTTCGACGAGCCGATCGCCGTCTTCCACACCGAGACGGGCTGTGTTTTCGCGCTCGACGACACGTGCACCCACGAGGAGGCCTCGCTCGCCGAGGGATGGATCGAGGGCGACACGGTCGAATGCCCGCTCCATTCCTCGAGCTTCGACCTGCGCACGGGCAGGGTCCTGTGCCTTCCCGCGACGCAGAGCGCACGCACGCACAAGGTCGAGGTCGCAGACGGCCGCGTCGTGCTGTACCCCGGCGTCGACGCCGAGGACGCCGCTCGCGTCGGCGAGTAGCCCCCGGATGAACGCGGCGGCGAGCAATTCGGTGCGCCGAATCGTCGTGGTGGGCGGCGGCGTCGCCGGATTCAGCGCGATCAGCGAGCTGCGCATCCGAGGCTACGACGGCGCGATCACCCTCCTCTCCCCCGAGGGCCTCCCCTACGACCGCCCAACCCTGAGCAAGGGCTTCCTCGTCGGCACCGAGGATGCCGCGAAGATCCGCCTCGCGCCCGAGGCGTGGTACGCCGAGCGGGACGTCGAGCTGCTGCCGGTGCGTGCCGTCGCCCTCCGCCCTGCGACGGGCACGGTAGAGCTCGACGGCGGGAGGCAGCTTGCCGCGGATCGCGTCCTGCTCGCGACGGGCGGCTTCCCAAGGCGGCTCGGCGTCCCGGGCGGGGGGCTCGCGCACACCCTGCGGAGCCGTGCGGATTCGGAGGCGCTGGGTGCCGTCCTCACGCCGGGGGCGCGCGTCGCTGTCGTCGGCGCGGGCCTCATCGGCGCAGAGGTGGCGTCGGCCGCCGCCGTCCTCGGGGCGGAGGCGACGCTCATTGATCCCGTCGACCCGCCGCTCGTCCCCGCCGTCGGCGAGGCGATCGCGCGGCGGCTGCACGCGATGCACGCCGAGCGCGGGATCCGCACCATCGTGGGAGCGCCGGTGGAGATCGAGGCGGACGACGACGGCGTAGGCCGCCTCGTGCGCCTCGCCGACGGGAGCACCGTGCTCGCCGATGCGGTGGTCGCCGGGATCGGGATCCTCCCCGACACGTCGCTCGCCGAGGCTGCGTGCCTCGAGGTCGATGGCGGTGTGATCGTGGATCGCGCCGGCTCGACGTCGAACCCGGCGGTCTTCGCGGCGGGCGACGCCTCACGCCGCCGCGGCCCGGACGGTGCGCTCCTGCACCGTTCGGAGCATTGGGAGGCCGCCGTCCACTCGGGTCAGGTGGCCGCGGCCGGAATGCTCGGCCAGGAGCCGCCCGAATTCGGGGCGCCGTGGCTGTGGTCGGATCGGCATGGAGTGCACGTCGAGGCGGTGGGGACGCTCGACGAGCGGCACGCTTCCGGCGCGCGCACCTTGCTGCGCGCTGTCGACGGCGTCCCTCAGGCGGCGTTCCTCCTCGCCGCCGATGGACACCTGCTGGGCTGCGCCGCCGTCGACCTTCCGCTCATGGTGCGCGCCGCACGGCGGATCATCGACCGCGGGATCATCCCAGACCCGGACGCGCTTGCGGACCCGTCGGTCGACCCGCGAAAACTCACCCGCTAATCTCCCCCGGCGGCTCGATTTCGGCTGCGCACTTCCTTGAGGGCATCGCTGCCTGCACCTACCATGTCGGCATCAGCCCAATGTCCGCCACAGGACGGGCTGGGGTCTGGGGTGAGGAAGAAAGGACGGCGCACAGCTGAGAACCGCTCCGTCGACGGCGGGGCGGAACGTGTGGTTGTCACGCCGCCCGGGTTCGCGGCCGCCCGACTCTACAGCGTGACGACCCTTCAATGTCCTCCCTTTGCTTGAGGCCGCGCCTCAAAGGAGTGATCCTCGTGACCCCTCGGAAATTGTTCCCGCGGCGGCACTTGGGTGCCGGCGCATCCATCGTGGCGGGCCTTTTCATGGCGTCGCTCGCCCTTGCGGCCGCTGCCTTCGCGAGCGGCTCGACCGTTCTGCCGGATTCGACCGCCCAGACCCCCGCATGGGTCAACGGCCAGACAGTCACGGTTCAGTACCCCCAGCTCTTCTTCTGTGACCACAGCGTTGCGGCGTCCTCATCCACGGGCTGCGAGGTGGGCCAGGACTCCAATGTGGGTCCCGTCCCCAACGCGGACAGGAACGAGCTCTTCGTCATCGTCCCCCTGTTCGCGAACCCGTCTCCCGCACCGATGTGCCCCATCGCCAGCTGCCCCAACCACCCGCTGACGATCGATCTCTCCCGGATCGCGGGCGCTCTGGGCACTACGCCTGATGCCGTAGCCAATTTGCCGCTCCCGGCGCATAGCCACATCTTGGCCGCTCCCGGAGGCGGTTGGTGGGACATCAAGGTCGTCGCCGTGACGAACCAGACGGCGTGGGCTCAATTGGCTGCTGGAAAGAACGAGGCAACCATGGACGCTCTGCTGAACACGCCTGGCAGCGGAGTGGTCGGCCCGATCCCAACGAATTTCTACCTCTTCTTCAACATCGTGGGGAGCTAGGAACCCTGAGCCCTCCGGCGAGGCCATGCCTGCCGGAGGGCTCCCCCAGTTCAAAGGTGGACACATGACTTACGCCTCCCCGGCGCTGCCGGGCACCACTCGTCGCACCGGATTTCGGGCCACGGGAGCGTTGAGCGCCGGGGCAGCGGGCCTCGCGCTCGTTGGCGCCGGTGCGTGGCTGCCGTGGCTCACCGTGTTCAACGGGCTCACCACGATCAGAGGCTTTGCGCTCGACGGCGGCTACTTGGCGGGAATCGCTCTGCTGGCGGCGGGCATGCTCGTGCTTGCCGGCCGCCGCGGGGGATCAGCGTTCCTCCGGCCTCTCGCGATGATCGGATGCACCGTGGTCCTGGGAGACAGCCTCTTCAGCGGCTGGCGGATCGCGAGCTATGTCGGCGACCCCGGCCCGGCGGCCGGACTGGTCATGCCGGTCGCGGGAATCGGCCCGCTCGTCATGGCCGTCGGCGGTTTGGCGCTGCTGTTCGCAGGGGCCGTCGCTCCCCTGGGCAGACGGCGGCTGGAACCCGGCCTCGGCCTCCCGCTTGTCCTTGCGGTCGCGCTCTTCACGGCCGGGTGGATCCATGTGGTCCTCGCACCCGAGCATTTCGCCGAATCGCTGCTGCTAGGCGTCGGGTTCCTGGCCTCCGGCCTCATGCAGATCGCGCTCTCGTCCCTGGTTGTCGGGCGCCCGCGTGACGGAGTCTTATCACTCTCGATCGCGACCAACGTCGCCTTGATCGCACTGTACGCGTATGCCGTGCTGGTGGGCCTCCCCGGAGATGGCGGAGCCGATTCTGCCCACGCGACCGGCTTGATCATCGGCTCAGGGGAAGCCATCGAACCCACTGGGGTTGCCGCCAAACTGGCCGAACTCGTTGCCTTGGCCTTTGCGATCGTGCTCTTGCGCCGCAGTTCGACGGCGGCTGCCCGGCCTTCGCCGGAGGCACCACTGGGCGCACCGGGCCAGGCGGATTCTGCGAACGGCTAGAGCTGGCCACGCGATGGGCGAGACGTGGCCACGCGTCGGTTGCTGACGCGTGGCCACGCGTCGGTTGCTGACGCGTGGCCACGTCTCACCCAACCTGTGGCCAGCTCTCGCCTAACCCCTGGCCAGATGTCGGTCAGGCGCCCTCAAGGTGGAGCGAGTCGATGATCTCGCCGACGATGGCCTCCGGGCTCTTGGCGATGTCGATGCGGAGCGAGCCCGAGGCGAGCTCCCCGTCGGTGAGCGGCTCGAGGGTCGCGAGCTGGCTCGGGAGCAGTGTCGTCGGCATGAAGTGCCCCGATCGCCCGGACATGCGCTCGGCGAGGAGCTCGGGCGAGCCGTCGAGGTGCGCGAACACGACGCGCCCCTCGGCTTCGGCAAGCAGCTCGCGATAGCTGTGCTTGAGCGCCGAGCACGTCAGGACCGTGCTGCGGCCGGCGCGGGCCTGTTCGGACATCCAGTCGCGGATGCTCCGGAGCCAGGGCCAGCGATCCTCGTCGGTGAGGGGCACGCCGCTCGCCATCTTGTCGATGTTGGCCTGGGGGTGGAACTCGTCGGCCTCGGCCAGCTCCCAGCCGAGCCGCTTCGCGAGGGCCGCGGCGACGGTCGTCTTGCCGGAACCGGCAACGCCCATGACCACGATGTGCATGAATCCCACCCGTACCTCCGCGGAGTCGTCCTTGGCTTCCGAGGAAGCGCGTACGCGGTGGCTTCACCGCCTTTCCGAGGAAGATATCACTTTTCGATTCTTAGGTAGTATCTTTGTTGGAACGAGACGCACTATGACGTCCATCCGGAGCACGAGAGGGCGGCCCATGGCGGGAGCAGCGGCACACGAGCCGATGGCAACGGGCGACGGCGGGCCGCACCGACGCATGCTCGACGCCGTCGGCGAGGACATCGCCTCAGGCCGCCTCGAACCCGGCACGCGCCTCACGCTCGAAGAGCTGCAGAACGAGTTCGGCGTCTCGAGGACCGTCGCGCGGGACACGATGCGCGTGCTCGAGACCATGAACCTCGTCTCCTCGAAGCGCCGGGTGGGCATCGTGGTCCAGGACCCCTCGCTGTGGAACGTGTATGACCCGCAGCTCGTGCGCTGGCGCCTCGCCTCGCCGCGGCCCGAGGACCAGTACGCCTCGCTCACGGAGCTGCGCATCGGCGTTGAACCCGTCGCCGGAGCGTGCGCGGCCCAGCGTGCAACCGGCGCTCAGCGTGCCGAACTGGCAGGCCTCGCGGCCCGGTTGCGCGCCTTCGGCGAGGCCGGCGACCTCGAATCCTTCCTTGAGGCGGACATCGCGTTCCACCGGCTCATCCTCCGCAGCAGCGGCAATGAGATGTTCGCGGGGCTCGACGGCATGGTCGCCGTCGCCCTCACGAGCCGCACCCGGCAGGGCCTCATGCCCTTCCACCCGCGCAGCGAGGCCCTCGACGCCCACGAGCGCGCGGCGGCCGCCATCGTGCGCGGCGATCCCCAAGGCGCCGAGGACGCTCTGCGGGACGTCCTGCACGAGGTGCGCGCGGCGCTCAGGCTCGCGTGAACGAGATTCTGCTGGGCAGAATCAGTGGGGGCTGCTGAGCTTCGCGGCTTCGAGCGCCGCGGCCGCGGCATCGCATGCGGACGCCAGCGCGGCGACCGTCTCGGGCCGCTCGAGCACATCGGAGCGCGAGCGCGGAGCGCTGATCGACAGCGCGAGCCACGCGCGGCCCTGCCCCACGGCACGCCCCATCGCGGCGATGTCCGGCTCAGTCCGGCCGAGATTGAGCGCGTAGCCCCGCGAACGGACGAGGGCGAGCTCGCCCTGAAGGGCGCTGAACTCGTCGGCGCCGAGCTGGTCTCCCGCAAGCTGCGCCGCACGGCCGGTATAGAGCTGGCGCAGCGCTTCGCCGTCGAGCGTTGCGAGGATCGCCTTCCCACCGGAGGAGAGCCGGGCGGGCAGCACCGTTCCGGCCCGGTCCCCCACCCGCAGGAGCTGAGTCGATTCGACGCTCGCGAGGAACCGCACGCCCGTGCCGAAGCGCGCCATGAGGTTCACCGTTTCGCCCACCGCCGCAGCGAGCCTCTCGACATGCGGGTGCACTACCGCGACGACGTCTTGGAGGCGGCCCTGGCGCGTCGCCCCACGGATCGCGGGCCCGGCGGTGTACCGGCGCGACTCGTCCTGGAGCGCGAAGCCGCGGTAGACGAGCGTCGCGAGCAGGCGATGGGCAGTCGACGGCGCCACGCCGATCCGCTCGGCGGCCTCGTTGACGCGGAGCGTGTCCCGCTCCTGGAGCAGAAGGATGAGCTGGAGCGCGTTGTCCACCGATTCGATCGCGTAGGCAGGCTTCTTGACGATCTGAAACTTCTGCATAGCAGAATCCTAGTGCCAGTGCGAGCCGCCCCACGAGAGCATGAATGGCATGTCACTCACTGCTTCCGTCCGCGGCAACGAGGCCGCGCGCACCCACGGCAACGGCCCAGCGTCGGGCCCCGCGCGCCGTCGCACGATCGTCGCGATTGCCATCTGCTGGGGCATGGTCGTCTTCGACGGCTATGACCTCATCGTCTACGGAACCGTCCAGAACAGCCTCATCGAGGGCACCGGCTGGGGACTCAACGCCGCGTCCGCCGGGACCATCGGCTCGATGGCCTTCGTCGGCATGATGATCGGCGCCGTCTTCGCCGGCCGGCTCTCGGACGCGTGGGGCCGCCGCCGGGCCATCCTCCTGTGCGCCATCGTCTTCTCGGTCGCCACCGTTCTGTGCGCCGTGGCCCCCGGCGCCGTCGCGTTCGGCGCCCTCCGCCTCGTCGCGGGGCTCGGCCTCGGCGGACTCGTGCCCTCCGCCAACGCCCTCGCGGCCGAACTCGTGCCCGCGCACCGCCGCGGAGCCATGGCCACGCTGATGATGTCCGGCGTCCCGCTCGGCGGCACAGCCGCTGCGGCGCTGGGTCTCGGCATGATCCCCGCGTTCGGCTGGCGTTCGATGTTCTGGCTGGCCCTCGTCGCGCTCGTCATCCTCGTCCCGCTCGGATGGAGGTTCCTGCCCGAGACCCTCGGAGCCGTCGCCGCACCCGAGCGTGCGGGTGCCCAACGGACGACGGCGGGCGGCGGCTTCCGCGGCCTGTTCCGCGCTCCGTTCCTCGGCCTGAGCGTCCTGTTCGCGGCGTCGACGCTCTTCACGCTGTTCGCGTGGTACGGCCTCGGCACGCAGCTGCCCAAGATCATGCGGGACTCGGGCGCTGATCTCGGCCCCGCCCTCACGTTCACGATCGCGCTCAACATTGGTGCGGTGGCCGGCTCGATCGCGACGGCGTGGGCCGGCGACCGCTTCGGGACCGTCTCAACCTCCGTCGTGGCGGCGTTCCTGGCCGGCGCCGCGCTGATCTCGCTGCTCGTGGTTCCCGCGGGCAGTACCGCCTATGTCTACGGGGCGCTCGTCGTCGCGGGCGTCGGGACGCACGGCACGCAGTCGCTCGTCATTGCGGCGATCGCGGCTCGGTACCCCGACGCGCTCCGCGGCACCGCACTCGGCTGGGCCCTCGGCGTAGGCCGAATCGGCGCAGTCCTCGCGCCGCAGCTCTCGGGCCTCATGCTCGCTGCGAAGTCGATCCCGCCGGCCATGAACTTCGTGCTGTTCGGCGGTTCGGCGATCATCTCGGCGTTGCTCCTGATCGCCGTGGTGGCCCTCTCGGCCGCCCGCCGCGGGCGAGTCGCCGTCGTCGTCCCTTGAGTCGGGCTTCTGCTGCCCAAAGCCGCTTCTCCTGCGTGGATTCCCCACGGAGAAGCGGGTTTGGGCAGCAGTTACGGCTCGGTCATCCGGCGAGCGCGGCGACTGAGTCCGCCCCGTCGCGCCACCGTGCGACGAGCTGGGCACCGCCACCCACCTCGGAGCCGAGCACGCGGGCCACGCGGAGCGTTGCACCGCCGAAGGTCACCTCGCACACGCGGCCGTCGGACACGAGCGCGGGCAACTGCCCGGCCGACCCCGCGAACGGCGCCCCGGCGAACGACGGCGCCCCCGCGCCCGATGCATACACGCGCACGTCGGGCTCCTGGACGCCGACCACGGTATCGCCGTCGTGAACCTCGAGCACCGCCTGCTCCTGCTCGCCGCGCGCGCCGCGCATGAGGGCGGCGACGGCGGCGGGGTCGCCGGCGCCGTCATACACCCAGCGCGTTCCGAGGGCGGAATGCTCCATGGTTCCGATGAGCCACGGCTCGGCGCCCGCGAGCGGCGCGCCGCGATAGGTCAGGACGAGGTGGAAGATCGTGCCTCCGCGCTCGACGATGAACCCCTCGATGCCGACCTCGCCGTCCGGATCATCGAAGCGATAGCTGCCCACGCGGGAGAGTTCGCCGTCGCCGCCTGCCCACGGCTGGCGCGCCAACCACGGGTGGATGAGCTCGAGCTTGGTCGGGACAAGGGTTGCTCGGTGAATGACAGCCACGGAGCCACTGTAATAGTCCCCCCGCCCCACGGCCCGCAGGGCCTGTTGCGACACAATTCAGCGCCGGACCACTCCGTTTGAGGGCTGTTCCGGCGCTGAATTGTGTCCTTGCGAACCCTGCTAGCGGCCGAGCGCCTCGATCGCCGCCTTCGCGGACGGGTCGGAGCCCGCGAGGAACGCGTCGATCCGCTCGGGCTCGCTGTCCTCGCCGAACGCCGAGGCGGCGCGGCCGAGGTTGTAGAGCGCCCGCAGGAAGCCCTGGTTCGGCTCGTGCTCCCACGGGATGGGGCCAGCGCCGCGCCAGCCGTTGCGGCGCAGGGCGTCGAGCCCACGGTGGTAGCCGACGCGCGCGAAGGCATACGACTCGACCGTGTTCCCCGCGGACCACGCCTCCTCGGCGAGGAGCGCCCACAGCAGCGAAGACTCCGGGTGCTTCTGCACGAGGTCTCGCGCCGAGTGGCCGGTCGCGAGGCTCTGGTACACCTCGGTCTCGGCCGGGAGCCGCGTGGGCTCTGGGCCGAGGAGGTTGGTGCGGAACTCGTCACTCACTGAGGCGCTCCCCCTTCGAAGGAAATGTGGCTACTTGATCGACTTGCCCTCGGAGCCGAGCTGCTGCGCGGCTTCGACGACGCGGGCCGCCATGCCCTTCTCGGCCGAGGCGCCCCACACGCGGGGGTCGTAGGTCTTCTTGTTGCCGACCTCGCCGTCGACCTTGAGGACGCCGTCGTAGTTCTTGAACATGTGGTCCACGACGGGGCGAGTGAACGCATACTGCGTGTCGGTGTCGATGTTCATCTTGATCACACCGTAGGAGACAGCGTCGGCGATCTCCTGCTCGCTCGAGCCGGAGCCGCCGTGGAAGACGAGGTCGAACGGGTTCTCCTTGCCGATCTGCGCGCCCACCTCGGCCTGGATCTCCTTGAGCAGCTCGGGGCGGAGCTTGACGTTGCCCGGCTTGTAGACGCCGTGCACGTTGCCGAACGTGAGTGCCGTGATGTAGCGGCCGTTCTCGCCCGCGCCGAGTGCCTCGACCGTCGCGAGCCCGTCGGCGACCGTCGTGTAGAGCTTCTCGTTGATCGCGTTCTCGACGCCGTCTTCCTCGCCGCCCACGGTGCCGATCTCGATCTCGAGGATCATCTTGGCCGCTGCGGTCCGGGCCAGGAGGTCCTTCGCGATGCGGAGGTTCTCGTCGAGCACCTCGTGCGAGCCGTCCCACATGTGGGAGTTGAAAAGCGGGTTGCGTCCGGCCTTGACCTCGGCCTCAGAGGCCGCGAGGAGCGGGAGGACGAAGTCGTCGAGCTTGTCCTTCGGGCAGTGGTCCGTGTGGAGGGCGATGTTGACGTCGTAGTTCTTCGCAACCTCGCGCGCGAACGCCGCGAAGCCAAGCGACCCCGCGACCATGTCCTTGACGGAGGCACCCGACCAGTAGGCGGCGCCGCCCGTGGAAACCTGGATGATGCCGTCCGAGCCCGCCTCGGCGAAGCCGCGGATCGCCGCGTTGAGGGTCTGCGACGACGTGACGTTGACCGCCGGGAACGCGTATCCGCCGGCCTTGGCGGAGTCGATCATCTCGGCGTACTTCTCAGGGGTGGCGATAGGCATGGAAGCTCCTCGATTCAGTCCGCGCAACAAACAGAGCGGAGGCGTGCTGGCCATTCTCATCCTAGCGATCGCGCGGTCGCCCGCCCACGTGCGCCCTCGCACATGACGCCCCGGCCGGCCTGGGCGGGCCCAGACACAGGCGAGGACGACGACGGCGCCCGCTACGCCGTCGTCGTCCTCGTTTCTTCCCCCCAGATCGTGCAGCCTGTCAGTGTTGCTGGGCGACCTGCTGCGCGAAGGCCTCCGTCATGCTCCCGACGCCGGTGACGTCGTCATAGCCGGGCGTCGCGACGAGCGAGCTGTCCAGCCCGAGCGTTCCGACCGCCGTCTGGCCTGTGGCCGGGAACGCCCGAACCATGTTGATGGGCTTCGACGGGGACGTGACGTCCCGCATCGCCGCCCCGGGAGCCGCGGCCGCCTTGTACACGGCCGGGTTCGCGAACCCGATCTGCTTGCCCGTCGCCGCCTGGGCGCTCGCCATGAGACCAGCCGTGAGCGGGCACGAGAGCGACGTGCCGCCGATGCGCTCCTGGATGAACGCCCCGGTGTTGAGCGAGTGGTCGTTCGTGATGGGGCTCAAGCCGATGAGGAAGCCCGTCCACGAGTCGGCGTCGGCCGAGACGTCCGGCGAGACGCGCTTGCCGTTCGCGAGAGCGGCCGGGACAAGCGCCGCCTGATAGGCAGGCTGCGCGAAGACGGCGCTGCGGCCACCGCCCGCGCCCGCGACGAACACGCCTGGAAGCGGCCCGGCGTAGCCGAGCGTGCCGTCCGGCTCAGTGACGATCTGCTGGCGAGGCGTGCCCCACGCGGTCTCGAACAGGTAGTTGTTCGACTTGCCGAGCGCAAGGTCTGTGCCCCCCACCGCCGTCACGAACGGCGAGCTCGCCGGGAAGTCCGGCGACGTGTAGCCGAGGTTGATCTTCTCGTCGCCGGAATCGCCGCTCGAGAAGTAGAGGCCGATGCCCTCCGAGGCCGCCTGGAGGTGGATGTCCTGCTCACCGCGGAGCACGTCCGCGGGGACCGCCTCGCCGAGGTTGCCGTAGCTGTTGCTCACGATCGTCGCAAGCTTCCCGTCGAGGATGTTCGACATGGCGATGTCGATCTGGCCCTCGCAGTCCGCTGCGCCGACGTACAGAACGGACGCGCCAGGCGCCGTCGAGTGGACCGCGTCGACGTCGAGCGCCTCCTCGCCCTGCCATCCGCTCGGCTCTCCGCACAGCGCCTGGTCGTAGAACACGGAGGGAAGGTTCTCGCTGTAGGTGCTCGCGGTGAAGGCCGGAAGTCCGTGCAGAGCCGAGTACTGGTTGGCGTCCTGGAACATCGTCGGCGAGGCGTAGGCGTCGATGATCGCCACCGTCTGGCCGGCGCCGGCCGTCGAGTTGAGGGTGACGCCGTCGCCAAGGCCGTAGGCGGCCTGCATCTGGCCGGGCGTGTAGCCGCACAGGACCGTGGGAACGGACGTGGCCCCGGTCTGCGTCGGCGGAACCGTGGCTTCCTTCTCGTCCCAGTAGTGGGAGCACGGGGTCGCGACCGGAACCGGCGGGACCTGGCCCGCGGGCGCGGCGTCGCTGCCTTCCGTGGAATTCGTCGGGCGCGTGAGCGTGCGGCCCTGGTCGATGCTCACTCCGGCGACGGACGGCTCGAGATCCCCGGGGACGGTAGGCGCGCGATCCGGGCCGATGAGGTCGTGGCCCTGGAACGAGTAGGTCTGCTCGGCGACCTGGAACGCGGCGTTGATCTGGGCCACAGTGCCGCGGAACACGACGTACATGCCGCTCTCCGGGACCCCGGTGACGACCATGCCCTGAGCCTTGATCCACGCGACGAGGTTGTCCGTTGCCGCCTGCGTCGGCGCGAACTGCGCCTTCCACTGGGCCGGGCTCAGGTACTGGCCGTACTGGGCGCTCCCCGGCGTCGAGACCGCAGTGGCGAAGGCCTGGGCGCCGGCTTCGTCGCGCAGGTTGAGGTAGATCTCGCCTTCCACGGTCGTGTTGCTCAGCGGGATGCCGGTCTTGGCCCGCGAGCCCGCCCACGGGGGAACGGATCCAGGGTATGCCTTGGACTGCGACGGCGGCGGGCCGGGTGGCGCGGCCACGGCGACGGCCGCGGTTCCCAGCCCGACGGCGGAGGCGAGCGCGACTCCTGCTGCCAGTGAACGGATTGTCAGTCGACGGGAAAGCTGTTCTGCGGCCATAGACCCTTCTCCTCACAGGCGCGATCTGCCTGACTTGAGCGAGACTAGTTGTGAAAGAACCTTTGCAGGAGATCCCGGAAGCTGGGAGTTTGCCCTGAGTTTTTCCACCTCGAGTTCGCAGTCTGGGAACTGTCTGGGTTAAGCTGGTGACGCGCAGGGGAGTATCCCACGCGCTGCATCCGTCAACACGTCAGGCGCGGGAGCCTGGCCGGGTGCAGCGGTCTTCCGGAATCAGATCGGCGGATGGAAAGACTTGCGGCGGTTACGCCTGCCTGCGAAAGGGACTCCTAGTGTCCGTCTCTCCTGCCGTCTGGGCCATCACGATCGTCGTGATCCTCGGTCTTCTGGCCTTCGACTACTTCTTCCACATCCGCAAGGCGCACGCCCCGACCTTGCGCGAGGCGGCCATCTGGTCGTCGGTGTACGTCGGCGCGGCGGTGCTGTTCGGCGTCGTCGTCCTCCTCCTCGGGGGAACCGAAATGGGCGGCCAGTACTTCGCCGGCTTCATCACCGAGAAGGCGCTCTCGGTCGACAACCTCTTCGTGTTCCTCGTGATCCTCGCGAGCTTCCGCGTGCCGCGCGAGGACCAGCAGAAGGTGCTCCTCTTCGGGATCGTGTTCGCGCTCATCGCACGGACCCTGTTCATCTTCCTCGGCGTCGCCCTCATCAACAGCTTCGCGTGGATCTTCTATGTCTTCGGCGCGATCCTGCTGCTCACGGCCGGCCAGCTCCTCAAGCCCGACCACGGTGGAGACGAGGCGGACAACATCATGATCCGCCTCGCCCGGAAAGTCCTCCGCACCTCGCAGCGCTACGACGGGGACAAGCTGTTCACGATCGAGAATGGCAAGCGCGTGCTCACGCCGATGCTCCTTGTCATAGTGGCGATCGGCGGCACCGACGTCCTGTTCGCGCTCGACTCGATCCCCGCGATCTTCGGCCTCACCCAGAACGCGTACGTCGTGTTCACCGCGACCGCTTTCTCCCTCATGGGGCTGCGCCAGCTGTTCTTCCTGCTCGACGGGCTCCTCGACCGGCTCATCTACCTCTCCTTCGGCCTCGCCGCGATCCTTGCGTTCATCGGCGCGAAGCTCGTGCTGCACGCGCTCCACGAGAACACGCTCCCGTTCATCAACGGCGGCCAGCATGTGCCCGTGTTCGAAGTGACAACGGGGCTTTCGCTCGCGGTAATTGTCGGTGTCCTGGCCGTGACGATCGTGGCCTCTCTCGTGAGCCCAGCCGGCAAGGCGCAGACGGCCATCAACAACGCGCGTCGCCACGCCCAGAGCTATCTCGACCTCGACTACACCGCCGACCCGGCTGAGCGCGAGCGCGTCTACCAAGACCTCGTCGACGAGGAGCGGGAGATCCTCGCGATGGACAAGAAGTACCGGGACAAGGCGAAGGACGTCGAGGCGATCCGCGAGAAGGTGCGCGAGGCGCACGCGCGGCACGCGGAGTACCTCGCGCGGTAGCCGTCCGGTCCAGCGCACCCCGCAAACGGACGACGGCGTGTCCCGGCTGCGCGGCGCCGTCGCCCGTTCTGCGGTCGGACGCTAGGCCGGCCGCCGCCCCTTTCCCCATTGGAAGGTCGGCCCAGGTGGGTCGGGGACGGCTGCGCGCGCCGCGTCGTCGACCGCGCGACGGCGCCGCAGCTCGAGCGCGAGGCTCTCCTGGCCGCGCGCCATGGCCCAGCGATGGTTCGCCGCGAACACCGGCTTGAACAGCCAGCTCAGCCTGCGCAGGAGCGGCTTGCCGACGCTCACGGTCCAGTCGTAGCGGACCACCGTCTCAGGCCCGTCCTGGGTGAGGGTCCACCGACCGGTCCCATTGAGATCGCCTCGGGCCGAGATCGCGAAGCCGTCCAGGGTGATCGGTTCCGTGACAGTGAACGTCCAGCGGAGCGTGTACGGTAGCCAGCCCTTGGTGAACAGGTCAATGCGGCGGCCGAGGCCCTGGGCGTCGCCCGGGTCGAGCATCCGCACATCGAGGTACACCGAGGGCCACCACCGCGACAGGTCGGCGCCGTTCCGCAAGATCGACACGACCTCTTCGCGCGTCCCGGCGACGCGCCACCACGTCACGAACGAGTAGTCGGTGCTCGCCACGTTGCTCCGTTCCGGCCCTCCCGCCCGCGCTGCGGACGACTTGGCCGTCGACGACGAGGCGCACCGCCGTGTCTTGCGCGACCGTGACGGGGTTGTCGCCGAACATGATCTGGTCGGCGAGGATGTGCCCCCAGCCGCCGGAGTTCTCGTCCACGATCTGGACGGTCGCCGTCTGCCCTTGGTACGCGTTGAGATCCAAGCTCACCCAGTCGAGGTGCTCGTTGTTCTGCCCAGTCGCCGTCGCCACTACTTGACCGTTGACGACGACGTTCACCGACGTCGGGTTCGGACCGCCCCAGGGGTGGTTGCCTCCCCCGACGAGCAGGTTCACGTAGCGCTTCGAGATGGTGAACGACGGCGACGTGATAGTCCCCATCGCCGTGTCGACGTTCGTGAAGGTGTTGACGAGCCCGCTGCCGAGGTAGCCGCTCACGGGGTTCTGGTACGGAAGGGTGCCGGGCGCGGGTCCCGTTCCGACGAAGTCGCCCGTCGTCTGCCAGCCGCTCCCGTAGCTCGTGGCTTCGAAGTCCGCGAAGGTTGTGCCGTCCGGGATGCCGCCGGGCGTCACCGAACCGGGAACGTACGGATGGTTTCCGCCGCCCGCGAGGAAGTTCAGGTAGCGGTGATCGATCGTGAAATTCGGCGAGCTCAGCGACCCCGTGGAGCCGTCGCCACCGTTGAAGCTGCTCGCGTACCCGGCCCCCGACCAACCCGAGACGGTCATCTGGTTCGGCAGCGTGCCCGTCGCGGGGGCCGAGCCGAACGCGGTGCCGGTGGCCGTCCAGCCGTCGAAGGACCCCGAATCATAGCTTCCGAGGCCTGTACCTGCCGGCGGGACACCGTCGGGCGTGAATCCGTGCACTGGATCGAAGCTGCCCGTGAAGTATTGCGCGCCCGATCCACCCGCGACCCCACCCGGATTGAGATTCACGATCAGGACCCATTCCTGCTGGTTCGGATTCGCGGGGTCCGGCAGCGGGAAGAGGTCCGGGCATTCCCACGGTCCACCGGTCGCGCCGGCCGGCCCGAAATCATTCAGATGCGTCCACTGCTTGAAGTCGGGAGAGCTGTAGAACGTGACCTTGTGCTGATCCGACAGCGCTGCCGCCATGATCCATTCGTTTCCTGGCGCGTACCAGAAGACCTTGGGATCGCGGAAGTTGTTCGACCCGATGTCCAGAACGGGATTCCCCGCGTATTTGGTGAAGGTCTGGCCGCCGTCGGTGCTGTACGCGAGGGCCTGCGATTGGTTCCCCGTCGCCTTGTTCACGGCCGTGTAGATCGCGACGAGGGGAGGATTCGTACTCGTGCCGAATCCGCTCGTGTTGTTGGTGTCGAGGACGGCGCTTCCCGAGAAGATCATAGTGGCGGCGTCTTCGGGAATGGCGACGGGCAGTTCGGTCCAGTGGATGAGATCCGGGCTCACCGCGTGGCCCCAGGACATGTTGCCCCACGTGTTTCCCGATGGGTTGTATTGGTAGAAGAGGTGGTACTGCCCATTGGCGTAGACGAGCCCGTTGGGATCGTTCATCCAATTCTGGGCTGGGGTGTAATGGAATTGGGGTCGGTAGGTTTCCGTATAGGTGGTGTCGGCCGAAGCCGGGAGCGTCGGGAGAACCATTCCGGCGGCCAGGGCGATCGCTGAGACCGCCCTCCGCGTGTTCTTCACCATTGAGGCGTGCCTTTCTCGTCGTCATTGACAAACAGGCCTTACAAGGGGCGGCGCAGTCGACATGGACTGCGCCGCCCGGCATCTCGGCGGATCAAGCCGCGCGAGACAAAGGGTTCAGGGGGTTGCCCTGAACGAGTACGTGCTCTGATACGGCTGGAACTGGGCCTGCGTGCCACTGTCGAGGACTTTGGTTCCCGTGGTGGACGAGTCCAGGACGACGGTCATGACTGGCACCGCGCTCGCCGTGTTGTTGGCAGCGATGTAGTTGTTGCTCCCGGAGGACACCAAGATGATCGTCGGCGTCTGCCCTGCCGGAGTGATGGCCGAGGAGGGGACGTCATAGGTGAAGTGGTTCGCCGTGATCGTGTTGCTGTTTCCGTAGACATGGACGAGGCCGTAAAGATCGTCGAGACCATTGTTGTAGGGCTGCATCGGGCCCCACGGCTCGGGCTGGCGGAGGAAATGGTTGCTCGAGATCAGGTTCTCGCTGCAGACTCCCTCGAAGACCACCATTCCTGGGTAGAAGGCGTGGAGGCGGTTGGCTGTGATGCTGCAACGGGTCGAGGTCTTCACATGGACCATGCTGTTGCCGCGCGGGAAGATGTTGTTCCCGGCAACGAGCAGACCAACGTGGTTCTCGGCGAAAATCGAGAAGCCAACATAACCGGCGCCGATGTGGTTGTTGGTGACTTTGGAGGCCTGGCCCGACCCGACGAGTTCAACGCAGTTGCCGCACTCGGCCAGGAAATTGTCGCTCACACTCAGGGCGTCGGTGTCCCTCACGACGAGGCCGTGCTCGAGATAGACCATCCCCATGCCTTCGATCCGGCACGAGTCATTTGCAGAATCGAAAAGGATGCCGGTCTTGCCATTGACGTAGGAGTTCTGGTTGGTCCCGAACGACACTCCATCGAGGCAGAAGTTCTGGAAGACGACCGCACTCAGGCGGGGGTCGCCCGTGCGGTAGACCCGGAATGCCTCCGCGTTGCCGTCCGTGTTCTCGACCCGAATGCGGCTGCCGCCCGGGTTGATCTCATGCCAGCTCGAGGTGTCCGAGGTGTTGTAACGGATGCTGAGCGATGTGAACCCATGCCCGGAGCCGCGGATCGTCAGGAAGCTCACGTCGATGTTGACGCGGGTCTTGAGGGAATAGTCGCCCGGCGGGATGTAGATGACGCCGCCTGGCTTGGACGCTTGGCTCGTCTGCTGGGACTTGATGTCGGCGATGATGCTATTGATCACGAGGCCGATGTCGTTGTAGGGAGAGGCGGAGGGGTTTCCCGGCACGCTCCAGGTCGTGACGTCGTAGACGGTGGTCACTGTGTCGATGTTCCTATCTCTCGATGGGTCAGAGGACGCCGATGATGTTCCGGTAGTCAGCAGCCGAAGGGGCCGATTCCGTTGCGGGGGCTGCGGGTACGCTCGCGGCCGCTGCCGGTGTGGTCGCAGCCGCAGCCAGCGGAACGGCAGCGAGGGATAGCACGGCCACTTGCAGCACTTCCCGTCTGGCCCAAGCCCGTGGCGACGACGGCGCGGTCTTAGATGGCATGACATCCTTCCGAGTGCCAAAATGCCAAAACGATTTGTCTGTGGCATGCGTCACTTTAGGGACGGGAAAGAGAGCCGTCAACCGTGCTCAGAGGCCACCTGGGGGCCAAAAGAGTTTGGCCGGATCGACGAAGATTTTGGCCGGTTTTGGCACTTGACGGTCCGCTTCCGGCAGCTCTAGCGTCTTGCCAAGACGTTTTGCCAATACGTTTTTCCAAGACGTCCCGTCCCCCTGAAGTTCGCACAGAGCAGTGATCAAGCTGCAGAGGAAGATTCGGAGTAAGGATGCTTCGCAAGAAAATCGCCGTGGCGGCAGCGCTCGCCACGACGGCCGCCATCGCGATGAGCGGCTGCGGCGTAGGCGGCAGCACGTCGTCGGCGTCGGGAAAGTCCATCACGGTCCTCGTGGAGGCCGGCGGCCACGCCGAGCTCCAGCCGATCGCGGACGAGTTCACGAAGGAAACGGGCACGAAGGTCTCCTTCGTCGAGCTCCCGTATGACGGCCTGTACAACAGGCTCAACAGCGAGTTCACCTCCGGCAGCGTCTCCTTCGACGTCGCCGCGATGGATGCGGTCTGGCTGTCCGCGTTCAAGGACGGTGTCACCCCGCTGGACAGCCTCTTCACTGACGACGTGAAAGGTGACCTCTTCCCGTCCCTCGTCAAGGAGGCGAACGTCGGCGGGAAGTACATCGGCATGCCGGTATGGACCAACTCGGAGGTCCTCTACTACCGCAAAGACCTCTTCAACGACCCGGCCAACCAGGCTGCCTTCAAGGCCAAGTACGGCTATGACCTCAAGCCGCCGACGACGTGGCAGCAGTACATGGATGCCGCCGCCTTCTTCACCAAGGATGGGATGTACGGCACGGACATGAAGGGCGCGGTCGAGACGGAGTATCTCGCGATGCTCTCGCAGACCGGCGAGCAGACCATGGTCCTCAGCCCCGACGGGTCGAAGGTCTCGCTCGGCGACGCGAACAGCCTCAAGGCCCTCCAGTTCGATGATGGCCTGGCCAAGTACGCCCCTCCGGGCGCAGCGCAGGTCGACTGGGCCGCGGCCCAGAACCTCTTCAACCAGGGCAAGACCGCCATGTCGCTGTTCTGGGGCCACGAGTACCGCTCCATCCCCAAGGACGCAGCCGTCAATGGCAAGGTGGGCGTCGCCCAGATGATCGCAGGCCCCGGCGGTGTCGCCGGCGTCCCGGGCGCGTGGTACCTCTCGGTGCCCAAGGCCAGCGGGCAGCAGCAGACCGCAACGGACTTCCTGAAGTTCGCGTACGACCACAATGAGCTGTCGGCCCAGACCTCCCTTGGCCTCGTGGCCCGCAAGTCGGCGTTCGCGAAGTACGAGAACCAGAGCGGCTACGAGAACTACAAGCCGCTCATCGACACGCTCAACGCCCCGAACACGATCCCGCGGCCGGCAACGCCCAAGTGGCAGCAGATCGTAGACACCGTCCTCGTCCCGATGATCCAGAAGTCCCTCCAGCCGGGGGCCGATGACCAGGCCCTGCTGAACGCTGCGAAGGAGCAGGTCCAATCGCTAGTCAAGTAGTGGTGGACCGCGCGGGTGGCCTCACGGGCCACCCGCGCCGGTCCGCCGGAAGGAAATCCCGGACCCGCCTGACCGACCGCCGCTTCGCGGCCCTGCTGATGCTGCCCGCCGGGGCGTTCCTGGCCGTCTTCATCGGCTGGCCGCTCGTGCAGTTCGTCGTCGACGGGTTCTTCAAGATCGCACCGATCGCCGGAGGCTCGCGGGAGTTCGTCGGCTTCGGGAACTACGTCCGGCTGTTCCAGGACGCGGACTTCCTCAACGCATCGTGGCGGACCCTGCTGTACGCAGTGATCGTCGTGACGCTCGAGTTCGTCCTCGGCCTGGCCGTGGCGCTCGTCTTCTCGGCCCTGGGCAATGCGTCCCGGGTCTTCAGGACGGTGTTCCTCTACCCGCTCATGATCGCCCCGATCGTGGCGGGCCTCCTGTGGCGGTTCCTGCTGATCGACAATTTCGGCATCGTGAATGAGCTGCTGACCAGAGTCGGCATCATGCACTCGAGCTCGGACGTCCAGTGGCTGTCCAACCCGAACATCGCCCTGTTCTCGGTCGCCATTCCGGACGTCTGGCTCACGACGTCGTTCATCACGCTCGTGCTGTTCGCCGGCTTGCAGAACATCCCCGGCGATGTGATCGAGGCGGCCCGCATCGACGGCGCCCGGTACCCGACCATCCTGTTCCGGATCCTCCTGCCGCTCCTGCGCCCGGTCATCGCCGTCGCCCTCATCGTGCGCGGGATCGACGCCGCCAGGGCCTTCGACGTCATCCTCATCCAGACCAACGGCGGGCCCCAGTCCAGCACCGAGACCCTCTCGCTCCTGATCTACCGGACCATGGTCCGCTTCGGCGACCCCGGCCTGGCGAGCGCGATGGGCACGGTGTACCTCGTCGTCATGCTGGCGGTCGCGCTCGTCGCGATCCTCTCGATCTGGCGCCCCGGAAGTGAGGAGAAGCCATGAACGGGCTCGAAGTCCGCAAGCTCAGCTCGAAGACGATCCTCTGGATCCTGCTCGCCGCGGTCGTGCTCCTGTACGGCTTCCCCTTCCTGTACATGCTGCTGACGTCTTTCAAGTCGCCGCTTGAGACCATCGCGGTTCCGCCGAAGGTGCTCCCGAGCCAGTGGACCGTGGCCAACTACGTCGCAGCGCTCTCGAAGGGCGGCGTCATCGCGTCGTTCGTCAACAGTGTCGTCACGGCTTCGCTGAGCACGCTGTTCTCGCTCGCGCTGGGGCTGCCCGCTGCGTACGCGGTGGTCCGCTACAAGACCCGGACGGGCCGCTTCTTCATCGTCGCGGCCCTCGTGACCCGCATGGTCCCGCCGATCGTGATCGGCGTCCCGATGCTCTCGATCTTCCACAATCTGGGACTGTCAGATACCTCGATCGCTCTCGCCATCGCCCACACGACCATTTCGCTGCCGCTTTCGATCTGGCTCATGTCCAGCTTCTTCGAGGCGGTCCCGTCAGACCTCGAAGAGGCGGCGAAGATCGACGGCTGCTCCCGTCTCGGCGCGCTCTGGCGCGTCGTCATCCCGGTGGCATCGGGAGGTGTCGCCGTGACCGCGATCTTTGCCTTCCTGGCCTCCTGGAACGAGTTCCTCTTCGCCCTGCTCCTCACTGCAGTCCGGGCGCAGACCACGCCAGTGGTGATCGCCAACTTCCAGACCCAGTTCGGCTTGGACTGGGGCTCGATGACGGCGCTCGCGGTCGTCTACTCGGTCCCCGTGATCCTGCTGACCCTCCTCCTCCAGCGGCGCATCGTCGCCGGACTCACCCTCGGCGCGGTCAAGGGCTGACGCCCCGCGCCGGTTGAAAGGAATAATCACGCCATGGAGAACCCGGGGAAGGGATCCGTGTGAAGACGGCGGGCATCCGAGATGTGGCCAAGCTTGCGGGCGTCTCCGTGACGACGGTCTCGCATGTGCTCAACGAGACCCCGCACACCCGCGTGGCCGAGGAGACCAGGAACCGCGTCCGCGAGGCCGCGAAGTCGCTTGGCTACGGGCCCAACCGGGTCGCGCAGGCCCTGCGGACCCGACGCTCGGGACTCATTGGGCTCCTGAGCGAGGAGATCGCGACCACGCCCCACGCGGGCAGGATCATTCTCGGGGCCCAGGAGGCCGCGCGCGCCCATGGCCTCACCTTGGTCATCGTGAGCACCGAGAGGGGCGACGGCGTCACGGCGCACCAGGCGGACGTGCAGGCACTCCTCGACCGGCAGGTCGATGCGATCTTGTACGCCACCATGTACCACCGCAGGATCACGCTCCCCCCGAACCTGGGCGCCGTGCCCGCTGTCCTCATCGACGCCACGGACGGCGCGGGCGCGCTCCCCGCCGTCGTGCCCGATGAGGTCGGAGGCGGCGTCGCCGCCGTGCGGCACCTCGTCGAGGCCGGGCACCGCCGGATCGCCTTCCTGAACAACGACGACGACGTCCCCGCCACCCATGGGCGCTTGGCCGCCTACCGGCAGGTCCTCGCCGAAAGCCGCATCCCGTACGACGAGAACCTCGTGGGCGAGACGGTATCGGAAACCGCGGAAGGCTACGAGCTGGCGAAGCAGATCATCGCCCGCTCCCAGCCGACGGCCCTCTTCTGCTACAACGACCGCATGGCCATGGGCGCCTACCGCGCCTGCCGCGAACTCGGGCTGCGGATCCCGCAGGACATCTCCATCGTCGGTTTCGACAACCAGGAGATCATCGCGGCCAACATCTTCCCCGCCCTGACCACGGTCGCCCTGCCCCACTACGAGATGGGTGCCTGGGCGCTCGAGACCGCGGCCGAGATGCTCGCCGAGGGAAGCGACCGCCCTGCGGGGCCCTTCGAGCCCGTCCTGCTTCCCTGCCCGCTCGTGCCCCGAGACTCGGTCGCCCCTCCCCGGCAGGCCTGAGAAGCCCGACGACACGTCACGATCCACAGAGAGACTTTCATGCCACAGCATTCCGCGACCGACGAAAGCCCTGTCGCCGTCGACCACAGCAGCGCGACGGAACGCCAGCTCTCGCGCCCGGCCTTCCACTTCACATCCCCCTCGGGATGGATCAACGATCCTCTGGGACTGACCTTCCACAGCGGCCGGTACCACCTCTTCTACCAGCATGTCCCCGGGTCCGCCGACTGGGCCCCGCAGTGCCGGTGGGGCCACGCCACGTCCGACGACCTCCTCACCTGGCAGGTCGGGCCCATTGCCCTCGAGCCGGGAGAGGGCGACGGCGGCTGCTGGTCGGGCAGCATCGCGACGGGGCCCGGCGGGAATGCCACCCTGTTCTACACGTCGGTCGATGACGACGCCTTCGAGATCGGCAGGGCCCGCACCGCGCGTCCGGCCCCGGGCAGCGGCGTCAGCTGGGAGGGCTGGGTGAAGGGCCCTGTCGTCGCCGAACTCCCCGAAGGCGAGGAATCGGTCGCGTTCCGGGATCCCTTGGTCTTCCACGACGGCGCCGCCTGGCGCATGATCATCGGCTCCGGCCGCCCCGACGGGACCGCGGTCGCCTACGCGTGGACCTCCGACGACCTGTCCGCGTGGCGCTACGATGGCGTGTTCGCGTCGCGCCGCTCGAGCGAGGACGACGGCGTGTGGACCGGCTCCGTATGGGAATGTCCCCAGGCAATCCGCGTCGGTGAGAAGTGGGCATTGCTCGTCTCCGTCTGGGAGCCGATGCGCCCCCACTACGAGGCCTACGCCCTCGGGGACATTGTCGACGGGCGCTTCGTCGCCGAGACGCCCTGGCGTCGGCTCACCTATGGCCCCTCCTACTACGCCGGTTCGGTCTACCGCGACAAGGCAGGCAAGCCGGGGATCGTCTACTGGCTTCGCAACGTCTCCGACCCAGGCGCGGGATGGGCTGGCGCGCACAGCCTGCCGCATGAGCTCGCGCTCATCGGAGACCGGCTCGAAGTCCGCCTCCCGCTGAGCCTCGCGGGCCGCCGGGGCTACGGCGAGCCGCTCGCGGCACTCGAGGAGCGCGAGATGCCAGTCGGTGGCGCGTTCGACGTCGAATGGTCGCACGGAGGCAGCCTCTCCCTCGACGAGGGCATTCGGAATGTGTTCCGGCTCGAGCGGACCCGAGGGCCCGAGGGAAGCAGCCTGACGGCGACCTCCGACGCCGGGCAGTGGTCCGTGCCGTGCAGCGGCCCGGTGAGAGTCGTCGTCGACGGTCCCGTCGTCGAAATCATCGGCTCCTTCGGCGCACTCGCGTTCCCGGCACCCCGAGAGGGAGGCGCCACGCTTGCGTCCCGGGGCGCCGATGGCACGGTCTACACACTCGGCTGAGCTCCGTCACACCGCAAAGGGAAGAACGCATGTCAAGCAACAATCACTACGACGTGACGGCGTGGCCCGTCGGCAATCCGTTTGACGACATCGGCGAAGTCATCAACAGCATCCTCGCCGACATCAAGGACCGGCAGACTGTCGCCGACGCGAACAACGGAGGAAAGCCGGGCGCGGTGATCTACATTCCGCCCGGGGACTACCACCTTCGCACGCAGGTGGTGATCGACGTCAGCTTCCTCAGGATCCATGGCTCGGGGCATGGCTTTACGTCGTCGAGCATCCGGTTCAACGTTCCCGACGACGAATGGCCCGACTTGCATGAGCTGTGGCCCGGAGGAAGTCGCATTCTCGTCGACATTCCCCTCACCGGCGACGAGGAGGAATCCCAGGGAGCCGCCTTCTACGTCGAGCGAACCGGGAGCCCGCGCATCAGCTCGGTCGAATTCTCCGACTTCTGCATCGATGGGGTGCATTTCACCTCGGATGGCTCGGAGCTGCATCCGGAGAACACCTATGTCAACGGCAAGACCGGCATCTATGTCGCGAATGCCAATGACTCGTTCCGGGTGGCAGGAATGGGGTTCGTCTACCTCGAGAACGCTCTCACGATCTACCACGCGGACGCGCTTTCCGTTCACGACAACTTCATCGCCGAATGCGGAAGCTGCATCGAGCTGCGCGGGTGGGGGCAGGCGTCAAAGATCACCGACAACTTGATTGGAGCCGGCTTCAAGGGTCACTCGATCTACGCCGAGAACCACGGCGGGCTCCTCATCACCGCGAACAACGTCTTTCCCCGCGGTGCGAGCAGCGTCCACCTTGACGGCGTGACGCGGTCAAGCGTCACGAACAACCGTCTGCATTCGTTCTACCCCGGCATGGTGGTTCTTGCCGCGAATAGCTCGGAAATCCTCGTGGCCACGAATCATTTCTTGCGTGACCATGAGCCCTGGACGCCATTTTTCGGAGTCGACAACGGTCTGGACGACCTCAACGGGCTCCTCCGCATCAGCGGCAGCAACAACTCCGTTGTCGGCAACCACTTTTCCCAGATCATCGACTCGCAGCGCATCCGTCCGCAGGGCGCAAGGCCCGTCGTCATCCGGCTCGTGGCGGGCGCTGGCAACTTCGTCTCCAACAACCATGTGGTGGCGATGGACGTTCGGACCACGTCGAACGACTCATGCTACTCGGCTCAGGTGGACGCCCTCTTGACCACCGAGGCCGCGGACGGCCTCGCGGTGACAACGGTGATGGTCGATTCCGAATCGGCTCGAAATACGATTCTTGATTCCGGGAGCGAGACCCAGGTCGTCGCAGATCGGACGGTCAACGCGTTGAGGCCCACACCGACAATCGGCTTCTAGCCGCCCTCAAATGGAAGACATACTGGGTCGGTGGAACTCTGGCAGAAGCTTCAGATCAAACCGGACGCCGTCGTCGCCGTTGTGAACCCGCCAGCCGACGGGCATGGGCTCACCGGGCCGTTCACCCAGACGGACGACGCCGCATCGGCGAGCGCCGTCGTGGTCTTCGTGACAAATCGGGCCGAACTCACGGCTCACGGCTCCCCCGGCGTGCAGGCGGCGCTCGACGATCGTCTCGCATGGTTCGCATACCCCAAGGCGAAACAGCTCGGCACCGACCTCAATCGCGACCTCCTTGCCCAGGAGCTCGTGGCCCAGGGCATCGATCCGGTGCGGCAGGTCTCGCTCGACGACGTGTGGTCCGCCCTGCGATTCCGACCGGCGTTCCGGGCCGCGCGCTGACCGGAGCCCCTCAGGCCTTCGGCACCTGCCCGAAGACCCATCGCCGGATCCACGCGTGCATCGCGATGGCTGCGGCCGAGGCGGCGTTGATGGAGCGGGTTGAGCCGAATTGCTCTATCGAGAGCGTGGCCTGCGCCGCGGCGTGCACCTCCGGGGTCAGGCCCGGGCCTTCCTGCCCGAAGACGAGGACGCAGCGGCGGGGCAGCTCGTAGGTCTCGAGCGGTACGGAGTCCGGGAAGATGTCGACGCCGAGAATCGCCAGATCCTCCGACCGTGCCCACGAGACGAAGTCCTCGACAGTCGCGTGATGCCGGATGTGCTGGTAGCGGTCGGTGACCATTGCGCCGCGACGGTTCCATCGCCGTCGTCCGATGATGTGCACCTCTTTGGCGAGGAACGCATTCGCGGTGCGCACGACGGTCCCGATGTTGAGGTCGTGCTGCCAATTCTCAATGGCGACGTGGAATTCGTGGCGGCGGGTGTCCAGCTCGGCGACGATCGCCTCGTGCTTCCAGTAGCGGTAACGGTCCAGCACGTTGCGGCGGTCGCCGCTCGCGAGGAGCTCGTGGTCCCAGTGGTCTCCCTCTGGCCAAGGACCCCTCCACGGGCCGACGCCTACCTCGTGCTCACGCCGTTCGTCTTCGCGCTCTTCTGTCACCGATCCAGCGTAGAGGGATGAGAGGTCACCTGCTTCAGGATAGTCACGCTCTAAGCTCGGTTTAGAGCGTGACATTTCAAGAAGAACACCACTCCGGTCCGCGGTCTACCCGCGGACACGATCCCCAAGGGTGAACGCGAGCGAGCCCTTAGCGGGGACGCTCACCGACGCAAAGCCGAGCGAGTCAACGGTCACGGTCCCTCCTGTGCACGCGCCGTTCACCGATGCTCCGCTGATGACGTCGCAGTACGTCCCCGGCGGCATCCCGGTGTGAACGTGGAGGGGGGCCGAAGCGCCGCCGTTATTGATCGCGACCCACGCCTTGTTGGCGCGGCTGAACGCAATGAGGTTCGCGCCGTCGTCGTACCAATTGGCGACGTCGGCACCCGCGGCGGCGTTGTGCCACGCGACCATGTGCAGGATCGCAGGTTCGCGGTCGACGCACGCCCACGTCGTCGCGCAGTCCGTGTCGGTCACGTAGCCGTTCGTGTCCGAGGGCGGCGAGTCGTCCCCGCCGTTGAACCTGAAGGCGGAGTAGACCTGCGGCGTGCCGTAGCCGCTCGCGAGAAGGAACTGCGTCGCGAGGACGTTCGTCGCGGCGTCCTTGTAGCTCAGGGTGGAGCCGTTGCGCTCGGTGTCGTGGTTCTGGACGAACGCGAGCTCCTTGCCCGAAGGCAGCAAGCCTGCGCCGAATCCCTTGAGCGCGGCGATGCTGCCCGTGAAGGCGGACTTGAGCTCGTAGGCCGTGTCGAAGCCGAGCAGCGATCCCTGCCCCTCGAACGCCTCGGGCGCGAGCTGGCCCGTGCTCCCGGGGAACACCTCGAGCGCCATGTACGGACGGTCGCCGTCGACGGTGTTGCGCAGCCGGGCCTCCAAAGCCGCGAGGTCCGTCTGGCCGATGTGCTTCGCGGCATCGACGCGGAAGCCCGAAACGCCGTAGCCGATCAACTTGTTGAGATACCCGGCGAGCGTCGAGCGCACCGAATCGGATTCAGTGCGGAGGTCCGCAAGCCCGAGGAGCTCGCAGTGCGTGACTTCTTGGAAGCCGTTCCAATCGTGGATCCCGTTGTCCGGCTCGGGGCAGTCGGCCGGGTAGTGGTGGAAGTCCGCGTAGCCGTAGTCGGGGTAGCTGTAGTGGGTGTACGAAACACCGCCGTATGAGAGGTCGCCTTGGCCGGTCGTGTGGTTGATGACCGCGTCGACGTAGACCTTGACGCCAGCCGCGCGGCACGCGGAGACCATGGCCTTGAACTGCTCCTCGTTGCCCATGCGGCTCGTGAGGCCGTAGTCGACCGGCTGGTACACCTCCCACCAGGGGTGGCCGTCGCGCGCCAGCGAGTCCTGCGGGGGCGCGACCTGGACGCCGGCATAGCCGTTCGGGCCGAGGACGTCCGTGCATTCCTTCGCGACCGACGGCCAGTTCCATTCCCACAGGTTCGCGATGACGTCCTTGAAGTGCTGTGGCGAGTTCTGGTCAGCGGCTGAGTGCAGGGGCGGGGCGCCCGGGTCGGCGCCGGCCGGTGGGGCGGCGAGGAACGAGAAGGCGGCGGCGATCGTGGCGGCGAGGGCGAGTGGTTTAAGGGCAGAAGCCGCGCGGCGGCGTCGTGATTCCGGCACGGCCCCCACTCTGGGCGACGTTCGTCACATCAGTCAAGGTCTTTGACTGCCGTTGTTGATACGCTCAGCACGCCCTTCGCCTGCACCATCGATTCGCGGAGGATGCTGAGCAGGTCCTTCTGGCGTGATTCGCGGACCCAGCCCGCGAACGCGACCTTGAAGACGGCGATCCCCTGCTCGGCGGCCAGGCTCGCGGTTGGCTCAGGGACCCCGCGGGCCCGCAGCGCCTCGGACATGACCGAGGCGAAGGCGGAGAGCTTGATCAATTCGCGCTCCCTCAGCTCCGTGTTCGTGGACACGACCGCGTCGCGCAGCCTCACGCGCTCCGGGTCCTCCTGGAGCACGGCACCCACCGCTTCGAGCGCTGCGCCCACGGCATCCATGGGTGTCGCCGAGGCAGGTGCCTCCGCGACGGTCCTCGCGAGCAGTTCCTGCGCCATCTCCGTGCCGTAGAACAGGACTTCGCGCTTGTCGGCGAAATGCCGGAAAAAGGTGCGTTCGCTCAGTCCGGCCCGCGCGGCGATCTCCGCAACGGTTGTCTTGTCGAACCCCTGCTCGGCGTAGAGCGTCAGCGCGGCCTGCGCCAGACGTCCCCGCGCGTTCGGCTCCCATCGACCCATACCTCGATGATAGGTGATGACAGCAGCTGACATCACGTCTAGACTTGTGATGTCAGCAACTGACATCACACTCCTCGGGAGGTTCCTTCATGCGCATCTTCGTCACTGGCCCGTCCGGGTGGATAGGTTCAGCCCTCATCCCGGAGCTCATCGCGGCTGGCCATCAAGTCCTCGGGTTGGCAAGGTCGCAGGCCTCCGCTGCGAGCGTCCTCGACTTGGGTGGCGAGGTGCTGCGCGCCGACCTGAGCGACCTGGACGCCCTCCGCGCTGGGGCCGCCGAGTGCGACGGCGTGGTCCACCTAGCATTCATCCACGACTTCACCGACTTCGAGGCCTCGGTGAGGGCCGACTCGGCTGCAATCAGCGCCTTGGGCGCCGCGCTCCAGGGGTCGGGCAAGCCCCTGGCTATCGCCTCCGGGACGCCCGCCGTACCGGGCCGGCTCGCGACTGAGCGCGACAGGAGCACGTCCAACTCGCCGGCGGCCGGTCGTGAGGCCAACGCCCAGGCGCTCTTGGCCATGGCGGACCGCGGAGTCCGCTCCGTCGTCGTGCGGCTGCCCCGGAGCGTGCACGGCGAAGGCGACCGACACGGGTTCCTGCCGCGCCTGATCGCAAGGGCCCGCGACACAGGCGTCTCCGGCTACGTGGGAGATGGGTCCAGCCGCTGGCCCGCCGTGCACGTGCTGGACGCCGCTCACCTGTTCCGCTTGGCCGTGGAGCAGGCACCGGCGGGATCCGTGCTCCACGCTGTCGGCGACGAAGGCGTGCCCATCCGGGATATCGCCGAGGTCATCGGCCGCCACCTCGGGGTGCCGACCGGCGCGGTCCCGGCCACGCAATTCGGCTTCCTGGGCGGGATCCTCGCTGTTGACCAGCCCGCCTCCAGCATGCTCACCCGTGATCTGCTCCCGTGGCAGCCGTTCCAGCCAGGACTTATCGAGGACCTCGGCAAGGGCCACTATTTCGCGTGAGGCCAGGACATGCGCAGGCCTGACCTCGGCCTACCCCGCGTAGACCGAGACCGCCGCGGCCTTGACGACGAGCACGACGTCGGCCCCCGGCGCGAGATCGAGCTCGGCGGCGGCCGCCGGGGTGAGGTCCGCGACAAGGGCAGTCCCGGGGGACGCCGCGTGCACGCGGATCTGCGGACCGCGCGGCTCGAGTTCGCGCACGACGGCGCGCCATGAGTTCCGCGGCGAGCCGTGCGGCTCCTCGCCGGCCCGGAACACCGCGACGTCGGCTGGGCGGAACACGGCGACGGCGTCGTCGCCGGACGAGGGCACGTCGTGGCCGGCCGGCCCGAGGCCGAAGACCTCGCCGAGCCCCGCCACGAACAGGGAACCCTCTGCCGTCGCCGGCCCCCGCACGAAGTTGAGCCCGGCGAGCCCGGCGGCGAAGCGGCTCCGCGGACGCTCGAGGAGCGCCGCCGTCGGCCCCTCTTCGGCGACTCGCCCGCCCTCGAGCACGACGACGCGATCCGCAAGCAGGTGCGCATCGAGGGCCTCGTGGGTGATGACGACGGCGGTCCGCCCCGCGAGGACGCGCCGCAGAAGCCGGCGCAGGGCGGGGGCTGCGGCGACGTCGAGCGCCGCAAACGGCTCGTCGAGGAGCAGGAGATGCGGCTCGGCCGCGAGGGCCCGGGCGACGGCGACCCGCTGCGCCTGCCCGCCCGAGAGCTGGGCAGGACGGCGGTCGGCGAGCGCGGCGGCGTCGACCTCGCCGAGCCAGTGTTCGGCGGCGGCGCGCGCCGCGGCCCGTGGGGCACCGGCGGCGCGAGGGCCGAAGGCCACGTTGTCGAGCACGCTGAGGTGTGGGAACAGGAGCGGCTCCTGCGCGAGGAGCGCGACACCGCGCGCGTGCGGCGGAACCCACTCCCCCGTCGCGGTGTCGAAGAGGACGCGGCCGTCGAGCTCGGCGCGGCCACCGTCGGCGCGCACAAGTCCCGCGGCGAGCCCGAAGAGGGTCGACTTCCCCGCGCCGTTCGGCCCGAGGACGGCGACAGTTTCGCCGTCGGCCACGTCGAGCGAGGCATCGACGCCCCGCTCCCCCACGACCGCGTGCATGCGGAACGTCATGCTTCGGCCGATCCCGCAGCGCGCCGACCGTACGCGACGCCGACGACGACGGCCGCGACGACGACAAGCACGAGCGCGAGCGCGACGGCGGCGTCGGGATCCACTTCGCGCTGCAGATAGACCTCGAGCGGGAGCGTGCGCGTGACTCCTTCGAGGCTTCCGGCGAACGTGAGCGTTGCGCCGAATTCGCCGAGGCTGCGCGCGAACGCGAGCACAAGCCCAGACGCGAGCCCGGGCAGGACGAGAGGGAGCGTGACACGCCGGAACACGTGCGTGGGTGCCGCTCCGAGCGTCGCAGCGACGTCCTCGTAGCGGCCACCGGCGGTGCGCAGGGCCCCCTCGAGGCTCACGACAAGGAAGGGCAGCGAGACGAACGTCTGCGCCATGACGACGGCCACGGTTGTGAACGCGAGCTGCACGCCCAGCAGATCGAGCCAGCGGCCCACGAGCCCGAGGCGCCCGAACGTGTAGAGCAGCGCGAGACCGCCGACGACCGGCGGGAGGACGAGCGGGAGCAGCACGAGAGAGCGCACCCAGCGGCGCCCGCGGACCGGGCCGCGGGCGAGGACGAGCGCCATCGGGACGCCGAGGACGAGGCACACGGCGGTGCTCGAGAGCGCCGTTTCGAGGCTCAGGCGGAGGGCCGCGAGCGACGACTCGGACGTGATGAGCGGCACGAAGCGCGCCCAGTCGACACGCGCGAGAATCCCGAGGAACGGGACGAGGACAAGAAGCGCGCCGAGTGCGGCGGGAACGTAGATCCAGCGCGGAAGGCCGGAGTAGCGGCGCGACGTGGCCCTCGGGCGCCGGACCTCGCGGGGAACTGGCCCCGGACGCGAGCGAGCGCCGTCGCCGTCGTCGGCCTTAGGGCGCGCCGAAGCCGGCATCTCCGAGGACCTTCCGGCCGCTCTCCCCGCCGACGAAGTCGACGAAGGCCTGGGCCAGCGCCGCCTCCTTCGACTGCTTGAGCGCCGCGATCGGGTATCGGTTCACAGCGGCCGAGGATTCGGGGAACCCCACGCCCTCGACCTTCCCGGCCGCGCCCTTGACGTCGGTGACGTACACGAGGCCGGCGTCAGCGTCGCCCGATGTCACTTTGGCCAGCACGTCCGCGACCGATTGTTCCTCGCTCACCGGCTTGAGGGCGACGCCTGCCGAGGCCGCGGCCTTCTGCGCGGCGGCGCCGCACGGCACCTGCTTCGCGCAGACGACGAGCCGGACGCCGGGCTTCGCGACATCCTGGAGCGAGTGGATCCCTGCAGGGTTGCCCTTGGGCACCGCGAGCTCGAGCACGTTGCTCGCGAAGATCCGCGGCGTGCCGCTCGCGAGGCCCGCGGCAGTGGCCTTGGCCATGTTGGCCTCGTCCGCGGAGGCGAACACGTCCGCGGGCGCGCCGTTCTGCAGCTGCGCGACGAGATCGGACGATCCGCCGAAGTTGAGGCTCACGGTCGTGCCCGGGTGACCGTTCTCGAACTCCTGGGCGAGCTCGGTGAACGTCGCCTTGAGCGAGGCAGCGGCGAACACGCGGAGCGTCACCCCGCGCGGAGCGAACGACGACGCCGCCGCGCTCGACGTCGGAACCTCGCCACACGCGGTGAGCGCGAGAACAAGCGCCGCGGCGACCGCCACAAGCTTCGGCCAGGCGTTGAGCGTTCCCTTCACGGGGCCTTCCCTCCGGAGGTTTCGACGATGACATTCGTGGCCTTGACGACGGCGGTCGCAACGCTGCCGGGTTCGAGGCCGAGCTCCCGGACCGCCTCCGAGCTCATGAGCGAAACAACCCGGTACGGCCCGCATTGAAGCTCGACCTGAGCCATGACACGGTCTTCGACGACCTTCGTCACGAGGCCCACGAAGCTGTTCCGCGCCGACCGGGCGACCCCGCTCGCGTCACGCGGCGCCGTCGCCTGGCGGCGCGCGAGCTCGGCGAGTTCGGCGCCGTCGACCGCGGCGCGGCCCGAGGCGTCCTTCGCCGGGGCGAGCGCACCGGCGTCGACCCAGCGGCGCACGGTGTCGTCGCTCACGCCGAGGAGGCTCGCGGCGTCGGCGATGCGGATGAGGGGCATGAAGAAGATTCTATCCGCATCTGCGGACACTGTTAGCACAAGCCTCCGCAGATGCGGAAGCTGCCGCGGTAGTGCTGTGCAGGATGAAAGACTGGGCGCACATCGTCCCTCGAGCAGGAGGCACCATGGCCGAAATCGTCGCCCCCACCACCGACGCCTCCCCCGCCGCCCCGGCGCCGGCGCCAACGAAGGTCGCGTACCGCAGCGGCCAGGACATCGAGTGCTGGCTCACCGACATGGACGGCGTCCTCGTGCACGAGAACCACCCGATCCCGGGAGCGCCCGAACTCATCCAGCGGTGGGTCGACACGTCGCGCCGCTTCCTCGTCCTCACCAACAACTCGATCTTCACCCCCCGCGACCTCGCCGCCCGGCTCCGCTCCTCAGGCCTGTCGATCCCCGAGGAGAACATCTGGACCTCGGCGCTCGCGACCGCTGTCTTCATCAAGGACCAGATGCCGGGTGCGCGCGTCTACTGCATCGGCGAGGCAGGGCTCACGACGGCGCTCCACGAGGCCGGGATGATCCTCACCGATCAGGACCCGGACTACGTGGTGCTCGGGGAAACCCGGACGTATTCGTTCAACGCCATCACGACCGCGATCCGGCTCATCGTGGGCGGCGCGCGCTTCATCGCGACCAATCCCGACGCAACTGGGCCGTCGAAGGAGGGCGTCCTGCCCGCGACCGGCGCCATCGCCGCACTCATCACGAAGGCCACCGGCAGGGAGCCGTACACGATCGGCAAGCCCAACCCGATGATGTTCAGGTCTGCGATGAACCAGATTGACGCGCATTCCGAGACGACGGCGATGATCGGCGACCGCATGGACACGGACATCGTCGCGGGCATGGAGGCGGGCCTCCACACCGTGCTGGTGCTTTCCGGCATCACCCAGCAGGACGACATCGCGACCTACCCGTTCCGCCCGAACCAGGTGCTCAACTCCGTTCAGGACCTGCTCAAACAGCTCTGAGTTGGCGCTCTCAGCACTCGACTTCTCCGTGCGAAACCCGCATCTCCGTGGGAAACCCGCATCTACGTAGGTAATCCGGGCAGCAGATGCGGCTACGGGCAGCAGGCACAGGCCCTCTGCCCCCCCCCCGCGACCCATTCGCCCTTCAACGCGAGCATCTTGTAAACGCTTACAGCTCCTGCTTACACTTTTCCGGGCGCGGTCGGGGCGCCAGTTCATTCCCTCATGATGAAAGGGCTGAGGCCGTGTTGTGTGACTGACCGCGCACGCGCGACGATCCGCGACGTCGCGACCCTCTCGGGTCTCTCGATCTGCACCGTCTCGCGGGCCCTCCGGGGCCTACCGAATGTCTCTCTCGACGCCCAGAAGCGCATCGAGGATGCGGCCGAAAAGCTTGGCTACCGCGCGTCGTCGGCCGCCTCCCGCCTTGCAGGCGGGCGCACGGGCCAGGTGGCGATCATCGCGCCGAAGGCCACGAGCTGGTTCTTCGCCGAAGCCGTCGAAGCGGCCGAGGAGGTCTTCGCGGACAGCGGGCTCGACACCGTGCTCGTGAGCCTCCGCGGCCAGGGCAAGGTCCGGGACAGGCTCTTCGACGACCCGACCGAATTCTCCCAGCGGGTCGACGGCGTCCTGCTGTTCGGCGTCAATCTCGACGCGTCCCAAGTGGAAGCGCTTTCAGAATCTCGCCTTGCGGTCGCGAGCGTCGGCCTCGAGGGCGTCCCGTGGGACAACGTCGGCATCGACGACGAGGCCGCCGCGTGGGCGGCGACGCGCCACCTCCTCGACCTCGGCCACTGGGACCTCGCGATGCTCGCGGGCAGCGAACCCAGCCACGGAACCGTCACGACAGCGGCCCAGCGCCGCGCCGGCTTCGAGCGCGCCCTCGACGAGGAGCACCTCGAGCCGGACCCGGACATGATGGTCAGCGCGCCCTCGACGATCGACGGCGGCTATCAGGCCATGACCGAGCTCATCTCCACGAGGCGCGTCCCCGGGGCGGTTTTCGCGGGCTGCGACGAAGCCGCGTTCGGCGCCCTCAAGGCCATGCGCGAACACGGGCTTTCGGCGCCCAAGAAGGTCTCGCTCATCGGCATCGACGACCATCCGATGAGCTCATTCCTCGGGCTCACGACCGTCGCGCAGCCAGTTCCGGATCAGGGCGCGTTTGCCGCTACGCTGCTCGCGGAACGGCTCCAAAACCACGACGACGGTGGCGCCCCCCACGATCACCGGCTCCCCACTCCCCTCATCGAGCGCAAGACCACCCGCCGTTCACGGCACTGAACCCCGGAAGGCCTCCCCATGCTCCCCCAGACCCAGCTCGACCTCTGGACCGGAACCGACGCCCTGCTCTTCGATCTCGACGGCGTGCTCACCCCGACGGCGATCGTGCACGAGCTCGCGTGGCGCCGCCTCTTCGACGCGTACCTCGCCGCCGCAGGCAGGGGCCCCGCCTACGAGGACGCGGACTACTTCGACCACATCGACGGCAAGCCGCGCTTCGACGGCGTCCGCGATTTCCTCGCCTCCCGCGGGATCGTCCTGCCCGAGGGTCCGCTCGACGACGACCCCTCCCACGAGACCGTGCAGGGCCTCGGCAACCGGAAGAACGCGCTCTTCAACGCGATCATCGAGAACGACGGCGTCGCCCCCTACGAGGGGTCTGTGCGCCTCGTCGAGGCGGCCAGGGAGCGCGGGCTCCAGCTCGCCGTCGTCTCCTCGTCCCGCAACGCGCCCGCCGTCCTGCGGGCCGCGGGGCTCGACGGCGCCTTCCCCATCGTCGTCGACGGCTCGCTCGCGGCCCGCGAGGGGCTGCCCGGCAAGCCCGACCCGGCCACGTTCATCCACGCGGCCGAGCTGCTCGGCGTCCCGCGGTCGGCGTGCGTCGTCGTCGAGGACGCGGTCTCCGGCGTCCAGGCCGGGGCAGCGGGCGGCTTCCGCGCCGTCGTCGGCGTCGACCGCGGCGCGGGACCGGACCAGCTGCTCGCCGCAGGCGCGACGCTCGTCGTCGCGGACCTCGCCGAACTGCTCTGAGCTTCACAGCCTTCGTTCTCCGAAAGACCCCTTTCCCCACCACCCGAAACGGCGACTCATCATGACCCTCGTCTCCGCAGACCGCACTCGCTTCCCCGTCGACCCGTGGGCGCTCGTCGAAACGAGCCACGCCCCCGGTTCGGAGGGCGCCCTCGAAACCCTCTTCAGCCTCGGCAATGGCCATCTCGGCGTCCGCGGCGCCCACGTGGCCGAAGCGGACGCCGGCCTGCCGGGCACGTTCGTCAACGGCTTCCACGAGATCTTCGACATCCGCCACGCCGAGAACGCCTACGGTTTCGCGAAGCAAGGTCAGCGCATCCTCTACGTCCCCGACGCGCAGCAGACGGTCGTCCGGGTCGACGGCGAGCACCTCACCCTCGCCGGATCCGAGGTCCTCGAGTACCGGCGGCGGCTTGATTTCGCGACCGGCGTCTACGAGTGCACGGTCGTGTGGAAATGCGTCTCCGGGGCGATCGTGACGACGACCGAGCGCCGCGTGCTCGGCGCCGCCTCGCGCTCGAGCCTCGGCGTCGAGCTCGTCATCAGCGCCGATCGCCGCATCGTGGCGGACGTCGAATCGCACGTCGTCAACCGCCAGGACCAGCCCCGGGACGACCACTCCGAGCACGATCCGCGCCGCGCAGGCCGCCACGCGGGCCGCGTCCTCGAGCCGATCGCAGCGGAGGGCACCAATGGAAGCCTCCGCCTCGAATGGGCGACGGTCGCCTCGCGCCAGCACCTCGCCGTCGCCGTCGACCACGCGTCCAACAGCCCGATGCCGCCGTTCTCGACCGAGCCCGGATCCGATCGCAGCGGCGTCCGGTACGTCCTCCCGCTCGACCCGGGCGAGACGTTCCGGCTCGAGAAGCGCGTGGGGTACGCCGTCGCGCAGTCGAGCTCCGCGGGGCTCCTCGACGCCGCGGCCTCCGCCGCGCGCCCCTTCGACGAGCTGATCGCCGAGAGCACGGCGCACTACGCCGCCTACTGGGCCGTGGCCGACGTGCAGGTCGGCGCCTCCGACGAACTGCAGCAGGCCGTCCGGTGGAACCTCTTCCAGCTCGCGCAGGCGACGTCGCAGGCCGGCGTCGCGGGCATTCCCGCGAAGGGCGTGACCGGCTCGGGCTACGAAGGCCACTACTTCTGGGACCAGGAGATCTACCTCCTCCCCTACCTCACGTACACCGCGCCCGCGGCGGCCCGGAAGGTCCTCGAATTCCGCCACCGGATGCTCCCCGCGGCAACCGAGCGGGCCGCCGAGCTCAACGTCGACGGCGCGCTGTTCCCGTGGCGCACCATCAACGGCCAGGAGGCGAGCGCCTACTACGCCGCCGGCACGGCGCAGTTCCACATCAACGCGGCGATCGCCTTCGCGGCGGCGCGCTATGCATGGGCCTCGGCCGACGGCGGATTCCTCGCCGGCCCGGGCGCAGACATCCTCGTCGAGACCGCCCGCATGTGGGCCTCGCTCGGCTTCTTCGGCAAGAACGGCCAGTTCCACATCCACGGGGTGACGGGGCCGGACGAGTACACGGCCGTCGTGAACGACAACCTCTACACGAACGTCATGGCGCGCTTCAACCTCCGCGTGGCGGCGGGCCTCGACCACCCGGGGATCTCGGACACCGAGCGGCTCCTGTGGTCCCACATCGCCGAGCGGATCGCGGTCCCGTACGACTCGGACATGCGTGTCCACGCCCAGGACGCCGACTTCATGACCCTCGAGCCGTGGGACTGGGAGACGCCGCGCTCCAAGTACCCGCTGCTCCTGCACTTCCACCCCCTCGTCATCTACCGCCACCAGGTGATCAAGCAGGCCGACGCGGTGCTTGCGATGTTCCTCCAGTGGCAGGACTTCACGGCCGAGGAGAAGCAGCGCGCGTTCGACTTCTACGACCCCATCACCACGGGAGACTCGACGCTCTCGGCGTGCGTCCAGGGCATCATGGCCGCCGAGGTCGGCTACCTCGACGAGGCGATGCGGCACTTCCTGCACGCCGTGTTCATCGACCTCGACGACCTGCACCGCAACACGATCGACGGCGTCCACACCGCCTCCGCGGGCGGCGTCTGGGCCGCGCTCGTGAACGGCTTCGCGGGCTTCCGCGATCAGGGCGCGCTCCCGTACTTCGACCCGCGCCTCCCGCGGGAATGGGGAAGCCTCTCGTTCCGGCTGCAGCTCCATGGCCGGAGCCTGCGCGTGCGCTTGACGGCGACGCAGATCGAGCTGGCCGTCGAGGGCGGCAAGCCGCTCGACGTGAGCGTGCAGGGGAGCGTCGTGGCGGTGGGCCTCGAGCCGACGGTCATCGAGCTCAGGCCCGCGCCCGCGCCCGCGCCGAGCGTGTTCCCGCGGCCGTTCCCGACGGCGGGGCTCAGCGCCCTCGCGCCCCTCAACTAGAGACTCGGCACGTCCGAGCTACCCGCCCGCCCGAGCTACCCCACCCCGCCACCCGCGCCGCCGATCTTCAGCGGGAGCGGGAGGAGGCGCGGGAGCAGCGCCCCGAGCACCGTGTTGTACACGAGGGCGCTCCACTCGGGGCTCGCGTGCGCGGGGAACGCGCCGAGCGTCTGGAGCGACGAGGAGATGAGGTTGTCGGGGAAGTACGTCTCCCACCGGGCGCGGGCCGAGGCGTAGTCCACGGTCTGATCGCCGGGGTTCCCGATGAACCCCAGCTGGGCGCGGCCGAGCTCACCCGCGAAGCGCGTGACGTCCCAGTTGTAGATGTACTGGGACTCCGTCTGGATGAGGACGCTCGACGGCGCGAGCGGCGTGAGCTGCTCGAGCGTCTGATCGACCACTTGGGTCCAGGTGCGCTCGTGCTTGTTGACGATCCGCTCGCCCAGCTCGTACCCGCCCCGGAGGATCGACGGCACACGGAAGCCCAGCTCGTAGAGCTCCACGACGCCCTCGAACCACGAGAGGTCCTTGACGTCGTATTTCGAGGCGGGAGTCGAGTCGAGCACGATCGCTCCGACCGACGGCCCGGAACCGTCGCGAAGGAGCCGCGACGCGACGTCGACGGCGAGCATGCCGCCGAACGAGTGGCCGTAGAAATGCAGCTCAGTGAGCCGGTTCCGCTCGGCGTGGCTCAGGATGGCGCTCACGACGTCCCCGGCCTCGAGCCCGTCGTTCGAGTAGCCCACCGCCGCGAGCTGGCCCCGCTCGCCCAGCGACGGTCGCAGGAGGGTGATGATGAGCTGGGCCTCTTCCCAGCTCGTCTTGTAGCCGGGGAACAGGATCCACGAGGTTCCGGGGAAGCGCCGCCGCGCGTCGTCGTCGTTCGCGGTGAGGACCACTGTCTGCCGCCGTTGATCCTGGATCGCGCGCGTGGCGAACATGTCCACGGCGAGAAGTCCCGCCGCGAGGGTGCCGCCCACGAATGCCCGGCGGCTCACGCGCCTCAGCCTGTCGACGGCGTGGAGGCCCGCGGCCAGCTCACGGATCCCGCCCTCGCCGAGGGCGGGAGGTCCGTGGCGCCTCTCAGTCGAGTCCGAGCTCATCCTTGCTGAACGCGTACAGATACGGCACGCCTGCCTCGGCCTCGATCCGCTCCTTCGCTCCGGTCGCGCGGTCTACGATGACGGCGACGGCGGTCACGTTGCCGCCCGCGTTGCGGACGCCCTCGACGGCGGTGAGCGCCGAGCCGCCCGTCGTCGACGTGTCCTCGACGACGACGACCTTCCGCCCCTCGACCGAGGGGCCTTCGACCTGGCGGCCCATGCCGTACGACTTCTGCACCTTGCGGACCACGAACGCGTCGACCTCGCGCCCCGCCTCGCGCGCCGCGTGCATCATGGCGGTGCCGACTGGGTCCGCGCCCATCGTGAGCCCGCCCGCGGCCTCGAGCGCAACGCCCGCGCGATCGACGAGATCGAGCATGACCTGGCCCACGAGCTGCGACGCCTCGTGGTGCAGCGTGATGCGGCGGAGGTCGATGTAGTAGTCCGCCTCCTTGCCGCTCGAGAGCGTCACGCGGCCGTGCACGACCGCGAGTTCCTTGATGAGCTCGAGGAGGCGGGCGCGCGCGGTCGCCAGGTCGGGCAGGGCAGAATCGAGGGGCGCAGTCATGGCTTCGATTCTAGTTGCTGCGCCCCTCGCCCTCGCGTCACCAGTCGTGGACGGTGCCGTCGACGAGCCGGTTGTACGGAAGGTAGGCCTGCTGGTACGGGTACGACTTCGCCGCGTCCTCGTTGAATTCGACGCCGAGGCCCGGCTTGTTGCCCGGATGCAGGTAGCCGTCCGTGAACGTCATGGACTGCTCGAACACGGTGTTCGTCGCGTCCGAGTGCTGCATGTACTCCTGGATCCCGTAGTTGTGGATCGCGAGGCCGACGTGCAGCTGCGCCGCGAAGCCGACTGGGGAGATGTCCGTGGGGCCGTGGAAGCCGGACTTGACCTGGTACTGCGCCGCGTAGTCCATGACCTTCTTGAGCGGGCTGATGCCGCCGAAGTGGGTCGAGGCCGCGCGGACGTAGTCGATGAGCTGCTCCTTGATGAGCGTCTGGAAGTCCCACACGGTGTTGAAGACCTCGCCGATCGCGAGCGGAGTCGTGGTGTGCTGGCGGACCAAGCGCAGAGCCTCCTGGTTCTCCGCCGGGGTGCAGTCCTCGAGCCAGAACAGGTCGTAGGGCTCGAGGGCCTTGCCGAGCTTGGCGGCCTGGATCGGGGTCATGCGGTGGTGGCCGTCGTGCAGGAGCGGGATCTCGGGACCGAACTCGTTGCGCACGGCCTCGAACACGGTCGGCAGGTGGCGCAGGTACGCACGCGTGTCCCAGTCCTCCTCGAGCGGGTATGCGCCGCGGCCAGCGGGCTCGTAGTCGTACCGCTCGCCCGAGGACTGCGCCTGCGCGGCAACGCCGTAGACGGCCTTGATCCCAGGGATTGCGGTCTGGACGCGGATCGACTTGTAGCCCTTCTCGAGGTGCTCGCGGATCGAGTCGAAGAGCGAGGGGATGTCCGTGCCGGACGCGTGCCCGTACGCGCGCAGGCCCTCGCGCGACGCGCCGCCGAGCAGCTGGTACACCGGCAGGTTCGCGACCTTGCCCTTGATGTCCCACAGCGCCATGTCCACGGCCGCGATCGCGGCCATCGTCACGGGCCCGCGGCGCCAATAGGACGAGCGGTAGAGGAACTGCCACGTGTCCTCGATCCGGTGCGGGTCCTTGCCGATGAGCAGCTGCGCGACGTGCTCCTTGAGGTACGCGGCGACGGCGAGCTCGCGCCCGTTGAGCGTCGCGTCCCCAATGCCCGTGACGCCCTCGTCGGTCGTGATCCGCAGCGTGACGAAATTGCGCGACGGGCTCGTCACGAAGACATCGGCGGCAACGATCTTCATGTCGTTCCTCTCTATCCAGTGCGTTTGTTGCTCGGGGGCCGCCGCTCGCGTGAGCGGCGGCGCTGGCTTCGGTCCCACGATAGTGATCCGCTGCGTCGGGTGGCAATCGCTTGCCACTATTTGCCATCCGTTGCAGCGGGCGGTCAGTCCTCGGCGAACGTGCCGAGCAGGCTGTCGACCCGGTCGACGACGGCGGCCTCCCCCGCGAGGTCCGCGTCCACGAGGCCGAGGAGGGCCACAGTGCGTTCGCGGCCCTCGAGCGCGAGCGCGGCGCGCACCTCCTCCTCGAGGGGGTCGTGGAACTCGGCGCGCTGCCCGACGACGCTGACAAGATAATCCATCCACGCAGCGATCATGCGGGCGGCTCCGATCCCGGAGCGCCCTTCGGCCCGCTCGGCCCGCAGGACGGGGACTGCGCGCATGCGGAGCTTGAGCGATCCGTCCTGGGCGATCTGCGCGAGATAGTGCGCGATCCGCGGGTTCGCGAAACGCTCGACGAGCGCTGCGCGGTAGCCCGGGACGTCGAGCGCCGGGAGGGTCAGGTGGCGGGCGGCCTCGTCCCAGAACGCCTCCATCGCGTCGCGGCACACGGGGTCTGCGAGCGCCTCGGCGACTGTCGCATGGCCCCGCAGCTGCCCCGCGTAGGCGAGCATCGTGTGGGCGCCGTTGAGGAGCCACAGCTTGCGGTTCTCGAACGGCTCGATGTCCTCGACGAACTGCGCGCCGGCATCCTCCCACGCGGGCCGGCCCCCGGGGAACTCGCCCGAGAGGATCCAGCTCGCGAACGGCTCGGCCACGACGGGCGAGGCGTCCCGGTACCCGCACCGCTCGGCGACGAGGGCGACGTCGTCCGGCGTCGTCCGCGGGGTGATGCGGTCCACCGAGGTGCCCACGAAGCTCGCGTTCTCCCTTACCCACGCGGCGAGTCCGGGGTCCACGGCCTGGGCAATGCGTTCGACGGCGGCGCGCGCCACGTCGCCGTTGCCCGCGACGTTGTCGCAGCTCACGATAGCGATCGGACCGGCCCCCGCGTCCCGGCGCGCGGCGAGACCCCTCGCGAGGCGCCCGAGCGGCGAGTCCGGGCCGCCGTCGTCGTACACCTTCTCCGTGACGGTGAGGGTGACGATCGCGGTCGACGGCGCGGCGAGCAGCTCGTTGAGGCGCTCGGTGTCCGCGCCGTCGACGGCCTCGGCTATGGTGGGGACGACTTCGAAGCGGTCGCCGTCCGCGGCCCGCTCGATGAGCGTGAACAGCCCGTCCTGGGGGGCGAGCGCGAGGGCCGCGTCCGGGCGTCGGCCGGTGAAGGACGCGATGCCCCACTCGGCCGCATCCGAGGCGTGCGCGGTGAACCACGCCTGATGCGATCGGTGGAACGCCCCGAGACCCAGGTGGACGATGCGCACGGGCGGGGCCGGGGCGCCCTTGCGGCTCAGGACAGGCAGCTCGGTGGCGGTTCTGGTCACGGTTGTTCCCCTAGAGCTTGAAGACCCGGCGCGGCGCCGCGTCGACGATATCCACGATGAGCTCGTGCGCACGAGCCTCCGTGAGGCGGTGCTCCGCAACGAGCCGGGCCAGGAAAGAGGCCTCGATCCGCCGCGACGTGTCGTGCCGCGCCGGGATCGAGCAGTACGCGCGCGTATCGTCGATGAAGCCCGACGAGCGCGAGAAGCCGGCCGTCTCGGTCACGGCCGAGCGGAAGCGCAGCATCGCGTCCGGAGCGTCGAGGAACCACCACGGAGCGCCGATGTAGACGCTCGGGTAGAACCCGGCGAGCGGGGCGAGCTCGCGCGAGAACACCGTCTCGTCGAGCGTGAACAGGACGAGGTGGAAGTCCTTGGCCGTGCCGAAGTCCTGCAGGACGGGGCGGATGCCCTCCGTGTAGTTGACCGCGAATGGGATGTCGTGGCCAGTGTCGGCGCCATACGCCGCGAACGTCGGCGCGTGATGGTTGCGGAACGAGCCGGGATGGATCGTCATGACGAGACCGTCCTCGACGGACATCCGCGCCATCTCGTACATCATGTGGGCCTCGAACGCGTCTCGGTCGGCAGCCGTGGCTTCCCCGCGGCGCGCCTTCTCGAAGAGGGCCTCGGCCTCGGTCGGGGACAGCTTGAGCGTGAGCGGCGTGCGCACGCCGTGGTCGGCCGAGACGGCGCCGTGCTCCACGAAGTAGCGGCGGCGATTCTCGAGGGCGCGCAGGTAGCCCGCGAAGCCCGGAACGCCGTCGGACGCCTCATCGGCGAGCCGTGCGACCCGCGCCGCCCACTCCGGGTGGGCGAGATTGATGTACGGGTCCGGGCGGAAGGTCGGGATGACGCGGCCCGCGAACGATTCGTCCTTCGCGAGGCGGCCGTGGGCCTCGAGCGTGTCGAGCGGATCGTCGGTCGTGGCGAGGACCTCGATGTTGAAGTCCTCGAACAGCCGCCGCGGCCGGAAGCCGGGATCGGCGAGCTTGGCCGCGATCGCGTCGTACGCAGTGTCGGCGTTCGAGCCTAGGGCGTCGACCATCGAGGACGGCAGGCCGAAGACGTGCTCGAACTCGCTCCGGAGCCAGTACCCCGACGCCGTGCCGTCGAAGAGCGGCCACGCCTCGGCGAAACGGCGCCAGGCCGCGCGGGACGCGGCCTCGCCCTGCGGCGCGCCCGAGCCCACCCCGAGCTCGCTCAGCGGAACCCCGGACGCGTGGATGAGCCGCGTCACGTAGTGGTCCGGGCTCACGAGAAGGGACGTCGGGTCGGTGAACGGCTCGTCGTCCGCGATCCACTCGGCGGGCACGTGGCCGTGCGGCGACAGGATGGGAAGATGCTCGACGTCGGCGTACAGCTCGCGCGCGATCTGGCGCGTTCCGGGGTCGGCCGGGAGGAGGCGGTCAGGGTTGGCGGCAATGGAGTCGGTCATCGTCTCTCTCATTTCGCTACGCATGGTCGGTTCGGGCCTCGGGGGCGGGCGACGGCGGCCGATCTCCCCCGAATTGGCGGCGAGTTCCCCAGCTTTCGAGGCCCACGCGCGGCGTGTCGCGGGAAAACCTCGGGGAGTCGCGCCGTCGTACGCGTAAAGCTGGGGAAATCGGAGGGAAAGTTGGGGAAATCGGCAGCGCGTCGGCTAGATCGACGCGACGCCCGCGGCGTCGAGGACTTTGGCGAAGGCGCGCGCGGCCACGCCGAACGCGTACGGCCCGCTGAAGCCGCCCGTCTCGTACGCGTACGCGAGGTGCGGCTCGAGGGAGGCGAAGCCGGTGTAGCCGCTGTCGCGCAGGGCCTCGACCGTGCGGAGCACTTCGCCGTCGCCCTCGCCCGCGGGGACAACCTGACCCGTCGCGAACAGCGCGTCCTTGACCTGGAGATACACGACGTGCGGGCGGAGCAGCTCGTAGCCCTCAGTGAACGGCTTGACGCCGACCTGGACGAAGTTCGCCGGATCCCACGCGAGCTTGAGCGCCGGAGAGTTGACCGTCTCGACGATGTCCGCGACGCGGGACGGGATGTCGCCGAAGATGTCCTTCTCGTTCTCGTGCACGAGCGTCACGCCCGTGCCCTCGGCGCGGCGGGCCAGCGCCGTCATCCGCTCGATCACGGCGTCGCGCACATCCTCCGCCGCGCGCCCCTCGTAGTAGAAGGAGAAGATCCTGATGTACGGCGAGCCGAGGACCTCCGCGGCGCGCAGAGCCCGGCCCAGCCGCTCAACCTCGTGCTCAACTGGCAGCTCGACGTCCACCTTGCCGATCGGCGAGGCGATCGCGGAAGCCTTGAGCCCGGCCTCGTCCAGGATGCCTTTGAGCTCGGCGAGCTGCTCCTCGCCCAAGTCCACGATGTTCGTGCCCCATGCGCTCCGGACCTCGATGTAGCTCGCACCGAGCGCCCGCATGACGGCCGCCTGGACCCGCGGGTCCGCGTCAATCTCGTCGCCGAAGCCGGAAAGCTCCCATTCGACTGTCATTTCACTCCTCCGGCGGTGAGGCCGCCCACTAGGTACTTCTGGAAGAACAGGTACAGGATCACGACGGGCGCCGCGCACACGAGCGCGGACGCCATCATCTGGCCGTAGTACGGGATCGCGCCGCCCTCGGTGCTCGTCGCGAAGATCTGGAGCGCGACTGCGGCCGTCTGGCTTTCGGGGTTCGTCATGACTGACGCGAACAGCACGTCGTTCCAGCCGAGCAGGAACGCGAAGATCCCGGAGACGATGATGCCCGGCCAGCTCAGCGGAAGGATGATCTTCGTGAGGATCCCGAGGCTCGACGCCCCGTCGATGCGGGCTGCTTCCTCGAGCTCCCTCGGCAGGCCGCGCAGATATGTGACCATGACCCACGTCGAGAACGGGAGGGCGAACGTCAGGTACGTCACGAACAGGCCCCAGCGGGTGCCGATCACCTGGATTCCGAGGTATGTGGCCGCCGAGGAGAACAGGACGAACACGGGCAGCACGAGCAGCGTGCCGGGCACGGACTGGAGCGCGAGGAGGCCGCGCATGATCGTGAGGCGCCCCAAGAACTGGTACCGCACGAGGACGTACGCCGTGCCGATCGAGAGGGCGGCCGAGACGATCGCCGTCGAGCCGGCCACGAGGATCGAGTTCGTGAGCCCGTTCGCGAGGCCGACGCTCGACCAGATGTTCGCGTAGTTGTCCGGCGTGAACACCGCGGGCCAGAAGTCGCCGCGGGCCACGGAGATGTCCGAGTTGATGCTCGCGAGGAAGATGTAGCTGAGCGGCACGAGCACGAACAGGGCGAGGAGCGCGATCACGACGGCGAGGAGCCAGTTCGGGAGGAGGCGCGTGACCTCCGTCTGCTGGCGGGAGCCGGGACGGTCGACGGCCGCGGGTTGGGCTCCGCGGCGCGGCGCAACGACGGTGCTCATTTGCGGCCTCCGGGGGTCTCGGCGTCGTCGAGCTTGACGGCGCGCAGGTACACGAAAAGCGGAATCGCGATGAGGATGAGCGAGACCACGGCCATCGCGGCGCTCAGCCCGAAGCGGAAGCTCTGGAAGCTCGTCACATACGTGAGCACCGGGAGGAGCTCGACGTCGTGCGGGGCGGGGATGCCGAACAGGACGAACGGGAGCGTGAAGTTGTTGATGTGGTTGAGCATCCCGATGATGAACGCGAGCGAGATCGGCCCGCGGAGGTACGGGAAGACGACGTAGCGCAGCTTGGTCCACCACAGCGCGCCGTCGAGGGCCGCGGCCTCGTGGACTTCGTGGTCCACGGCCTGGAGCCCCGCGAGCGCAAGCAGGTAGATGAACGGCCACGACGCCCAGATCTGCACGAAGACGAGCGTCCAGTACGTGTTCGGGCCGTTGAGGAAGAGGCCGGGATCCGCGCCGAAAAGGTGGAACGCGTGCTCGACGATGCCGCCCGGCTGGAACATCGTGCGCCACACGGTGGCGACGACGAAGGACGGCAGGACGTAGGGGATGAGGAAGACCGAGCGGACGACGGCGCGGCCCTTGAACGCGTTCTGAGTCGCGACCGCGGCGGCGATGCCGATGGGCATCGCGATGATCGTCGCGATGAACGAGTAGGAGACGCTCAGCCAGACGCCGTGGAACAGCTCGGTCTGGGTGACGGCCTCGACGTAGTTCGCGACGGCGATGAACGGCGCCTCGACCCATTGACGCAGCGTGTACTGGTCGAGGTCGAGGAGCGACATGTAGATGCCGAGGAGGAGCGGCACGATGATCACGACGATCATCAGGAGGCCGCCCGGGATCATCATCCACAGGGGCCGGTTGCGCTCGGACGGGCCGCGGCGACGGCGGCCGCCGGGGGTCTCGACGCCGACGGCGATGGCCGGAACGGCGTCGGCCACGCCGCTTCCGGAGGCGGTGTCCGGGCCGACGGCGTAGGCCGGCCCGGGGGCCCGGCGCGCCGTCTGGGCGGCGCGCCGGGTCTCGGACGCAGAGTTGCTTGCAGTCGTCATGATGGGATCGCGGATGTGACTCCGCGCCTCACTTCGCCCGATCGAGGGAGGACTGGGCCTTGGACTGCGCGTCCTGGATGCGCTGGCTCAGCGAGGCATCCGGGACGTTGCCCGCGGCGAGGTCCGGGATGCTCTGCACCGTCACGTTCAGCAGGGCGAGCTGGATGTCGCCCCACGCGCCGGTGAACGGCGTCGCGTACGACTTCTTCGCGGCGTCGGCGAGAGCGGCCATGTGCGGGGCGGACGTGAGCGTCGCGAGCGCGTCGGCGTTCGCCGGCAGGTCGCCGAACGTCTTCTGGTAGTTGAGCTGCTCGTCCTTGCTCGTCACGAGGTTGATGTACGCGAACGCGAGGTCCTTGTTCTTGGAGTAGTTCGCGACGACGAGGTTGTCACCCGAGAGGATCGATGCCGCGGGAGTCGCGCCCGACTTGGGCGACGAGTCTCCGGGGGCCGCGACGGGCATGAGGGCGTAGTCGTACTTGTCCTTGAGGGCCGACTTGTCGAGCGTCGGAATGGAGCCGGAGCTCGTCATGAGGAAGTACCCAGCCTTGCCCGCCGCGAAGTCGGCGAGAGCCTGGCTGTTGCTCCAGCCCACGGACGCGGGGTTGACCACCTTGTCCTTCGTGAGCCAGCCGAAGTACGTCTCGTACGCCTTCTTGACTGCAGGGTCACTGAGCTTGGCCGTCTTGCCGTCCACGAGCTGGTTTCCCGCCTGGACAGACATGGCCCAGATGTACTTCCACGGATCGAAGTTGTCCTTGTAGGCGATGGCCATGCCGTATTGGCCCTTGGCCGGATCGGTGAGCTTCTTGGCCTGTTCGGCGAGCCCGTCCCACGTGCTGGCCGGGGCGTCAATGCCTGCGGCCTTGAGGAGGTCCTTGTTGTAGGCCATGACGAACGGGCGGCTCACGAACGGGATGCCGGCGAGGTGGTCCTTGTCCGGTCCCGAGATGCCGAGGGCGTTCTGGTTGAAGCGGTCCTTGCCGCCGACCTTCTTCCAGTCGTCGTCGCTCAGCGTGACGAACGCCTTCGTCGCGTAGGCCGTCGGCGTGAACGTGGTGCCGAGCGAGTAGACGTCTGGCCCCTGGCCCGAGACGACGGACGTCTGGATGCGGGTCAGTTCGTCGTTGGCCGAGGTAAAGGTCTCGAACTTGAGGTCCGCGCCCGTCTGCTCCTTGAACTTCGCCTGGATGCTGGACATCCACTGCTTCTGCTGCTCGGGGTACGCCGTGTTGACGTTGACGAGGACGTCGAGGGTCTTGCCTGCTCCGTTGACTGCGCCACCGGATGAGCTGCCGCCGCTCGACGATCCGCCGCCGCAAGCTGAGAGGGCGAGGGCCGCGGCCGTCGCGATCGAGGCCAGGGTGGCCTTGGTGCCGAAACGCATGAGTCTCCTCCTTGAGTACGAACCGGGGAGCCGCTGTGACTCAGCTCACCCCATGCATCGATAGGACGAGCCTAGGAAGGATGGAAACAATACGGCAAGCGATTGCCAAAAGTTGCCAGCGATGCTGCAATGGACGGCATGAGCCAGGAGGTCAGCCCGTCCGCCGAGCGTATGCCCACGATCCGCGACATCGCCGAGCGGGCGGGGGTTGCGACGTCGACCGTCTCCCGCGCGCTCTCGAATCCGCAGCGGGTCAACGCGCGCACGCGCGAGAAGATCGAGCGCATCGCCGCCGAGCTGCATTATGTGCCCAGCACGCAGGCCCGCGGGCTCAGCTCGGGGCGGACGGGCGTCATCGCCGTCCTCGTCCCGGACATCACGAACCCGTTCTACTTCGACATCATCCGGGGCACGCAGTACCAGCTCAAGGCGTCCGGGTACACGCAGCTCCTCGTCGACACCGAGGAGGCGACCGACGTCGAGCTCGACACCCTGCGCAAGCTGCGCCGCTCGACGGACGGCGTGATCCTCGCGGCGTCGCGCCTCACGGACCAGCAGCTCACGGACACCGCGGCGCGGCAGCCGCTCGTCACGATCAACCGGGCGACGGCGGACGCGCCCACAGTGCTCATCGACACCCCGGGCGCGATGGTCCAGGCCCTCGAGCACCTCGCGTCGTTCGGCCACAAGTCCGTGGTCTACGCGGGCGGCCCCACGAGCTCCTGGTCGAACCACCGTCGGTGGAAGGCGATCGAGGAGGCGGCCGCGAGGCGCGGCATGACGGCGACCCGCCTCGGGCCTTACGCGCCGACGGCGCTCTCGGGGGCGGCAGCGGCCGACGGCGCATTGGGCACCCGGGCGACGTCGGTCATCGCCTTCAACGACCTCCTCGCCATCGGCATGCTGCAGCGGTTCCGCGAGCGCGGCGTGCGCGTGCCGGAGGACGTGAGCATCGTCGGGTGCGACGACATCTTCGGTGCCGACTTCTGCAATCCCCCGCTCACGACCATCTCATCGCCCATCGAACAGGCCGGCCGCGTTGCGGTGTCGATGCTCATGGCGCAGCTCGACCCGATCCGCGGCGGCACGCCCCGCAAACTCGCCGTCATGCCGACGCACCTCAAGGTCCGGGCGTCGACCGGCCCCGCGCCGAGCTGACGCCACCCCCAACGCGCGGCCACCTCTCACCAACGCGCGGCCACCTCTCGCCAACGCGTGGCCACCTCTCACCAACGGGCGGCCACCTCTCACCAACGCGTGGCCACCTCTCACCGTTCCAGCACGAGAGGTGGCCAGGCGTAGGCCGAAAGGTGGCCACTCGTCGGGCTAGCCGCGCTGCGGGAACTTGCCTTCCTCAGCGATCTTCTTGTTGAGCTCGGCGAGGAACTCGTCCTCGTCGAAGTCGATGGGGACTTCCTTGCCCGTCCAGCTCGAGAGGTGGATGGCGTTCGCGAGGCGCACGCCGAGGATCCCGTCGCTGCCCGAGGCGATGAGCGGGGTGCCGTCGAGGATGTTCGCCGCGAAGTTCTCGAGCACGGCCGCGTGCTGGCCACCCCACGCGGTGTCGAACTCGAGCGTCTCCTGCGTGTAGTAGTCGTCCGGGTTGAACTGGTCGCTCGTCATCCGCCAGACGTCCTCGGGCGGAATGCCCGCGTTGATCTCCTGCTCGGGCGCGCGGAAGCGCGTGACGACAGCGGTCTTCGAGTCGGTGACGACGATCTTTCCCCTGTCCCCGGTGATCTCGAAGCGATCCGTGCCCACGAGCTCGTGCGTCGCGGTCGTGAACGTGCCCGTCGCGCCGTCGCCATAGTCGACGACGGCGACGACCTCGTCTTCGACGGCGATGTTCCGCCGGAAGCCGTACCCGGCCTTGGCGAAGACGCGCTGCGGCACGCCGCAGATCCACTGCCAGAGGTCGAGCTGGTGGGGGGCCTGGTTCACGAGGACGCCGCCGCCCTCGCCGCCCCACGTCGCGCGCCACGCGCTCGAGTCGTAGTACGCCTGCGGCCGATACCACGTGGTGATGATCCAGTTCGTGCGCCGGATCGCGCCGATTTCGCCCGAGTCGACGATCTCCTTGAGCCGCCGGTACAGCGGATTGGTGCGCTGGTTGAACATGATCGCGAACGTCAGCCCGGGCTTCGAGGCAGCGAACTCGTTGAGCTCGCGGACCTGCTTCGTGTAGACGCCGGCCGGCTTCTCGACAAGCACGTGGATGCCCCGCTCGAGGGCCTGGATCCCCATCTGCGGGTGCAAGTAGTGCGGCACCGTGGTCACGACGGCCTCGACGGCGCCGGACTCGAGCATGGCCACGTAGTCCTCGAACCGGGCGACGTCCGGGTACTTCTCCGCGATCTGCTCGCGGCGCGCCGAGTCCGTGTCCGTGATGGCCGCGAGCTCGACGTTCGGGACGCGCCCCTCTTCGATGAGGCGCGCGTACTGGCTGCCCTGGTTGCCGAACCCGACGATGCCGAGGCGGACTTTCCTGCTCATGCTGTGCTCCTTGGTCGCTGCGGACGGACTGCTGCGGGTTAGAAGAGGTCCTGGAACCCGAGCCCGACGAGATTGGTATGAGAGATGGCGAGGGCGTCGAAGACCGTGCGGCCGTAGAGCTGGTCCTGCTCGACAAGCAGGTACTTCGCCCCGGCCTCGACGGCCGCCGGCACGATCGACGCGAAGTCGAGATTGCCCTCGCCGACCTCGGCGAACTGCACGACGTCGGCGAAGTGGCGCACGAAAGCCTCGTGGTCGCCCTCCGCGTGGGCCTTGACGCCCTCCTCGGAGAGCGCGCCGATGCGGTAGTCCTTGAGATGGACCATGGCCGTGCGTCCCGCGTACTTCCCGAGCGTGCGGACGGGGTCGAGCCCACCGCGCTGGACCCAGTGGACGTCGATTTCGAGCCCCATGCTCGGGGCCTCGTCCGCGAGGATGTCCATGATGTAGCGGCCGCCCAGCTTCGCGAACTCGACGTGGTGGTTGTGGTAGTACAGCGTGATGCCCTCGCCAGCGAGGGCCTGGGCAGCCTTCTCGGCGCGCTTCGCGTAGTCCACGACGCTCTCCTCCGAGCGCAGCTCTGCCATCGGTGCCATGCCGATGCGGAGCATGTCCGTGCCGAGCCGACGGCAGTCTGCGACGGCCCGTTCGATGTCGGCCTCGAGCGGATACGGCGTGGCACCCTTCTCGCCGTCGAGCTGCGCGGAGAGGGCTGCGTATTCAATCCCGAGCTCGCCGCGGGCCCGCTCGAGCTCGGCGACGTTCGCGGGGTCCATGGGAATCTGCGAGACCTCGACGGCGCGATACCCGAGGTCCGCCACCTTCCGGAGCGTCTCGAAGGGGCCGAGCTCCGCGAAGCTCTCCCGGAGCATCATTGCCTGGACGCCAATTCTGGCCATGAGTGCACTCCTCGTTGATCTGCCTGCCGCATGGTGACGGCCATCACTCGCTTCTCACCGTAGGCTCGCCCGGCACACGATGGAAACCGTTTGCCATCCGTTGCCAACCACCGACTCGGGGCCCGCGAGCCTAGACCCACTCCCCCGGCGCGTAGGTGCGGGCGTACACGTCCTTGATGATCCGCAAGGGCGCGCAGGCCTCCTCGGCCCCGATCCAGAAGGGGCGGTCCGAGCCGATCGACGCGTAGAAGTCCTCGATGAGCAGCCGATGCGACGCGCCCCAGTAGCTCCGCTCCCCCGGAAGGATTCCCTCCTCGTGCACGATGTCGACGCGGCCGTCGCCGTGCCGCACCGTGAGCGCGCCGCGCAGGCTCAGCTCCGCGCGCTCGGTGGTGATGTCAAGGGTCACGGGCGAGTTCACGGCGTTCGCATTCGTCGCGAAGAAGACGGACCGCAGCGTTCCGCCGTCGGCCGTCGTGTGCTCGAGGAGGATATCCGCGGTGTCCTCGACCTCGATGGCGCCCGCGAGCGCGCGCGTCGACGCCGCCCCGCCCACCACGCGCGCGGGCCCGACGAGCCATTCGAGCAGGTCGAGCGTGTGGATGGCCTGGTTCATGAGGAGGCCGCCGCCGCTCCCGGCCCACGTGCCGCGCCACGGGCGGGCCGCGTAGTAGTCGGGGGTGCGGTGCCACATGACGGTCGCCGTCGCGCCGACGATGCGCCCAAGGCCCCCGCGCGCGAGCAGCTCCTGCAGCGCCCGCACCGGCGTGTTGTAGCGGTTCTGGAAGCACACGCCGAGCTGGGTGCCGGGCCCGCGGAAGGCCTCGCGGGCGGCTACAGCCAGCGCCTCGGCGTCGGCGAGCGTGTGCGCCACGGGCTTCTCGGTCAGGACATGCACCCCGGCGGCGAGGGCCTCGCGCGCGAGCGGCGCGTGCGCGTCGTGCGGCGTGCACACATGGACGACGTCGATGCCCCCTTGAGCGAGCAGCTCTCCGAGGCTCGCGTGGCCGGGGACGCCGTGGGCTGCCGCGGCGGCGTCCCGCCTCCCCGGGTCGACGTCGACGACGGCGGCGAGCGTGGCGCCGTCGATCGTCTCGATCGCGGCGAAGTGCTGGGCCGAGATGTCGCCACAGCCGACGACGGCGATCCGGAGCGAGGCGGGGGCGGGCTCTTCGAGGGGCACCGTCCCACGCTAGCCCACGGCGCCCGCGCGAGGGCAACCGTTTGCCACGATTGCCGGGGCTACTCCTCGTCGATGCGCTTGAGCAGGTCGCCGAGTGCTTCGCGGATCTCGTGGTGGTCGTATTGACTCGCGCGGCTCTCTCCCGAGATCACGGCGCAGCGGTGGACCTTGGCGAGGTCCCCGTACGGGAACTTGTAATGGGCCTTGGTGTCCTCGGGGAACTCGTCGTCGACGCCGAGGAACCATTCGGAATAGCCGCCTGTGCCCTTCGACTCGAGGAACTTGTTCAGCTTCTCGTTGTCGGGGGCGTGCTCGCTCCAGTCGTCGCGGGTATCGCGGACCACCTTCCCGTCCCGCACGAGGGACTTCGCGTGGTCGAAGGCCTTGTGGTTGAGCTTGATCGCCATCTCCGGTCTCCTCTTTCGGTTATCGCGGACAGTGACGACATTCCCCGCTTAGCCATCCGGAAACATCGCTGACGTAGGCTAAGGCCATGCGCGAACTCCAGGCCAAGATCATCGACGAGATGGGCGTCAAGCCGCAGATCGACCCCGCCGAGGAAGTGGAGGCGAGGGTCGCGTTCCTCAAGGACTACCTCAAGGCGACGGGCGCGAAGGGCTTCGTCCTCGGGATCAGCGGGGGCCTCGACTCATCGCTCGCGGGCCGCCTCGCGCAGCTAGCCGTCGAATCCCTCGCCGAGGAGGGCGTCGAGGCGGACTTCATCGCGGTGCGCCTCCCGCACGGCGTGCAGCACGACGAGGAGGACGCCAAGGCCGCCCTCGAGTTCGTGCAGGCCAAGTCCGAATGGACGTTCAACGTCAAGCCCGCCGTGGAAGGCTTCGAGGCCGAGTACGAGCGGACCTCAGACCGAGAGCTCAGCGACTTCGTGCGCGGCAACACGAAGGCCCGCGCGCGCATGATCTCCCAGTACATGATCGCGGGCGAGCGCGGCCTCCTCGTGATCGGCACCGACCACGGCGCCGAGTCGGTCACGGGCTTCTTCACGAAGTTCGGCGACGGCGGCGCGGACATCCTCCCGCTCTTCGGGCTCAACAAGCGCCAGAACCGCGAGCTCCTCCAGCACCTCGGGGCGCCCGAGCGTATCTGGCAGAAGGTCCCGACGGCGGACCTCCTGGACCTCGAGCCCGGCCGCCACGACGAGCACGAGCTCGGCATCACCTACGAGGAGATCGACGACTACCTCGAGGGCCGGGACGTGCCGGACGAGGTCGCCGAATCGATCGAGCGCCGCTACCTCGTGACGCGCCACAAGCGCGCCACGCCCGTGACGCGCTTCGACACATGGTGGCACGAGGGCGCGACCGCCTGGACGAAGTAGGTCCTACGGGCCGCAGCTTCCCGACCGCGGCCCGATGGCGCGCGCAGGCGGCACCGCAACGCGCGCGAGAACATTGACGGCGACGCCCCTCCCAAGGGCGCGTCGCCGTCGTCCTCCGCGCGGGGATCAGTGCGCGATGGCCTCTGCGCCCGCAGCGGCGCAGGCCTCGTCAAGCGCGCCGTCGGGAGCGCCGCCGACGCCGATGCCGGCCACCGAGGCGCCGTTGACCTTGAGCGGCACGCCGCCCGCGAGGAACAGCGTGCCCGGGAGGTCGGCGATCGAGGGGCCGGGCGACTGGATGCGCTTCGCGAGCTCGCTCGTCGGGGCCCCGAAGGCCGCAGCCGTATAGGCCTTCTGCTTCGCGGCCTCGATCGTGTGCTCGGCCGCGTTGTCTCCGCGGAGGAGGGCCTGGACGGTGCCGAAGCGGTCCACGAGGGCAACGGTCACGAACGGCAGCTTGTCCGCGACGCACTTCTCGAGGGCTGCCTGCACGGCCTTGGCCGAAGCGGTCGCGGTGATGCGGTTCTGCGCGACGGTCGTTCCCTCGGCGGCCTGGACGTCGACGGCGCGCACGGCGGCGGGGGCAGCGGGCGCTGCGGGCTGGACGGCGTTCGCGGCGACGGTGATCCCGCCCGTCAGGACCGCGGCACTCGCCACGGCGGCGACGACAGAGCTCTTCTTCACAGGTTCCTCCTCAGGATCGATGGTTCTCACCTATCGTCGCGAGGAGTCGGGGGCCCTACATCGGCCGGGCGGCTCCGCCTTCCTAGCCAAAAGTATGAGACGAGGGCGGCCGCGTGCCCTCTACCATGGCGTTCATGCCGGATTCCGTCGCCGCCCGCGAGCTGCGCGCGGGCCGCCCGCGACCGATCGACGCGGTGGTCCATGCGAGCTTCGCCGTGCTGCTCGTCGCGTCGGGCGCGCGCTACGCGATGCGCCACAGTCCCGAGGAGAACGTTCCCGTCCTCGTGCTCGGCCTGGCCGCGAGCGCGCTGTACGCCCTCATCGCACTCGTGCCCGCGGGCCACCGATCCCGCGTGTCGTGCGGCACGGCGGTCCTCGCGGCGTGGGCCGCGCTGGTGCTGCTCGCGCCGAGCTTCGCATGGTGCTCGCTTCCCCTCTTCTTCGTGTTCCGCACGGTCTTCGGCGGCTCGACAGCGGCTCACGGCTCGATGCGGGCCGGTCATGCGGCGACGGCCGTCCTCGCGGCGTCGACCGCCGTGGGCCTGTTCCGCCTGAGCGGCTGGTCGGATCTCGCGATGCTCCTCGGTCCCCTCGCAGCGGCCGTCCTCTTGAGCCTCGTCTCGGGGCGGCTCGAGGAGGACGCGCGGGAGCAGGCCCGTCTCACGGCGACCCTGAGCGGCACCCGCGCCGAGCTCGCGGAGAGCCAGCGCCGCGCGGGCGCGGCCGAGGAGCGGGCCCGCGTCTCGCGCGAGATCCACGACACCGTCACTCAAGGGCTCGCGTCGAGTCTCCTGCTGCTCGAGGCCGCCCAGCGCACGGGGACGAACGACGACGGCGCCGCGGCCGGCCGCGCGAAGGTCGCCGAGGCCGCGGGGCTGCTCCGCGAGAGCCTCGCGGACACACGTGCCCTCGTGCACGATCTCGCGGCCCCCGGCATCGACACGGCCCCGCTCCCGGAGGCGCTCGAACGCGCGGCGGCGCGGTACGTCGACCGGCCGCGGCTCCACGTGAGCGGCATTCCGCGGGAGGTCCCTGCCGAGATCCGCCATGCGCTCCTGCGCGTCGTCGCGAGCGCGGCCTCGAATGTGCGTCGGCATGCCGGGCCGGCCGAGGTCACCCTCAGCGTGGGATTCCTGCCCGACGCCGTGACGGTCGACGTCCACGACTCGGGCCGCGGCTTCGACCCCGCTCGGCTCCCCGCGCCGTCGGCCGAAGGAGGGTACGGGCTCCGCGCCATGCGGCAGCGGGTCGAGCAGCTCGGGGGCACGTTCTCGGTCGAGAGCGCACCGGGCGAGGGGACGATCGCCGCGGCCGAGGTTCCGGCGCCGGGCCCGGGGGAAGGCGCATCATGACCGAAGGAGCATCATGATCACCGTCCTCCTATGCGACGACCACCTCGTGGTCCGCAGCGGCCTCCGTGCGCTCCTCGGCACGCAGCCCGACCTCGAGGTCGTGGCCGAAGCCGGCAAGGGCGAGGACGCGGTGCGGCTCGCGGCCGAGCATGGGCCCGATGTTGTCGTGATGGACCTCGGCATGGGCTCGGGGATCGACGGGATCGAGGCGATCCGGCGCATCCGGGCGGGCAATCCGCGCCAGGCCGTCATCGTGTTCACCACCTACGACTCGGACGCGGATATCGTCCGGGCCGTCGACGCCGGCGCGATGGGGTATGTGCTCAAGGACGCCGCCCCCGAGGAGATCTTCGCGGCGGTGCGCGGCGCCGTCGTCGGACGCCCTGTGCTCAGCGCTCCCGTCGCCTCGAAGCTCTTCCGGCAGCGCGCCCGTCCGGACGATGCCCTCACGCCGCGCGAGGCCGAACTCCTGGGGCTCTTGACCGAGGGGCTCAGCAATCGCGAGCTCAGCAAGCGGCTCTTCATCTCGGAGGCGACAGTCAAATCGCACCTCGCGCACATCTACGCGAAGCTCGGCGTCGATTCGAGGGCCGCAGCAATCGCAGCGGCCCTGCGGCGGGAGGGCATGCGCTGATAGCGTGGGCAGCGTGAAGATCGCCACCTGGAACGTGAACTCCCTCCGCGCGCGGGCCGACCGCGTCGAAGGCTGGCTCCTGCGCAGCGACGTGGACGTCCTCGCGCTCCAGGAGACGAAATGCCGTGACGAAAGCTTCCCGTGGGAGCTCTTCGAGCGCAACGGCTACGAGGTGGCCCACTTCGGGCTGAGCCAGTGGAACGGCGTCGCGATCGCGTCCCGTGTGGGGCTCGACGACGTCGAACGCACGTTCCCGGATCAGCCCTCCTTCGGCAAGGGCGGAGTGGCCGCGGAGCAGGAGGCCCGTGCGATCGGGGCGACGTGCGGGGGCGTGCGCGTGTGGAGCCTCTACGTGCCCAACGGCCGCGCGCTCGACGACGAGCACATGCCGTACAAGCTCGAGTGGCTAGCCACGCTCAACAAGCACGCCAGCGAGTGGCTCGCGCAGGATCCTGCGGCCCAAATCGCCCTCGTGGGCGACTGGAACATCGCGCCACGCGACGAGGACGTGTGGGACATCGAGCTCTTCCGCACCGAGGGCTGGACGCACGTGAGCGAGCCCGAGCGCGAGGCATTCCGCGCGTTCGAGGAGACCGGGTTCACGGACGCCGCGCGGGCCTACACCGCGGGCCCGGGCGTGTACACGTATTGGGACTACAAGCAGCTTCGGTTCCCCAAGAAGGAAGGCATGCGGATCGACTTCGTCCTTGCTTCCCCCGCGCTCGAGGCCCGCGTGGTCGGCGCCCACTTCGACCGCGAGGAACGCAAGGGCAAGGGGGCCTCGGACCATGTGCCGGTGGTGGTGGAGCTTGCGGACGGACAGTGACGCCCGCCGCCGCGAAGGCGCGCTGAGATGAGCGGTACGCGCCGCCCGAGCAGGCCACTCTCGTCCCATCTGCGCGTCTACGAGCCGATCGAGGCGTTCAGCGCAGCCGAACGCGAGCGGGTCGAGGCCGGCCTCCCCCACGCAGGCGGCCGCGAAGAGCTCGACACGGCCGAGTCGACCGCGGCGCTCGGCCGGGTGATCGGCGAGACAGGGGACCCGTTCCCCGGCGACGGCACCGAATTCACGCGCTCGCTCACGGTCAACGGGAAGGTCCTGTACTGCCCGAGCCAGCTTGTGCTGCGCTCGGGCCTCGCGGCCGAGTCGGTCATCAGCACGGCGCCCCGGATCCTGGCCGAGCTCATGCTCCCCGAGGAAGCGCGGGAGCGGCACCAGGCCCGCGTGGACCGCATTGCGGCGGAATCGGCCTCGCCGCGGATCAACACGCGCGAATCCCTGTGGGGCATCCCGTTCAGCTGGTTCGTGCTCTTCCAGGAATCGGACCCCACGGAGGTCGTCGAGGACGGCGACCATGTGCGGACCGTACGGATCGTCGCGCCGTGGGGCAAGGCCATCAACCGCGCACGCTTCGCCGTGGCCAATCTCGCGCTCGCGGCGCCGGACATGAGCATGCTTGACGAGCTCACGTCGCTCACCGAGTGGCTTGAGGAATTCCACCCGGACTCGGCCGTCGAGCTCGACTATGGTCGGGTTGCGGACAGGGTCTTTCCCGACGAATCGTGCCTTGACGTGCGGCTTGGCATCGAATGCCTCGCGGAGGGTGACATGACGGGGGCTGCCGCGGCGTATCGGCGGCTCGCCTCGCGCTGGATCCCGATCCGCCAGCTCGCGCGCGCCTCGTAGCCCCTCAGGGGCGGGGCGGCGCCGTCGACTCGCGGACCACGAGCCGCTGCTCGGCGGTCTCGTTGTGCACGGCCCCCTCTTCCCCCGAGAGTTCGGCGAGGAGCATGCGCGTGCCACGGCGGGCCTGCGCCGTCGGGTCCTGCCAGATGGTCGTGAGCCCGGCCGCGGCCCCCATCTCGTGGCCGTCGATCCCCACGACGGAGAGGTCCTCCGGGATCCGGATTCCCTGCCGACGGGCCTCGAACATGACCCCGAGCGCCATTTCGTCCGAGGCGCACATGATCGCCGTCGGCCTCGGGGCGGGGAATTCCATGTAGCGGCGCATCGCCTCAACGCCACTTTCGACCGTGAAATTGCCGAACAGCGAGGCATCCGGATTGAATTCGAGGCCCGCCTGGTGCACCGCCTCGCGGAAGCCCTCGACGCGGATGCGCGGAACGCTGAAATTCAGGTCGGAGTCGTCCTGCCCGTGAAGGAGCGCGATGTGCCGGTGGCCCAGCCCGATCAGGTGATCCGTGACGGACTTCGCGGCCGCGTAGTCATCGATTCCGACGTTGGAGCAGCCCGGAACCGGCCCGCCGACGACGACGAGGGGCATGTCGATCGTGTGGAGATCGTCGATCTCCTCCTGGTGCAGGTACATGCACAGCAGCAGCAGAGCGTCGATCTGCTTGTGCACCATGGCCTTGCTGAAAAGCCGCTCTCGGGGCTGCGTCCGGCCGCCGAGGTTGAAAAGGGAGAGGTTGTAGCCCCGGTCATGCAGCTCAAGCTCGACGCCGTCGATCGCCTTCCCGAAGAACCACCGGTCGACGTACGGGGCAAGCACGCCGATCGTGCGGGTCTTGCCGGACGCGAGCCGAGATGCGGCCGACGACGGGACGTACCCCAGCTCCTTGGCCGTGGCGAGGATCTTGGCGCGGGTCCGCGGCGACACTCTGGGAAGCCCTCGGATGGCCCTCGAAACCGTTGCCGTCGAAACCCCAGCTGCCGCGGCGACGTCCTCGATGCCGACCATGTTCCCTCCGTGATCCGCCGGCCACTACGCCGGCGAGAGACACGCCGACTCAGTGCTCGGCGTCGTGTGTGTTCCCCCGAAGCACCCTACGCCTCAAGGCCCACAGGCCTCCGATTGCTACGAGCGACCCCGCAAGGCCCAGCGCCCACCACAGGGCGGGCTGCCCCGTGACCTCGAGCCACACCGTCACGACGAGCAGGATGAACGCCCAGAATCCGACGAACCCGATGAAGATCTCGAACTGTTCGATGACGGCCTGCCTCGGGCCGGAGGAGCGGCGGTATGCCTCTCCTCCGACCGCGAAGTGGTCCAGCGGACGGTGTCCGTGCTGTTCAGCCACGCGTTCTCACTTCACCGCGCCGGCGGTGAGGCCGGCGACGATCTTGCGCTGGAAGATCAGCACGAGCGCGACGAGCGGAATCGTGACGATGGTTCCGGCCGCCATGATCGCCGTGTACGGCTCCTGGTGCGGCTGGGCACCCGTGAAGGACGCGATGGCGACCGTCACGGGCTTCGTCGCCTCCGACGAAAGCTGGGACGCGATGAGGAACTCGTTCCATGCCCCGATGAAGGCGAGGATCGCCGTCGTGAACGTCGCCGGAGCCGCGAGCGGCAGGATGACCTTGCGGAACGCCTGCCCCTGCGTGCAGCCGTCGATGCGGGCGGATTCCTCGAGCTCCCACGGCATCTCGCGGAAGAACGAGGTCAGGGTGTACACCGTGAGCGGGAGCGTGAACGAGATGTCCGGAATGATCATCGCCTGGTACGAGCCCATCCAGCCGATGTTCGTGAACAGCTGGAACAGCGGCGTCACGAGAGCCACGCCCGGGAACATCGAGGCCCCGAGGATGAAGCCCATGACCGCGAACTTGAACCGGAAGTTCAGTCGGGCCAGCGCGTAGGCGGCGAAGACGCCCACGACGAGTGCGACGATCGTCGTGGCGCCCGCGACGATGAGGCTGTTCAGGAGGTTCTGGGCGAAGTGGTTGCCCAGACTCGTATCGAACACCGTGGCGAAGTTGTCGAGCGTCACGTGGTTCGGGTACGGGGTTGACTCGAACGTGTAGCCCGTGTCGCGGAAGGCCGTGACGATCATCCAGTAGAACGGCGCGAGGCACCAGATGAGGATGACGGCTGCCTGGACGTAGGTGCGCACGGACCCCCAGTCGAAGGCACGACGGCGCGTGGGCGCCTGCGCGGTGCGGGCGGCGGTTGCAGTCGCGGTAGCCATGGTCACTTCTTTCCGGACGAGGTGGCCGCGCCCACGGCGTTCGCCCCAAGGAAGCGGACGAAGATGAACGCGACGAGGAACACGGTCAAGAATGTCAGCGTCGAGACCGCCCCCGCGCTGTTGAAGCCCTCGCGGATCTGGTCGACCACGAGGATCGAGAGCGTTGTGGTGTTGTTCGCGCCGCCGGTCATGATCGCGGGCAGGTCGTACATGCGGAGCACGTCGAGCGTGCGGAACAGGATCGCGACCATGAGCGCGGGCTTGACGAGCGGAAGCGTGATCTGCGTGAAGCGCTGCCACGTCGACGCGCCGTCGACCTTTGCCGCCTCGTAGACCTCATCCGGGATGAGCTGCAGGCCGGCGAGGATGAGCAGCGCCATGAACGGCGTCGTCTTCCACACGTCCGAGATGATGATCGCCCACTTGGCCGGCCACTCCGAGCCGGTCCAGAGGATCTGCGATCCGAAGAGCTTGTTGACGATGCCCTCGAACGCGAAGACGAACACGAACAGCTTCGCCGTCACGGCCGTCGGGATCGCCCACGGCACGAGCACCGCGGCGCGGATCGCACTGCGGCCACGGAACGCGCGGGCCATGATGATCGCCATCCAGAAGCCGAGAACGGTCTCGAGGACGACGGTCACGAGCGTGAAAAGGAATGTCGTGCCCATCGCGCTCCAGAACTGAGCGCCGAGCGTGCCGGGCGGGCACGCGGCACCGTTGCACTGCTGGGCAAGCCAGTGCGTGTAGTTGTCGAAGCCTGCGAAGCCGCCCTGGACGAAGAAGCCGGTCGTTGGGTCCAGACCCGCGTCCTTCTGGAAGGACATGACGACGGCGTTGACGACCGGGTAGACGATGACGACAGCCAGCAGGATGATCGTCGGGGCAAGCAGCACCGAGGCCCAGCGGCCCTGCGTGATCTGCTTTCGGTCCGCGCTCTCACGCCCCGGCATGAGATGGGTTGCGGCGGCTTTGGTTTCGGCCCGTGCCGGGACCTCTGTGGACATTGGTGACTCCTTTGTTCCCCCTTGATGTGGGGGGCGGGGGGGGGGGGGGGGGGGGGGGGGGGGGGGGGGGGGGGGGGGGGCGCGCGGGCGGGGGCGCCCCCCGGCCCCCGCCCCCCGGGGGCGGCGCCGGGGGCCCCGCCCCCCCCCCCCCCCCCCCCCCCCCCCCCCCCCCCCCCCCCCCCCCCCCCCCCCCCCCCCCCCCCCCCCCCCCCCCACCCCCCCCCCCCCCCCCCCCGCGGGGGGGGGGGGGCGGCGCCCGCCCCCCCCACCCCTCCGTCGTCTCAGGTTCAGTCCGTCGCAGCACGAAGGGCTTCGAACGGGATGACCACCCATGACTTGCGCAGGCTCTCATGGACAGTCCACGTGCCAGTCCATCCTTCGGGGGTGATGAACAGCGATCCAGGTCCGATATCGAAGGCCGTGCCATCCTCCTCCTTGATCGTCGCGCTTCCGGAGACAATCTGGCACAGCTCGTGATAGCCGACGCGCGTGCTGGAGAAAGTGCCGGGTGTCACCTCCCATACGCCGGCACGGATGCCTTCCGCGGACTCCCACACAGTGCGAGACGACTCGGTCTGCCCGGGAACCTCGGCTGTGGCCTTCTCGTGATGCTCACCTGCATCACACAGGGTCGCATCCGTGATCACGATTGCTTTGGTCATGTGCTGGCCTTCCACGTCGATGGTCCTCAAAGTAATGTCCGTATGCTCCCAATCAAATCGCCCGATTGTCAACTATGAACAATGCTGCTAAAGTGGGAATTGGCTCTGGCATCATCTCTTAGCACTACGGCTGGCGGGATGCGAGAGCTTCACCAGCTTGAACTCGAGGAGGGTTCCGTGAACGGGGTGCACACACTCTCTGCCATTGCCACCAAACCGACCGCGGTTATCATTGCCGACCAGCTTCGGGAAGGGATTATCGACGGCGTGTTCGAACCTGGCGACCAGATCAACGAGGCACAGGTCGCCAGTCAGTTGAACGTCTCCCGCGGGCCTGTCCGCGAGGCGCTGCACCGGCTCATGCAGGAAGGCATTCTGATCGGCCGGCCGAACCGGGGCGTGTTCGTGCGGAAACTGACCGCCGCCGACGTCGGCGAGGTCTACCAGGCCCGCGAGGCGATCGAACTCGCGGCCGCGTCGATCCTCGCGGGGAAAGACGCTTCATCCCGGGTAGCGGTCACCGAGCAGCTCAACCAGGTCATCTCCCACATGCGGGAGGCCGTCGAGGCCCGTGATTGGTCCGCGGTACACCGTATCGACCTGGAGTTTCACACGACGCTGGTTCGAGAGGCTCGCAACACGCGGCTCATGCGGGCCTACGCCACTCTCGCCACAGAGGCGCTGATCTGCATGGCGCACTTCGCGGATGCCCACCCGGATCCTGACCACGTGCTGCTAAAGCACCAGGAAATCGTGGCCCTTCTTATGGCCGGGGATCTGCCCGCGCTCCACGACACGCTTCGTCAACACCTGTCCGTCACCGAGGACGAGCTGCGTTCATCCGACGACGTCGAGCAGCCGCTCGCGTCGCCTGACGAAGCCATGGCGGCTCCAGCCCTTCGATCCGTCTGATAGCTCCTTCAACCCGTCGGAGTGGTGAAGAAGAGGAGGGCCGGTCTCCCGGCCCAACCATTCGAGATTTATACGACAGACGAGATGCCTCACGCTCCACGATGAGCGCGACAGCAGCGCATGGCGTTGTGACCAGAGACGCTGTGTCCGTCTGGCGTGACCAAGAAAGGTGTAGTCGTGTTTCAAAATGGGCTCCCGAAGGGCACGGCACCTGGTGCGACCCTTCCTCCACCAGCACCAGACAAGCGCTGGGCGCGGAGCCTGTGGCTCGAGGGAGTGGTCCGGAACCTGAGGCCAAGAGAGCAGCTTTCCGGCGACCACACCTGCGATGTCGCCATCGTCGGGGCCGGATTCGGCGGGCTATGGACGGCCTACTACCTGCAGGCCGCGGACCCGTCCCTGCGCGTCACCGTGGTCGAGGCCGAGGTTGCGGGATTCGGTGCTGCCGGTCGCAATGGCGGCTTCGTTTCGGCGGGTATCGCCGGCAGCGGCGCACGCTACGCCCGGGCCAGCGGTTGGGAGAGCGTTCTGCGGGCCGAGCGCGAGACGCAGCACGGGGTCGACGAGATCGGCCGTGTCGTGTCGGTGGAAGGGATCGACTGCGGTTATCGGAAGGAGGGGGCGATGACCTTGGCGACTACCGAACCGCAATTGCATCGTCTCCGCGCCAGAGTCGAGGCAAAGCATCGTTTCGGGCTCGGCCCCGAAGACGTCCGGCTTCTCACCAAGGATGAGGTTGCCGAGCTGATCCCCGGGGCGGCCGATGTTCTCGCGGGGTCCTTCACCCCGCACTGCGCTCGGGTCGATCCCGCTCGGCTGGCTCGCGGGCTGGCCGACGCCTGCGAGCGTCTCGGCGTCAAGATTTATGAACAGAGCCCAGCGGAACGCCTGGGCCCCAAGACCGTTCAGTGTCGCAACGGACGCATTTCGGCCGAAGTCGTCGTACGAGCCACGGAGTCCTACACGATCCGCGAACGGGGCGAGCGACACAGTTTCCTGCCCCTCTACTCCTTGATGATCGCCACCGAACCGCTGCCGCAGCAGACCTGGGACGAGCTCGGGTGGCGGGACGGTCTCGGGATCGCGGACATCAGGCACCTCTACTACTACGCCAACCGGACGATCGACGGCCGGATCGCACTGGGCGGCCGAGGAGCGCCATATCGACTGACCGACCCGATCTCGCCCAAGAATGAGCGAGATGCCGGGGTCTACGAGCGGCTGTGCGCCACTCTGCGCGACGCGTTTCCCGCCGCGTCGCAGGCTCGGATCACACATCACTGGGGCGGCCCTCTCGCGGTCCCGCGCGACTGGTGCATGAGGACGAGCTTCGACCGCAAGACTGGACTGGGTTTCGTGGGCGCATTCGGCGGTCACGGCGTTGTCGCCGCGAACATTTCCGGCCGCACCATGCGCGACCTGATCCTGGACGACAGCACCGACCTGACCTCGCTTCCCTGGGTCGGGCACCACACCCGGAACTGGGAGCCCGAGCCCATTCGGTTCATCGCTTCGAGGCTCATCGCCAGGACGCTCAACGCGTGCGACGCGTACGAAGAGCGCACGGGAAAGCCGGCGAAGCGCGCACGGCTGGTCAAGCCGTTCCTGCCGCCGAGCTAGCGGCAGCCTACGGAGCTCCATCCAGAGCAGTATCGGGCTCGTCTCCAAGGCGAAGAACCTTGACGCATCCGTACGTCCATGTGCCCGCGACCAGGGCTCCACACAGGCGGCTGTGCCAACAGGCAGATTCACGAGGAAGATCAAGCGCCAGTCAAGCTGCCCCGAGCGTCGCAACGGCTAGCGACAAGCGTTCCTCTCCGCGTGATTTGGGCTAGTCAGTCATCGATCCTTACCACTGGCGCTCCGTCGAACCCGGGTGCACGGAGGTCTCCGCATTCGGGCGCGCCGTTGCCGCAAGCGCTACAGGGCCCGGAAAGCTCTTGCGATGCCTGGACGCTTCGGCCGGAGGCCACTGCCCCAGATGGTGCAATCCCCACAGAAGCCCTTGCGAGAATCAAGAAGGAGGGCCGCCGCGTCACTGGGTAAATTGCCCTGCCCACGGCGGCCCTCCTTCTAGCGTCTGCCAGCGGTCAGCTTGGGCCGGTTGCCACCGTGACCTCTTCGAGGTTCGGCAGGGAGTGGCCGAGCCGGTGTTGGGCCTCGCGGCGCACCCGGTCCGCGTCCTCGACGGTCGAGCCGGGGGCTACGCTCACCACGGCAGTGCCGTGGATGCGGTGACCGATCCAGCGCAGTTGGAGCTTCTCGACACCAAGGATCCCGGGAGTGCTTTTGAGTGCGTGCTCGGCCCGGTGGACGAGGTCCGGCTCGATCCCGTCCAGCAGGCGCCGCCCGATGCTGCGGATCGTGCCCCAGAGCAGGACGAAGATCGTGATGCTGATCAGCAGGCCCACGATCGGGTCGGCCAGCGGGAACCCGAGCATCACACCGAGCGCGCCCACGACGACGGCGAGGGACGTGAAGCCGTCCGTCCGGGCGTGGACCCCGTCCGCGACCAGGGCGGCCGACCCGATCCGGCGCCCGACCTTGATCCGGAAGACCGCGACTGCCTCGTTCCCAGCGAAACCGATCAGGCCGGCACCCACGACCCACCAGAGGTTCTCCAGCGGGTGCGGATTGAAGATCCGTTCGACGGACTGCCAGCCGGCGACAATCGCCGAGAGCGCGACCACGATGATGATGAACAGACCCGCGAGATCCTCGGCCCGGCCTAGGCCGTAGGTGTAGCGCCTGGTCGCCGGCCGACGGGCCAGGATGAACGCGACCCACAGCGGCACTGCGGTCAGCGCGTCGGAGAAGTTGTGGACCGTGTCCGCGAGCAGAGCGACCGAGCCGCTGAACAGCACGACGGCGAACTGCAGGATCGTCGTGCCCAGCAGCGCGAACAGGCTGATCTTCAGCGCCCGCACGCCCTCTGTGCTGGCCTCGAGCGCGTCGTCGATCGAATCGGCCGCGTCATGGGTGTGTGGGACGAAGAACTCCTTCACTGTCGCCCAGAAACCCGTGCCGTGTTCGTGGCCATGCCCGTGCCCATGCGGGTGTGGATGCCCATGTCCGCCGTGGCCGTGCCCGTGGTCACTGTGACTGTGACCGTGGGCGGAGGGCCCGTGCGGATGCTCGTGGCCGCCGTGGCCCGGCCCGTGGCCGCTGTGGTCGTGTCCGTGGTCATGCTCGTGGGGCGGACCCGCGTGGGGTGCGAGGTTTTCGGACGCTGGTTTCGGGATAGTCATCTGAACTCGATCTCCTGCTGCGTGTTGGGGAAGAGAAGCGCCTGCTGCTGGTGATGGCGCGGCAGTGACGGACCCATGTGCTCGGCGTGGTTCAGAACGTCGACGATCAGCTGGCGCACATGGTCGTTCTCGAGCCGGTAGAAGACCCGAGTTCCCTCGCGGCGGGTCGCCACAAGACGGGCCAGGCGCAGCTTGGCCAGATGCTGCGAGACCCCGGTCGGCGGCTTCTCGGCCACCTGCGCGAGGTCGTTCACCGCCAGCTCGTCGTCGACGAGAGCCAGCAGCAGCCTGAAGCGCGTCGCGTCGGCCAGCATCTGGAACACCTCCGTCGCCAGGTCCATCTCTTCCGGGGTGGGGCGGTGCCGCGCGGCGGTGGCCTGGTTGTATGCGTTCATGTCTTGGCTCATGAGTCCGTTGCAGGTCGGCGGTGGCGTGCCACCTGCACCGCCACCACCGGCGGGATCGCTAGGATGAAGCCGCGTATTCGTCGATGGCTTCGGCATGGATGTGCAGCATGCGGGCCAGGAGTCCGTTGCCGCGGGTGAACTTCAGCAGCGGCTGGCCCCCGGCTGCGGCGGCCTTGGCGGAGCCGTCGAAGAATGCGGGGCCTTGATCGGGCGTCTTGTCCGTCTTGTCATCCGGGTAGAGAGGGTTGACTGTGTTCTCGATCTTGGGCCAGAGGGCGCGGGCAGCCTCGGTGGACTCGAAGTCGAGGGCGAGGACGAGGGTGTTGTCGAAGAGCTCGCCTGCGGTCTCCTTTAGCACGGCGCCGCCGAGGTAGCCGGGGTGGCCGTCGAGCTCACGTAGCCAGCCGCTCAGGTAGGTCCGTGCCTCCTCGCCCTTCTCCGGGTTGGCGACGAAGATGAACAGGTCACGGCGCTTTGTCACGGTAGTTCCTTTCCTAGGAGTGATGGTGAAATGGGGGTCGTGAAGAGTCAGGGGACGCGGAATTGGACGTGGCCGGGAAGGCTGTCGAACTCGTAGAACATCGCCTTGGAGATGCCGTCGGTGTCGTCCTCAACGAGGCTCGCACCCATGGACGTCCAGAAGGCGACCGCGCCCGGGGAGTGCAGGAAGGTGTGGAAGACGATCCGGCCGTAGTGCCCTTCTGCCTGCGCCCGGTCCAGGATCGCCTTCACGACCGCCCGGGCGATCCCGCGGCGTCGCTCCTCGCGCAGGACATAGACCCGGACGATCTGTCCGGTGCTCCCGTCGCGGTACCGCTGGACCAGGTGCTCGGGGCTCAGGCCTTCCTTGAGGGCGCCGCCCCGGATGCCGCCGGTGGCGATCACACGCCCACTGATGTCGTCCTTCACGACGAGCATGAACGGGCCCTCGGGGACGGAGTACCAGCCCATGAGGTCTTCGATGTCCGCGTGGATGGCCGGATCGTAGTCGGACTGGAAGTCCTCGGCGATTGACCGCAGCATGACGGCCCGCGCCTCTTCGAGGTCTCCCGGAGCCAGGTCGCTGACCGTGTATCTCGCTCGGGGGTCTTGAATCATCGGGCCTCTCCATCCGAAAGCTGCCTATCTGCATTCATAAGCAGATACTGACAGATCAATGTCACTATTGTCAACAATCAGGTAGATTGGAGATGTTGGCTGGGGAGCCCCGTCCCACGACGAGAACGAGCCAGAAGGCTGCCCGGTCGGCGAGCCGCTGGCCCGGAGGCCTGGGAGTTCTGGGCCTCCTGCACCAGGGCGACAATCTGGGCCAGCGCGGTCTCGGACCCCACCACCTATGTCGCCCGCACCCGCATCGTCCCGGTGGTGTTGCTCGAGGCGCCGATGACCTGGTCGCCGATGCCCTTGGCGCCGGGCAGGCTCTCGCCACCATCGACTCGTCAACCTCGGATTGGCCCTCCTCCACGATCCCGTCCCGGGGATCTTGGCGGCCGGGCGGATCAGGAGCAGGTCACCGGCCTGCATCTGGGCCGTGGGTACCTCGGCGGTCTCGCCGTCCCGGATGACGACGGCGACCGGCGGGGCCAGTTCGAGGAGCGTCCGGATCGCCTCGTTCGCACCGCCCCGGGCACGCATCTCGAACCAGTGCCCGAGCAGCACGAAGGCCGCGGGCATGTATGCGGAGCTCACGGTCAATTGACCCAAGGGGCGGCCTGCGGGTGCAGACCGCCCTCCGTATCTCACCTGACGTAGCTGAGGACGCCCATCATGCCCTGGGCGGCGTGGTAGGCGTTGTGGCAGTGGTAGAGCCATTGGCCGGGGTTGTCAGCGTCGAGGTGTGCCTCGCACAGCCGAAGTCGCTTCAGCCAAACAATACCCCCCTCGGGTATCCAAGAGCCAAACCGAATCGGTCTGCGGGGTGAACGCTCCACGATCGGCAGCCACGCGAAAGGGGCACGCGGGCAGGCCTCTCGGCCTCAGCGCAGGCGGGAAATGGTGAGGGGCGACCAGGCGATGGACCCCCGCCGCGTTCGGCAGCTGTGCCGCGTCCGCGAGGGTGTGCAGGCAGTAGGCCGCCAACTCCCCGGGCAGCGGCGCGCGTCGAGGCAGGCCCATCCGGATCACGCCTGACCGCGTTGCCACCCTCGACCCCGCACCGCTCACCGGGGAGGCATGCCAGGACGGCACGTGCCACGGCGGCCCCCTCACGCTGCTCGACAACGATCCGACCGGCACCCCCGGGAGCAGGCGCGCGATGATCGACATGATGGCCCTCACGGACAGCCCGGTCGACCTGACCGTCTCCGGGACGGACACCCAGGCCACACACCCGTGCCCCGGGAGTCGCTCCTGCATGGAGCAAGGCTAGGATCTGCGAGCTCGGCTCATCTGTTCCAGCTCGAGGGCCGGATTCGAGCAGCTGGCAGGCGCTGGCCTGCAGATCGAAGTCCGAAGCCGTGTTCCGATGGATCCCGACAGCGGCGGCGGCCTCCCTTCAGCTCTGCCGACGCTGATGAGACGGCCGCTGCGCCTCCGGCCGGCTGCTCTCGCCGGCTCGGACGAGACTGCCTGGGTCCGGCCGCCCAGCGGTAGCAGACGCTCTTCGGCACCCCAAGCGCGGCGGCTGGGGCAGCCGTGAGCTGGCCGACGGCTTCCATCACCTCGAAGAACGGCTCGCGGTCACACTCGGAATACCTCTGGCGCTTCGGTTCGTCGAATGGCGATCCCATGGTCGTTGCTCCTCACCGAAACAGTGGGTGTTGCAACGATCATTTGGACTCGCCGCCCTCCTCTTTTGATGACTTCCCTTACTTGATTTCCTCGAAGCTCCTGACGACGGGAGTCGGACCGGTGTTCCGGGGCCCCCGGTTTTTCGAGCTTCTTAAGCGCATGCGGCGGATTCCTCCGCGGCCACTTCGAAAATCGACGGTGAGACTGGAGAGCGAGACCGCGAACACTGACAGGAGCACCAGTGCTCCCGCGGGAACAAACACCACAAGAGGTGCGCGCTCGATGTACGGCATACCCTCAGCGAGGATCAGGCCCCAGTCCGGCGCCGGCGGGCGTGGGCCGAGGCCGAGGAAGCCGAGCGCGGCGAGCGCAAGGGCAATGCCCGGCAGGCGCAGGGCAGCATGGCGGAACACGGGGCCGACGACGCCAGGCAACACATAGCGGATCATGAGGCGGGCCCGACCCACTCCCAGCATCGGCGCTACCTGCACATACGGCTGGGCCCTGACCTCGGCTACGAGCGCTGCCGTGTGCGCGGCGAGCGGCGCCCATCCGGCCAGGGTGATCGCCAGGGCCGCGCCGATGGCCGAGGGACCGAGGATGCCCGCGATGATGAGGCCGGCGATGACTGGCGGCAGTGCGTTCTTGACCTCGATCAGGCCGGCTGCCGCGTTTGGGAACATCCCGATGACGATGCCCAGGACGAAACAGAGAATACTGACCGCGATCGCGACGAAAACGGTGTCGAGCGCGCCGTGAGAGATCCGTGCCAGCAGGTCGCGGCCGGATTCGTCGGCGCCCAGCGGAATCGGCCAGGACGGCGCAGCGAGGCGCGGCCATACAACGGCATAGGGATCCCGGGGCAGGCCCAGGAGGACGAGGATCATGATGACCGAGAGTGAGGCGATCGGAAGGATCCAGGCTCGGCGCGGGCTCGGTGGCTTCGGTACTGAAGTGGGGAGGGCATGGGTTCGCAGCGCGGGCCCGAGCAGTACGCGGCGGACGATTCCCGCACTGACCCCCAGGAACATCGCGAGGAACATCAGGAAGATCACGCCGGCTTGGAGCATGGGCAGGTCCTGGGATTGTGCAGCACTAAGGGTCGTGCGCCCAATGCCAGGGATCGCGAACACCTGCTCGACGGCGACAGCCGCGGCGGTGAGCCCGACGAAAACAAGGCCGATCTGCGGCGTGATGCCAGGGAGCGAGCGGCGGATCACCGCAGTGACGAGGCGCGTCTTCGAGAAGCCGGCGACCGACCATGTCGCCACCCAGTGTTCGCTGAACGTGCTAGCCACGGCGTCTGAGAACAGCCGTCCCATGTAGCCTCCAGCCGGCAGCCCCATGGAGAGCGCCGGAAGGACCGCATCGGACAGATTCGCCCAGCCGTACGGGGGGAACCACCGCAGCCCTACAGCGAAGACGACCAGCAGGAGCGAGGCGAGGAGGAATTCGGGCATCGAGGTGAAAGCTGCCGCGAGGCCGCCACCCGTCCGATCGCTGCGTCCCGCCAAACCCCTGCGGAAGGTCGTGATGCTCAGGGCCGCGGCAACAACCGTCGCCACGATCAGCGAGAACACCATGAGCGAGAGGGAGACGCCCAAGGCGCGTAGGACTGTGGGCAGCACCGGCTGCTGGCTGACCCAGGACACACCCCAATCGCCGGTCAAGGCCTTTCCGAGCCAGGTGAAGAAGACCCCGAACGGCCCGGAGTGCAAGCCCAGCTGCTGCCGCACCGCTTCCAACGCGGCTGGCGTCATGTCCGCCTCGCTGTAACGTGCCCGGAAGATCGAGACGGCGGGATCCCGATTGGACAGCCAGGGGAGCATGCCCAGGAAGAAGATGACGGCGGCTGCCGAGATGACCCGCGACGCTGTGGGAACCCATGCGCGCCACCTGCCTCTGCTCTGAGGGCCTTGAGCGCGTCTCCGAAGAATCGGGACGAGCTGGGTGGAGTCGGCCATGGCTACTCCTTCTGCTCCGTGCTCATAGTGCTTCCCATTACCGTGCGACCGTGGTCTCGTTGGTGACCAGACGTCGCTCGTATGGATCGCGGACGGCGCCGTTGACTCCAGCAGCCTCGCCTTGGACGGCCCGCTCGTTCACAAGGGGGACCACGACGTCCTGCTGGAGGAGCATTGCCTCGACACCCATGACCGCCTTCTGCCGGTCCGGGCCCAGCTTCTGCGTCGAGGCATTCGCAATCGCCTGGTCGATCTCCGGGTTGCAGAGTTGGGCGAGCACGTAGCCGGTGCCCTTGCAGGTGTAGTCGCTGCGGAGGTAGCCGACCGGGTCACCGGTGTCCAGCGCGGACGACCTTGAGCCGATCACGATGTCGAATGCCCCGTGCAGCGCATCCTTGGACAGGTTGGAGTACTGGCGGATGTCCTGCTTCACCACGAAGCCCGCCTTCTCCAATTGCTGCTGGACGAGCACCGCGTCCTCCGGCAGCTCGGAACGATCCGTGTAGGTCGCCAGGGTGATCTGCTTGCCCTTTGCATCGCCGGGGGCGATGGATGACGCGGTGTTTCCCCGCAGGTCCTTCGCCCACGGGATGGCGGGTCCGAACAGACCCTGCGCGGCGTCGGCGTGACCCTCGTAGACGTTGGAGACGATGGCCTTCGGGTCAAGGACGGCCCGCGCCGCGGCCCTCATCGAGGGGTCCGCGAAGACGCCCTTGGAGTTGTTGAAGTAGATCGAGGTGGTGCGGGGCATGGGGACCTCGTGGAGCAGCTTCGGGTCCATCAGGGAGAACTGCGAGACGGGCAGGGCCGCTGCGATGTCGGCAGCTCCGGACCGCAGAGCCGCTGCACGCGCTGTCCCGTCGGTAACGAAAGTGACGTCGATGCCGGCAGCCTTCGCCTTCTGCCCCCAGTAGCCGTCGTAGCGGTCCAGGGTAACCGTCGAAGTTCCACCGACGTTGGTGATCTTGAACGGCCCAGTTCCGGTGCCGACCGCGCTGACTGTACCGTCTGCCTTGTACGCCGCCGCGGAGAGGATCGCCAGCTGCGGGTTCGAGAGGCGGGCAGGCAGGACCGGGTCCGATGTGGCGGTGACGATCCGCACGGTCGAATCGTCGGGCGCCGAGAGCTTCAGGTCAATCCCGCCCAGCACACTCGGACGCGTCTTCGCGTCGAGGGCCTTCTGCAGCGAGTTGACAACCGCCTTGGCATCAAGCTTCGTGCCGTCCTGGAAGGTGACGCCCGTGCGGATGGCGAACTCCCAGGTCTTGTCGTCGATCTGCTTCCATGATGTCGCGAGCGAGGGCTGCGGATTCCCTGACTCGTCGAGCTGGGCGAGCGACTCGGTGGCATCCCAGCGAGAGAGGTCCGACGCATCATCGCTGTAGGGCGAAAGCCCGGAGCTCGGCGCAATGGCCATGGCCAGTCGGATGCGTGCGCCGCCACCGGCTGACGCGTCAGCTGATCCTCCGGCGAAGCATCCGGTAAGGGCAAGGGCGGAGGCGAGCATGAGTGCGCCGGTCATCGTGGCTCGGCGGCGTACATGGTTCATTGGGTGAGCCTTTCGGGGGATGGGCTTAAGTTGAGGGGATTCGGGAATGCTGCGGAGGTCGTGCGAGAAGAGGGTCATCCCTCCACGGCGACCAGGGCTTGGGGAAGGACATGCAGCGTGGGGATCGCCGCCAGGAGTTCCCGGGTCCGGGGATGCTGGGGATCGGTGAGCAGTTGGGCTGTCGGGGCGTCTTCGACGACCTCGCCACCGTGCATGACCACCGTTCGGTGACACATGCTGGCCACCATGGACAGGTCGTGTGAGACCACCACGATGCCGGTGCCGCGCTCGTCTGAGATGCGGGTCAGGAGGGCCACGATCGACTCGCGCATCGGCAGATCCAGTCCGCTGACCGGTTCGTCCGCGATCAGGAAATCGGGCTTCGTGGCGATCGCGCGGGCGATCGCCACGCGTTGCGCCTGCCCGCCCGAGAGCTCGTTGGCGCGGCGAGAAAGGAACCTCTCGTCGAGCCCGACGGATTCGAGCGCCTCTCGTACCGCCTGGTCGCGGTCGCCGGGAACCTTCAGCCGGACCAGCGGTTCGGCCACGAGCTCCCGGACGGTCATGAGCGGGTGAAGCGAGCTGGCGGGATCCTGAGGCACGTACTGCACCCGGCGCCGGTACCACTTCAGCTCGCGGATGTCCGCGGGAAACACCTCTTTCCCATCGCAGGCCACGGCCCCCGTGTCGGTGGAGTCCAGGGCCAGCAGGATTCTCAGCAGAGTCGTCTTGCCCGAGCCGGACACGCCCACAATCCCAACCCGCTCGCCCGGCGCAATGGCAAGCGTGGTCGCCTCGAGTGCGATTTTCATGTCCGGCTTGGCGAACGGCTTCTTGCGGGGCATGGGATACGCGCGGCTCACGCCGCCGATATCGAAGAATGCCGGCCCTCCGGGGGCCTGCACCTGCCGGTCCGCGGCCTGGAGCTTCTCGATGTAGGGCTCGACTGTCGCAGCGCGCGCCGCCCGGATCAGCTCACACGTGTAGGGGTGCTTCGGCGAGGCAAAGATCTCGTGGATCTGCCCTTGCTCGACGATGTCGCCGTCTTTCATCACCACCGAGTCGCTGCACAGCTCTGATGCGACCGCGAAATCGTGGGTGATGAACAGCAGGGCCGGGGTGTCCTTGCCCGTCGTGTACTTCTTCAGCACCTCCAGGACCCGCGCCTGCGTGACGACGTCGAGCGCCGTCGTCGGCTCATCGGCGACCATCAGGCGCGTATTGCACGCAAGCGCCAGCGCAATACACACCCGCTGACGCTGGCCCCCGGACAGTTCCGAGCAGAATCGGTTGACGAGACGCTCGGGATCGGGGAGCCCCACCGAGCCGGCCAGTTCGATGGCGGCCTTGAGCGCGTCCCGCCTGGAGAGCCCGCGATGACGGCGAAGCGGCTCGACGAGCTGATCGCGGAGGCGCACCAAGGGATTGAGTGCAACGGCGGAGTCTTGGAACACCATCGCTACGCGCGCATGGTCCGGCCTCTTCGACACCGGAAGGCCGAGCACCTCGACTCCGTTGATGCGGATGCTGCCCTCGGTGACTGCATTCGATGGCAACCGCCCTAGGACGGCGGCCGCGGTGAGGGACTTGCCCGAGCCGGACTCGCCGAGCAGGCAGACCCGCTGCCCCTGCGCCACGGCGAACGAGATCCCCTTCACGATCTCTCGACCACGAATCGAGATCTTCAGGTCAGTGACTTCAAGAGTGTTCACGATTTCCCTCTGCATTTTCGCGGGGACGCATCATCGAAGATGCCCCGGATCGTTGCTTCAACGCTAGAAGTGGACAGGCAAATTGTCAACACTCAAACAATAGACTTCCCCGAGGGCAGATCAGCTGGTGCAGACAACCGGGCTAAATGAGAATTGTTCGCAAAAGGTGCCGCGACAGATTAAAGCTCATCCCAAGGAAAATCCCGCGGGTGCGGAGTCGACCGGGATGCCCACAGACTTTTCCGGAGATCACCCCAGTTGGAGATGGCGACTCAGAAGGCCGGCGAGGGCTGATCTGCACGGTGGCCCTGGCGACGCGCTTCCAATACCGCGTCTCTCAGCCGGTCCCCCACTAGCCCGAGGGATGCGTGCATTGCGCCCCGTGCCACGGACAAGCCGAGCACCTGCGGTGCCACCTTGACCTCTGGGACGGTCGGAAGGCTCTTGTCGAGCCGCCTTCGCACCTCGGGAAGGACTTCCTCGATCAGCGGCCGCAGTCGTCCCACGCAAAAGACCGATTCCGGGTCTAGCGTCACGGCAACTGCACTGACAGCGGTGACCAACGCGGTGGTGAACGAATCCAGCACCTCCGAGCGCGCCACCTCGTCGTGCGGTTGGAGCCAGAGATCTTCGATCCGTTCGAGGTCGAGCCCCCGCCCTCTGGCAAACCGGAGAAGGCCACCCGTGCTCAGCACCTCCTCGAGGGGCTCGTCGCCGACCCCGGAGAAGAGCACACCGATATCGCCGAAGGACGGCGTCCGGCCTCGGAGGAGCTCTCGCTCCGTGCAGCCGGCAAAGTTCAGGATGCTGCTCAAGCTGAAGAGCGCGGCATTCCTGAGAGCGGCATTCTCGACGAGGATCCCGAGCAAGGACGCATTGGCGTCACTGTCGAGGAGCACGGGAGCGCTGACCAGGCCCGTGAGCTCCCGCTGGAGAGCGGAGCCTGCGAAAACCTTCATCGATTCCCTTGGGCCGAAGACCTCCGTGCCACCCCGCACACGGCCGGGCACCGCGGCGACGACCTGGCGCAACGGCCCCTCTGCTGTTTCGGCGGCCTCTGCCATCAGGCCGATCAGCCACTCTGCGGCGCTTCTGACCTCCTGGTGGTCCATCGTGGGCACGGTGATGTGCCGGATCTCCCGGCCCCTCAGATCGGAGACCAGGACACAGGTGGTCTGCATGCCGAAGCTGATGCCCGCGACGTGCCCCAGCGCGCCAGGCACGTCGAGGTAGGTGGATCGGCGGCCGCGACCGGTGAGTTCGTCGACCCCGCCGTCGACGACGCACCCGTCGGCCCGAAGATCTTCGACCGCCCGAGACACCGTGGCCTTGCTCAAGCCGGTGAACTCGATGACCTCGTTGCGCGTCAAGGGCGCCCGGGAGAGCAGCACATCAAGGACCGACGCCTTGTTGTAGTCGCGCGAAGTCGGATTGCCGGTCACCTCACGACCATACCGAACTTGTTCCTCCAGACGACGGCCCACCCCGGAGTTGTGCCACAACGTCCGAAAGGGGTACGGCCAGGGACCGCTCTACATTGATCCAGTCATCCTTGGCATGGGCGAGGAGGTAGTCGCGCCGTTCTGGTACGCGCTCCGCACGCCAGTTCGCGATGAGCGCGCGGAGGGTGAGTCTCGCCAATGCGGCAACCGGCAGCAGCGGAAGCTCCCGGTCCTTGAGTGGCCGCGTCCTTTCGTAGCCGGCGACAAAGGAACAGGCATCCCGCCAAGGCTTCTCCGGCACCCGGCCGATCAGGTTCGCCAGGGACACTGCGGGGTCGAAGATCACAGCGCTGCGCATGGTGTCGCCGAAGTCGATGACGCCGGTCACATAGTCGTCGCTCTGCTCATCGACGACCACGTTGTACGGACTGTAGTCGCCGTGGATCACTTGCGTTTCAAGCTCGCCCAGTCTTGGCACGACGGCTCCTTCGAAAAGGCGAAACACCCTTCCGGCCAGCTGGCGGTGCTCGGCATTCGCAGTGTGCTCGACGAGGTCCGTCAGCTCGTGGAAGTGCCGCAAGTCCCACACCAACGCGCGTCGATCCGCCGGGTGCGCGAATGCCGCGAGCGCCACGTCGACTCGCCCCAGCATCTCGCCCACCTTGGCGATTTGGCCGCCGTCTGGATTCGTCTGCGCCCAGACTGCGCCCTCGACAAAGATGAACACCCGCAGGATGCGAGTCCCGTCGTCCTTCGTCTTGATCACCACGTTGTCGCATCCGTCGACGGTCAGCCTCACCCGTTGGACCGGCAGCTCCGCAGCGGCGCCTTCGAGAAAGCGCATAGCGGCGGTCTGCAACCCGACGACCTCCTGTGCCTCATCGGGTGGTGAGACCTTCACGAGATAGTTGGCCTTCTCAGTCCTGAGTCTGAACGTGTCATCCTTCTCCGTCGCCAACTGCTGGAGACGTCCGGTGAGCTGGTACTCCTTCTCGAGGAGCTTGCTCACCAGACTCACGTCGACAGGCATATGAGTCGACCCCAAGCCACTTTCGGCGAAGAGCCGTTGAGCCGGGTTCAAGGCTGGTGTGGCGTCCACTGTCAATCCCTTCAGCCAGACTGCTAGAGACGGACTTTCGCGACCTCGGCGAAGGCCTCCAGGAACCGGGCCACATCGGCGGAGCTGAAAGCCAGTGGAGGACGGATCTTCAGCACGTGGGCCCCCTTGGCAGTCCCGCTGATGAGAACTCGACGATCGCGCAGGTCGTTGATGATGTCCTCGGCCCGTGCGCGGTCAGGCGCGAGCGTCTCGGGGTCCTTGACGACCTCCACGCCGATGTACAGGCCGCTGCCGCGCACTTCGGCCACGTAGGGCGATGCCTGCGTGAGCTCTTCGAGGCCGGCGCGCAGCGCCGTGCCGTTCTCGACTACACGCTGCTGCACGTTCTCCTCGTCGAAGACGTCCAGCACAGCGGCCGCGGCGACGACCGGGACCGAGCTGCCGGCGAAGGTGTTGAAGTAGCGAACGCTCCGTCCGAACTCCTCGGCGACCTCGGGCCGGAACACCACACCCGAGATGGGCAACCCGTTGCCCATCGGCTTGCCCATGGTAACGATGTCCGGCAGCACGTCGTGGCGGCTGAAGCCCCACATCGAGTCCCCCAGCCGGGCGAATCCCGACTGCACCTCGTCGGCAATGTAGAGGCCGCCGGCGGCATGCACCTCCTCCACGACGGCCTGCATGTAGCCGACTGGATCGGTGAAGATTCCGTCGCTGCTGTAGGCACAGTCGGCGACCAGCGCCGCGAGCCGGTAGCCGTGGCGTTCGAGGTCATCAATCGCGCCGCGCACTTGGAGGCGCATGTGCTCGGCCAGCGTAGATCCGGGCGCGACGAGTCGCGGGTCCGGAGGATCGATGAGACGGACGTTCGGTCCCAGCGGTGAGCCCGGGCCCAGACTCGGCGAGAAGCTGGCGACTTCGCGGGTGAGGCCGTGGTAGGCCCAGCGAGTCACGATGATTCCCTCGCCACCCGTGTGGAACCTCGCCACGCGCATGGCGAGATCATTGGCCTCCGAGCCGCTGCAAGCAAGGCTCACCTTCGACAATCCCCCTGGGAACGTGGCGAGAAGCCGCTCTGCATAACCCACCAGCGCTTCCTGGACGTAGCGCGTATTGGTGTTGACTGCCGCCATCTGTCTGGACACCGCCTCGACTACCCGAGGGTGGGCGTGTCCCACACAGGGAACGTTGTTGTAGGCATCGAGGTAGTCATTGCCCTCGCGGTCGACCAAGTGGGCTCCGTGACCGGAGACGAACTCGACCGGCTCCCGGTAGATCAACGTGTAGCCAGGACCGAGCACCTCGTTCCGCCGTCGGATGGTCTCTTGAAGGTGCTCGGGCAATGCGCCCAAGGCACCGGGGTCAAACCGGTTGGGGTAGCTGTCGATCGCTCGGCTGAGGCTGGAAGGCATTCGTGGGGTCCCTTGGTCGTCGTGTCTAGTTCAGATGCCGAGCATTGTGTTGAGCTCGTCCAGGGACTTCACCGTCACAAGCCCGTAGCCCGGGGGCACCGGGTCGTAACCACGATCCAGCAGCACCAGATTGCGGAAACCCATGTCGTGCATAGGCAGAGGGTCATAGCGGGTGTGCGATGACACGTGCACGAAGTCCCCGGGCGCCGCATCCAGCTGCTCCAGCATGTACTCGAACGCGCCGTACCGAGGCTTGTAGTAGCCGGCCCGCTCCGCGGAGAAGACGGCGTGGAAGTTCGCGCCCAGCCGCGGCACACTCTCCGCGAGGAAGGAGTCGTCGGCGTTGGACAGGATCACCAACTTGTAGTGCTCGCCCATGGTCTTCAGCGGCGCGGGAACATCCGGGTGCGGACCCCAGGTCCTGATGCCGTCGGCGAATCGCTTTCCCGCACGGGGGTCTGCCTCGATTCCCCACTTCCGGCAGACCCGCTCGAAGGCGCTCTGGAGCACCTGCTCGTAGGGCTGGTACTCACCGCACACCTGGTCATAGCGGTAACCGCGGAACTCCGCGACGAACCGATCCCAATCCTCAGCGGGGATCTGGTCGCCGACCAGTTCCCTGGTGATCGGGGTCATCTGCCAACTGATGAGGGTGCCATAGCAGTCGAACGAGACGTACTTCGGACGGAAGCTGGGGGTGGTCATGAAGAGCGCCTTTCTCTCGGGATGCCGTCACGTAGACCGACATCTTCGCCTGATCCCACGATAGCCCAGTTTGTTTCAGTTGCAAACTGAAACTTGAACCTTCGCCGCACGATCCTCCTGACCGATCAGCCCAGGGCCTGATGCCTCAGCCGGCACCCCACCCGGAAGCCCGCGGACTCGAAAAGCCCTCGCGTCAAGCCGTCTGGAAATGCATCGGGCCCGGACAAGCAGAGCTTGTCCGGGCCCGATGCCGAATCGCCTGTGAGGGGCTATGAGGCAGCAGTGCTGTTTGCCCCTTGGATAGGGAGTAGCCTTGCGATCGCGTCGTCCTTATGCGCGTCCAGGCGGTCCATCACCAGATCACGCTTCCCGTCGCGGATCGCCTCGGCGATCCCCCGGTGCTCTTCAACGCGGACCGATTCGTCGTCGTACCGCCCTTGGAGGCGGTTGAGGCACATGCGGGTCTCCGTCAGGAGCGTGGCGTGCATCTTCGAGAGCCTTGGGCTCGCGGCCATTTCCACGAGCTTTTCATGGAAGGCGATGTCGGCTTCCGAGACGGCCGTGTCATCGCCTGCAGCCCTGGCCGCATCCATACGTTCGACCTGCCTGAGCAGTTCCGCTCCAGCCCGGGCGCCATCGCCGTCGGCAAGGATTCCGGCAGCCGCCTTCTCCACTGCCGTCCGCGCTTCATAGATGTCCCGAATGTCCTCGTCGTCGAATTCGGCGACAAAGACCCCCCTATTGCGGATGCTCACAAGAAGCCCCTCCTGGGTGAGCCGCTGGATCGCCTCGCGAATCGGCCCCCGGCTCACGCCGAGTTCCCTGGCGATGTCTGCCTCAACAAGCTGTGCGCCGGGCGGCAGCGCACCCTCAGCGATGTGCCCTCTCAGCTGGGCGGCAATGAGCGACGGCGTGGACTCCTGGACGATGGGCTGGAGCACCCTGCTTGACTTCATGACGCTTCCTGAGACTCGACGACTATGTTGTCGACAATCATATCGCGCACTCGCACCGAATCCGGGGGTTTCGTGAGACTGCGTACACAGCCGAGAAACTAATCTCCCCTATTGTGAGATTGTTGACAATCAAGAAGGCATGTTTCAGGATGGAAGCGAGACTCCGACAACCGTAGGGGCAGCACTCTTGCCGCACCCCACTAGAAAGAAGGTGCACCGTGGCTTCCCTAAGCCCCGTCCTCAAGCAGGCGACGCCCGTGGTCGTCGACCATGCCTTCGGCAGCTGGATTTTCGGCACCGACGGCGAGCAGTATCTGGACTTCACGACCGGCATCGGAGTGACCAGCACCGGACACTGCCACCCCAAGGTCGTCGCAGCCGCACGCGAGCAGGTCGGCAAGATCATCCACGCCCAATACACCACGGTGATGCACAAGCCGCTGCTGGAGCTGACCGAGAAGCTCGGCGAGGTTCTCCCGGCGGGCCTCGACTCGGTCTTCTACGCGAACTCCGGCTCCGAGGCAGTCGAGGCCGCGATCCGGCTGGCCCGGATGGCGACGGGACGGCCCAACATCGTCGTATTCCAGGGCGGATTCCACGGCCGCACGGTGGCCGCCGCCTCCCTCACGACCGCAGGGACGAAGTTCTCCGCCGGCTTCGCGCCGCTCATGGCGGGTGTGCACATGTCTGCCTTCCCGCACGCGTATCGCTATGGCATGGACGAGGCGAGCGCCGTCGCGTTCGCGCTCAGGGAGCTGGACTACCTTCTCAAGACCCGCACGGCCCCCGAGGACACGGCCGCGTTCCTCATCGAACCGGCACTGGGCGATGGCGGCTACATCCCCACCCCGCCCGCCTTCATGGATGGCCTGCGCGATCGGGCCGACCGTCATGGAATCAAGCTCATCTTCGACGAGGTCCAGGCCGGCGTCGGGCGCACGGGCAAGTTCTGGGGCCACCAGCACTCCCACGCGGCTCCGGACATCATCATCACGGCCAAGGGCATCGCGTCCGGCTTCCCCATCTCGGCAATCGCCGCGTCCACGGAGACCATGTCCAAGGCATGGCCGGGCTCGCAGGGCGGAACCTACGGAGGCAACGCCGTCTCGGCAGCGGCAGGTGTGGCCACCCTTGAGGTGATCGAGGAGGAGGGGCTCGTCGAGAACGCCCGCCTCCGCGGGAATCAGATGCTGGCCGGGCTCAAGGAGATCCAGACCCGCTTCCCCACGATCGGCAACGTCCGAGGCATCGGCCTCATGGCCGGCATCGAGTTCACCGCACCCGATGGCACGGCCGACGCCGCCACAGCAGGGGCCGTGCAGCAGGCAACCGTCGAGCAGCGACTCCTGACCCTCACGTGTGGCCCGGAGGGCAATGTCGTCCGGCTGATCCCGGCACTCATCGTGACCGAGGCAGAGATCGCGACGGGGCTCGAAAGGTTCGAAGCCGCCGTCTCCGCAGTTCTCGGCGCGCCGGCCATACCGGCGGGAGTCGGTTCCTGAACCAGCGGCCACGGACTTTCCCTCCGCACAGCCGAGAAGCACCTCCTCAACCACCCCCTACGGCACCTGAAGGACAAGCCAGTGACCATCACCACTCCCCTCGTCGATCAGCTCCAAGTCGACCTGTTCATCGACGGACAATGGACCGCCTCCTCATCCGAGAAGCGCTTCCGGGTCGAGAATCCGGCGACTCTCGAGACTCTGGCCTACGTGGCGGACGGCACGCCGGACGACGCACAGCGTGCCATCGAGGCCGCCGGCGCGGCCCAGGCCTCATGGGGCCGGACCTCGCCCCGCTTCCGCGCCGACATCCTCCGCAAGGCCTACGAGATCGTCCTCAGCAGGGCTGAGGAACTTGCCGCCATCATGACCTCGGAAATGGGCAAGCCGCTTGCGGAGGCCAAGGGCGAAATCGCCTACGGTGCCGAATTCCTCCGTTGGTTCTCTGAAGAGGCCGCAAGGATCGACGGCGACACCACGACGTCGGTCGACGGCGCCAACCGCATCCTCGTGACGAAAGAACCGGTAGGTCCGTCCATTCTCGTCACGCCCTGGAACTTCCCGCTTGCCATGGGCACGCGCAAGATCGGCACCGCCATCGCCGCAGGCTGCACGATGGTCTTCAAGCCGGCAGAGCTCACCCCGCTGACCTCGTTGGCCCTCGCCGCGATCCTCAAGGAGGCCGGGCTGCCGGACGGCGTGCTGAACGTCGTGCCGACCTCGAGCGCCTCCTCAGTGGTCAGCGTCTGGATGAATAGCGGGATTGCCAGGAAGGTCAGCTTCACCGGCTCCACCGAGGTGGGGAAGATCCTGCTCAGGCAGGCAGCCGAGAACGTGCTGCGCTCCTCCATGGAGCTCGGCGGCAACGCTCCCTTCATCGTCCTGCGGGACGCGGACCTCGACCGCGCCGTCGAGGGCGCCATCGTCGCGAAGATGCGCAACATGGGCGAGGCCTGCACGGCCGCGAACCGCATCTACGTCCACCGGGAGATCGCCGACGAGTTCAGCCGCCGGTTCGCCGAGCGCATGGACGCCCTCGTCGTCGGCGATGGGGCTCGCCCCGGAACCCAGGTAGGGCCCCTCATCGACCAGGACGGTCTCGACAAGGTGCAGCAGCTCGTCAACGATGCCGTAAGCCGTGGGGCCAAAGTCCTCACCGGAGGATTCCGTCCGGAGGGACCGGGCTACTTCTACAAGCCCACCGTCCTCGTCGACGTGCCTGCCGACGCCGAGATCAGCCGGACCGAGATCTTCGGCCCCGTCGCCCCCATCACGGTCTTCGACACCGAGGACGAAGTCATCCGGATGGCCAACGACACGGAATGGGGCCTGGTCGGATACGTCTTCACCCAGGATCTCGACAAGGCCGCACGTTTCTCGGCCTCACTCGAAGTCGGCATGGTCGGGGTCAACACCGGAATCGTCTCGAATCCCGCCGCGCCGTTCGGAGGCGTCAAGCAGTCGGGACTCGGCCGCGAGGGCGGCCGGGTGGGCATCGACGAGTTCCTCGAGTACAAGTACACCGCGATCCCCGTACCGGCCCCGCAAGCCTAGCCAGGGTCGCGCCAAGGGCGGCGAGACGCCAGAGGAGCCAAGGAGGCTCACTGGCGACTCGCCGCCCTTTGCTGTGCCCGGAACCCTCGAAGCCCATGTTCTGATTGTCACCACTTCCACAAAATGATTGTTGACAATCTACGAGATGAATGCCACACTAGTGGAAAGAGACCGCTTGTGCGGTACACCGGCTGCATTCCAGAACTGGCCCTTCGTACCGCACCACACCTCAGGGAAGAGGTAGAGGGCGATGCCGACCAGTGGATCACCAACTATTCCGCAGCGATGGCCGTGGTTTCTGATCCTCCGTCAGGAGGACCGGTTCGCGGCGACGGGCGAACATTGCCCCACCAGCGGAGCCTGGACTTCCCCGGCCTGGCCATCTGCCGCCGTCGTCGTCCTCAAGGGCGAGATCATGCCGCCCCTCTACGGGGAGGCCGTCCAATGGCACTACACCGCGGAACTGAACCCCGTTTCGGCTCTCGATCTGGAAAGCGTCATGGCAACGAAAACTGCTACGGGATCCCACCGACGGCGGGCGCCCGGAGCTGCCACCATCAAGGGAAAGGAACAGGGCCGTGAAAGCGAGAGCGCGTTTCACTCACAGGAACAGTAGCGCGGCCACGCGTGTGCATATGAACGAATACCAAAGTCTCGAGCTCGACGAGGACCTGATGGCACCGCCCCTCGCGTCCGGCGTACCCCACCACGAGTGGGGATCCCTCGAGAGGGACGATCGAGTGGCAGTCCACCGGAGCTGGGAAACCCGTTTCACCGGAACAGTCGACGTCGTCGCCCACGACGGGACCGTCTTCTGGGTGTGGGGCGATGAGGGCCGCGGGAGGTTTGCCGTCCACGCCGACGACGATGTCAGCGTGTGGCGGACGGAATAGTCCCGAGATCGATCACCTGGAATGAGGAGAAGGCCGAACGCGTCCAGCGTTCGGCCTTCTCCATGATCTTGTAGATCCTGCGCGGCTGTAGATCCTACGCGGCGCCCCTCATCGTTGAGACGGCCGGGAAAGCCCGGCCACCTGCTCGTCGGCCTGGGCGTCGATCATCGACAAGACCGCCTCCGTGAATTCCGCCGTCGAGGCTGTTCCTCCGATGTCCCGGGTCCGCACTCCGTCTCGGAGCACCGCTTCGAACGCAGTCTGCAGATGCCGCGCCGCTTGGGTGTGGCCGAGGTGTTCGAGCATCATGGCCCCGGACCAGATCTGGCCGACGGGGTTCGCAACGCCGTTTCCCGCGATATCGGGGGCGGAGCCGTGGATGGGCTCAAAGAGTGAGGGGTAGCGGCCCTCAGGGTTCAGGTTGGCACTCGGGGCTAGTCCGATCGAGCCCGTGACCGCGGCGGCGAGATCGGAGAGGATGTCGCCGAACAGGTTGGAGGCGACGATGACATCGAGCGTCCAGGGCTTCAGGACGAGGTGGGCCGCGAGGGCGTCCACGTGCTCGGCCGTGAGCGTGACGTCAGGGTAGAGGCTCACGGTCTCGGCGACGATCTCGTCCCAGAACGGCATCGTGTGCACAATGCCGTTGCTCTTCGTCGCGGACGTCAGCCGCCCACGTCGGGAGGCCGCGAGGGACGCCGCATAGTGGGCGGCCCGTGACACTCCCAAGCGGGTGAAGACGGCTTCCTGGACAGCGCCCTCCTGCGGGAGGCCACGGTACATCCGTCCACCGATCTCGGAGTACTCCCCTTCGTTGTTCTCGCGCACGATGACGAGGTCGATCGGGTGCTCGCTCGCGAGAGGGGCGGCAACACCGTCGAGCGTCTTGACCGGGCGGAGGTTGATGTACTGCTGGAACTCCCGGCGAATGGGGATGAGCAGCCCCCACAGGGTCTCCGCATCCGGAACCTCGGGTGAGCCCACGGCTCCCAGGTAGATCGCGTCATGCAGCGCAAGCTGCGGCAGGCCGTCGTCGGGCATCATGCGACCGTGCTGGAGGTAGTAGTCCGAGCCCCAGTCGAAAGGGGTGAATTCCAAGGTCAGCGAATGAAGCTCCGCGATCCGCTCGAGGCACGCGATCGCGGCAGGCACCACTTCCCTCCCGATGCCGTCACCGGGGATGACCGCAATCCTGTGGGCGCTCACGAGATGTGTCCGAGTCCATGGTGCAGCTGAGCGCGCGCCCCGCCGGCGAAGTTGATGATGGTGTTCTTCGGCTCGGTCATCTCTCGAACGGCGTATCTGAGCCCTTCGCGCCCCACCCCGGACTTCTTGAATCCGCCGAACGGCATGGAGTCGATTCGCACGTCGCTGGTCTCGTTGACGACGACGGTCCCCACCCGGAGCCTCTCCGCCACCGTGAGTGCCAGATCGATGGATTGAGTGAAGACTCCTGCTTGGAGGCCGTAGTCGGAGTCGTTGGCGGCTTCGATGGCTTCGGACACCTCGGAGAAGGGAATGATGCTCACCACGGGGCCGAACACTTCCTCGCGGATCACCCTGCTGTCCACCGGCACATCGGTGAGGACCGTGGGCTCATAGTAGGAACCCCGTCGCCGGCCACCCACCTGGACAGCTGCGCCGCCAACGCGGGCTTCCTCCACCCATTCGGCGACCCGGAGTGCCTCGGCCTCGGTGATGAGCGGGCCGACGTCGGTGCTGCGATCGAGCTTCGGTCCAATGCTCAGGGACTCGGTCCGGCGGACGACGTGGTCAAGGAGAGGCTCGAACAGCGAGGCGTGAACGTAGACGCGTTGGACGGAGAGGCAGTTCTGCCCGGCGACCCCGAAGGCGCCGGCCACAATGGCCTCGGCCGCCGCCTCGGGATTGGCGTCGGCGAAGACCACGGTGGCGTTGTTGCCGCCGAGTTCGGACAGGAACTTCTTCGCCCCGGCGACGGCCGCGATCCGGTCTGCGGTCCGCGGGCCGCCCGTGAAGGAGATCAAGTCCACGCGGGGGTCGCTGACAAGGGCTTCGGACACCCCGGGGCCGGTCACGACGGCGGCGATGCGCCCCGAGGGGACGCCCGCCTGAAGGAGCAGCTGGACTAGGGCGAGCGCGGACAGCGGCGTCCGGCTCGAGGGCTTGAGGACGACGGCGTTGCCTCCTATGAGGGCTGGGCCGATCTTGTGCGCTACGAGGTTCAGCGGGTCGTTGAACGGCGTGATCGCGGCAATGATCCCCAGAGGATGGCGCCTGTACCAGCCGGTCTTGCCCATTCCCGCGAGGCTGTCCTCGAAGCCGAGCGTTTCCCCCTCCACCTCTGCCGAGGCTGCAGCGGAAAGCCTGAGCGTCTCGATGCAGCGACGCACCTCCTGCTCGGCTTCCCGGACCGTCTTGCTGCTCTCGGCGGCAATGATCCCCGCGAAGCGCTCGGACTGTTCGCCGAGCAGGAAGGCGGCCCGCTCGAACGCCTCGCGGCGGGAACGCAGCGGCCACTCGTGGCCCTCGAGCTCTCGGTGGAGGTGCGCAATGGCCCGTCCGACCTCGGCAGAAGTGGATTCGCAGACCTGCCAGAGCAGGAAGCCGTCCTCGGGATCCCTGACGTCGAAAGTCATGTTCGTCGTCTGCCACTGGCCTTCGATGAACGCGCCTCCGGGGATGCCGGCGGCGACGCCACTCCTGTCGACCACTTTCGGGCGCGTTTCAGCGACGAGTGTCTCTGGAAGCACGGATGCGTTCTCCTGCCTAGCTGAACCGGTCGTGGACTTTGGCATACGCGCCAATGAGGGGCAGGAACCAGGGCGGACCGAAGTGGCCGGGAACCGGAGGATTCTTGATGCCCCTCCAGACGTTGGCCGTCTCGTCGCCCGCCATGTACTGGACCATCTTCTTGCCCATGTGGGTTGCCATCTGGACGCCGTGCCCGCTGTAGTTGAGCGAGTAGAAGACACCGTCGTGAATTCCTGCGTGCACGATCTGGTCCATGGAGAGGTCCACGAGACCGCCCCACGTGTAGTCAACTCGGGTGTTGGCGAGGTAGGGGAAGAGCTCGGTCATCGCCTTGTGCAGGATTTCGCCGCTCTTGACGTCCGAATCCGGGCTCGAGAGCGCGAACCGCGCCCGGCCACCGAAGAGGAGCCTGTTGTCGGGGGTGATCCGGAAGTAGTAGGTGAGCATCTTGCTGTCCGAGGCCATCCGCCGGTTGGGAAGGATCCTGTTCACGACGTCGTCGGACAATGGCTCCGTCACGATGATGAAGCTCCCCACGGGGATGACGCGCCGCTGAAGCCAGGGCGTGATTCCCCCGGTGTAGCCGCTCGTGGCGACGAGGACCTGCTTGGCCCGCGTGATCCCGCGCGTGGTGTGGACATCGTGCACGGTCCCCGAGATTCTCTTGAGCTCCGTGACTCCTGCGTTCTCGCAGACGAAGGCTCCGGCGTTGGCGGCTGCACCAGCCAGGCCGTGGACGAACTTCCCCACATGGAGTCCCGCCCCCATGGGGTCGAGCATGGCTCCGTGGTAGAAGTCGCTGCCGATCTCGCTGTGGATTTCCGACTTCGGGATAACTCGGACGTGATGATCGGCAAGCGTGGCCAGCAACTCCTGCGACCTCAGCATCCCCTCGTAGTGGGAGGGGTGGAATGCGAGTGAGAGCTTGCCGTAACGGCTGTAGTTGCAGTCGATGCCATAGTCGCCCACCAGCTTCTCGACGGTGTCGATGGCGTCGTTGTACTCATTGAACATCTCGACGGCTCGCGTGTTCCCGTACCGCTTCACTGCGGTGCTGAAACCGATGGCCAGTCCCGTCGTGGCCATTCCTCCGTTGCGGCCGGATGCTCCCCAGCCGACGGTGTGGCGCTCGAGGAGGGCGACGGTGGCCCCCTGCTTCGCGAGCTCCAACGCGGCAGACACACCGGTGAAGCCGGCACCGATGACGGCGACATCGACATTCTCAGGGATTGGCGTGCGCCGGTAGTCACCGGACGGTTCGGCAGTGTCGAGCCAGTAGGGCGTGAGTTTCATGGCGTGACTTCTCTTTCGGCGATGCGGCGGCTCAGAGACCGAGGAGCGTGTTGAGCTCGTCAAGCGACTTCACTGTCACGAGGCCGTAGCCCGGGGGCACCGGGTCGTAGCCGCGATCCAGCAGCACCAGGTTGCGGAAACCCATGTCGTGCATCGGCAGAGGGTCGTAGCGGGTGTGCGACGAGACGTGCAGGAAGTCATCGGGCGTGGCGTTCAGCTGATCGAGCATGTACTCGAAGGCTTGGTAGCGCGGCTTGTAGGCCCCAGCCTGCTCGGCGCTGTAGACGGCATGGAATTCCGCACCGAGCCTGGGGACGCTGATGTCGAGGAAGGAGTCGTCCGCGTTGGAGAGGATGACGAGCTGGAAATTCTCGCCCATGAGCTTGAGGGGGGCCGGCACGTCGTCGTGGGCCACCCACGACCGGACGGCCTCGCCGAACTCGGCGCCGGCACCCTCGACGGGGTCCAGCCCCCATCGCTTGCTCACCCGGTCGAACGAGTCCTGCAGGACCTGCTCATAGGGGTAGTAGTCGCCGCAGACCTGGTCGTAGCGGTAGCCGCGGAACATGGCCTTGAAGGCAGGCCACTGCTCCTCGCTCAGGCGCCCTCCCAGCAGACGGCGAGTCGTGGAGTCAATCGCGAAGTTGATCAGCGTGCCGTAGCAATCGAAGGAGATGTACTTCGGCCGGAAGTTCGTCTCTGCCATGGTGTTCATCCTTTTCATCGACATGAAGCGCGGGCTTAGACCGCAAACTGTGCCTGCCCGTGGGTCTCAAGAGCCTCGTGATCACTCTAAGATCCCTATTGTAGATTGTCAACAGTCTTACGGCGCCTTGATCCGGCGCGGGCGTTCGAGTGGTCGTAGTTTGGCAGACTGTTGACAATCTACAACTAAGACGGTTCTATTGCAGAAGATCCGTTTCGAGCCGGGAGCCGGGTCCCGCCACCTGTCGGTCCCCTCATTGGCTCCGGACCAGCCGGACGGCCGGAAAGCACACCGTCCGCGTCTGCTCACACCATTCGAAGGGAAGCCCTATGAAGACCAGAAGCAAGGCTTATACGGCAGCAGCGGCGCTGGCCGTCCTCGTGACGCTGAGCGCCTGTGGCAACGCGTCCGTCGCTTCAGCACCCGGAAGTTCAGCGCCGTCCAACGACTCTGACATCGCTGCTAACGTCCAGCCAGACCCGGCTGCGGTGAAGCTCCTGCCGCAGTCCTTCAAGGACAAGGGCGAACTGACGGTAGCCATGGACCTTCACTACCCCCCGACGACGTTCCTCGCGGCGGACAACAAGACGCCGATCGGCATGAACCCCGACATTGCGCGGCTCATCGCCGCGAAGCTCGGCCTGAAGCTCAAGTTCGAGAATGTCGTCTTCGACACCATCATCCCGGGCATTCAGGCCAATCGCGATGACTTCACGGTGACGACGATGGCTCCCACAGCGGACCGGCTCAAGGTCCTGGACATGATCAACTACTTCAAGGCGGGGAATTCCATCGCGGTGCCGGCAGGCAACCCGATGAAGCTCACCAATGAGACCCTGTGCGGGAAGAACATCGCCGTCACGGCCGGTTCGAGCGGCCAGCTGAAGCGGCTCCCTGCCCTCTCCGAGCAGACCTGCACGTCCAAGGGACAGCCGGCCATCAACGCGGTGACGCTGCCCAACGTCCAGGACGCCCTGACCCAGCTGGCCTCAAAGCGCGTCGACGGCATCCTCTATGACACGACAGGTCTGGCGTGGGCGGCCAAGCAGCAGCCCAATGCCTTCACCCTCCTGACCCCCCAGATCAACGTCGGCTCCAGCGACCTCACGGCCATCGGCCTGAAGAAGGGATCTGCCCTGACCCCGGCGCTCCAGGCCGCCGTCCAGTCGGTCCTGGACAGCCCCCAGTACAAGCAGTCGCTGACGAACTGGGGCCTTGACGCGGGTGCCATCACGGATGCCAAGCTCAACTAAGGAGGGGGCTTCCATGCTGCAGACGGTCAGTCACGGAAGCGGACCCGGCATGAACGGAGCGGACCCCGCGCTCAAACCTCGCCTAAGGCGCAGGAGCGCCTTCGACTACGCGGCGTGGATCGTCTGCGTCCTGCTGGGGGCGGGCGCCCTCTTCTCGGTGTCGACGAACCCGAACTTCCAGTGGGGCGTCGTCGCAAAGTACGTCACCGAGCAGTCGATCCTCGGCGGGCTCCTGCTCACGATCTTCCTCACGGTCGCCAGCATGCTCCTCGGGACGCTGCTCGGGCTGCTGCTGGCGATCATGCGGTCGTCGAAGGTCAAGCCCGTCGCGTTCACCGCCGGGGTCTACCTCACCCTTTTCCGCGGCACCCCCGTCCTGGTCCAGCTGATCTTCTGGTTCAACATCGCCGCTCTATACCCGAACCTGACCATCGGAATACCCTTCACCGGCCTCGGCATGCCCGTCGATGTCAACGCCATCATGTCTCCGATCACGGCCGCCCTCGTCGGACTGACGCTCAATGAGGCCGCCTACATGGCGGAGATCATTCGAGGTGGCTTCGCAACGGTCGGCAAAGGCCAGATCGAGGCTGCCGACTCGCTCGGGATGAGCACAGGGATGAAGCTCCGCAAGATCGTCATCCCTCAGGCCATGCCGTCGATCATCCCGGCGACCGGGAACCAGTTCATCGGCATGTTCAAGGAATCCTCGCTCGTCAGTGTGCTCGGAGTCGCCGAGCTCCTCCAGAGCGCCCAGCTCATCTACGCCCGCACCTACGAGACGATCCCGCTCTTGATCGTGGCCAGCCTGTGGTACCTCCTGATGACTCTTGTCCTGAGCTATCCGCAGTCGCTGCTTGAGAAGAAGTACTCACGCTCCACGTCAAGACTCCCGAGAAAGGCGCGCAACGTGGCGCTCACGGATCCGGAAGGTGTTGCCCGATGAGAGCCGACGGCACGATCTACGCCCGGAGCATCCGCAAAGCCTTCGGCTCCAAACCCGTCTTGAAGGATATCGACGTCGACATCGCGAGCGGCGAAGTCTGCTGCATCATCGGCCCGAGCGGGTCCGGCAAATCCACTCTCCTGCGATGCCTCAACGGCCTCGAAACGGTCGACTCGGGCGTGCTGAAGGTCAACGGCGAGCACTTCGGCTATGACGAAACGCCCGCCGCCTACCATGCGGTGAGCCGGAAGCGGCTCGCCGAGCAGCGCACCAGGATCGGCATGGTGTTCCAGCAGTTCAACCTCTTCCCCAACATGACCGCCCAGGAGAACATCATGGCCGGCCCTGTTCTGGTCAAGGGAGCCGACAAGCGGCAGGCCGCCACGCAGGCGCAGGAACTGTTGGCCAGCGTCGGACTGCGCGGATTCGGCGACTGCTATCCCGCCCAGCTCTCAGGCGGGCAGCAGCAGCGCGTGGCCATCGCCAGATCGTTGGCCATGGACCCGCAGATCATGCTCTTCGACGAACCCACCAGCGCCTTGGATCCCGAGAAGGTCGGCGAAGTCCTGGCCGTCATGCAGGACCTCGCGAGGAAAGGCATGACGATGGTCGTCGTCACGCACGAGATGAACTTTGCCCGCGAAGTCTCCGATTCCCTGCTGTTCATGGATGACGGTTGCGTCGTCGAGCGCGGCGACGCCAGGGAAGTCCTCGGCAATCCCCAAGAGGGCCGGACTCAGGCCTTCCTCGAGAAGGTTCTCTGAATGTCGTCTGCAGCCGCGGCGACCAGATAGCACCACAGGACCCGGACGCCGACGTCCGGAATAAGAAACAGAGAAGGAAATGACAATGATCAGCGCAACCGGCGATATGACAACAGAATTGGGCACCAATCTCCATCCCGAACCGCAGGGAACGGCACTCGCTGCGAAGCTCAACTGGCTACGCGCGGGCATCCTCGGTGCCAACGACGGCATCGTGTCCGTCGCTGCCGTTGTGGTCGGCGTCGCGGGCGTCACCACGAACACCGGCCCTATCCTCGCAGCGGGCATGGCAGCCCTCGTAGGCGGCGCGATTTCGATGGCCCTCGGCGAATACGTCTCTGTCAGCAGCCAGAGCGACAGCCAGAAGCACCTCATCGCCAAGGAGCGCCAAGAGCTCAAGGAGAAGCCCGAGGAAGAGCTCGCCGAGCTCGTCGGCCTCTACCGCGGCAAGGGCTTGTCCGAGGGCCTTGCCACGAAGGTGGCGCAGGAGCTGACGGCCCACGACGCGCTCGGCGCCCATCTCGATATTGAACTGGGCATCGACCCGGACGAAATCGTCAGCCCGTGGCACGCGGCCCTGGCGTCGGCGATCTCCTTCCTCTGTGGTGCCGTCCTCCCCATGCTGGCAATCCTCCTTCTCCCGCAGGGTATCCGCGTCCCCCTGACCTTCGCAGCCGTCCTTGTGGCGCTCGCACTCACAGGCGCTGTTGGCGCATGGATCGGTGGTGGCTCGCGAACTCTGGCGTCAATCCGAGTGGTCGTGGGCGGCGCACTCGCTCTCGCCACAACCTTCGCGCTGGGCAGCCTGCTCGGGACGACGGGAATCGCCTGATCGCGCGACAGCGCGAGTGAATCCCAGGCAGAAGAATGAGATTCCGCCTGTACATGGGCTTGATGCTGCTCATCCTCGCCACTGGAATTGCCCTCGCCATCGTCGCAGCCACCCCGTTGACATCAGCCGTTGGGCTGGCCTCCATCTCCGTCGGGGGTGGAGGCCTGTCGTCAGGCATCTTCAGCGAACTCGCGCGACGGTCCTGAAAACCATTATCAATCCCGGAAGGAATCCCGTGTCTGAGAGCACTATGTCGACCGAGTCCGAGGCCGCTGTTTCGAAGTGCCCGGTGGCGCACGGCGCTGCCCGTGTGCACCCGACCCAGGGCGTGGCCAACAGCGAGTGGTGGCCGAACAGGCTGAACCTGAAGATCCTGGCGAAGAACCCGGCGGTGGCGAATCCGCTGGGGGCCGGGTTCGACTACGCGGCGGCGTTCGGCGCGCTGGACCTGGATGCGGTCAAGGCTGACCTGGCCGAGGCCATGACGGACTCGAAGGAGTGGTGGCCGGCCGACTTCGGCCATTACGGGCCGTTCATGATCCGCCTGGCCTGGCACTCGGCGGGCACCTACCGCTCGCACGACGGCCGCGGCGGGGCCGG
>NZ_JAYGGQ010000007.1:0-197963 GCF_034931225.1 Sinomonas terricola
ACCTCCGCACCCCCGGCCGCGAAGACGACGAAGTCACCGTCGAAACCGAACCCGCCAAATAACCGAACCAGCCAACCCGCGCCCACGCGACAGGAGCCACCGCGCGTCATGACGATCGACCTCGAACTCGCCGTCCAGGATCTCGACGGCGTCCGCACCGCCCAGGCCGTCGGCGCGACACGCGTCGAGCTGTGCGCCGCGCTGGGCGCGACGGGCGGCATCACGCCCAGCGTCGGCACGATCCGCGCTGCCGTCGAGACGGGGCTTCCCGTGCACGTCCTCGTGCGGCCGCGGCCGGGAACCTTCGTGTACACGAGCGACGAGATCGCCGTGATCGAGGCCGACATCCGGGCGGCCTTGCGCGCGGGGGCGGCGGGCGTCGTCGTCGGAGCCCTCACCGACGAAGCGTCCATCGACACGAAGGCGCTCGGACGATTTGTCGCGGCGGCCCGAGGAATCCTTCCCCGCGCCGAGGTCACGTTTCACCGCGCGATCGATACCGCCATTGCGGGCGGCAACGATCCCGAGTCACTGCTCGGGACACTGAGCCGGGCTGGCGTCAACCGCATCCTCACGAGCGGAGGAGCGACCGACTGGCGTCGCGGGCTCCCCGTCCTGCGCCGACTCGTCGCGGCGGCCCACGGCCAAGCTGCCCGGGTCGAGGTCATGGCCGGCGGGGGCGTGCGTCTCGGGGACCTTGCGGCTCTCCTCGAGGCGGGCGTCGACGCGATCCACGTCTCGGCGAAGCAATCGATCAACCCTGGCGCCCTCATGACGGCGCCAGGGCAAGGGGATCCTGACTACGAATCCACGGACCCGGAACTCGCGGCGCAGATCGCGGCGGCACTACCGCTGCGCTCGGGCGCCTAGGTGTGCTTTAGTGATCGAGCTGGAGCCGCGACCACGCCCACACCGTCAGTGACCCGAACATCACGGGCACGACCGCTACGAGGGCGAGCGCCCCGTCAGGCACGTCGCCCATCTGAAAGGCCCAGAGCGCGGGCGCGGCGATGGGGAACCATGGACCCGCCCCGGCGATCACGGCAACCTGTGCCGCCACGACGATTCCTGCGGCAGTGCCGAGCCCTGCAAGAATCCCGCGCGAGAGCGTCGCCGCCCACGCGCACGGCACCGCGAGCATGCCGGTCAGAACCCCCAGCGCGCCCTCGCGTCCGAGCGCGGAGAGGGCTTCGCCGTCGGGCGCTCCGAACCCGGCAGCGATCCCGAGGACGACGAGTATTCCCACCAAGAGCAGCGTTGTGAGCGCGCACCATCCCGCGTAGACGAAGAGTTTGGCCAGGGCAATGGACCTGCGCGGCACAGGCAGCGCGAACAGACCGGATATCGTCCCGTGCGCGAACTCCCGCCCCACGATCCAGCTCAGCCCCATACCGAACGCGAGCAGCGCTCCGGCCGCGGTGACCTGCTCGGCGGCGTCGATGAGTCCTGTCCATCCCTGGCCGCGCACCAGGAGCGCAAGCTTCGCGGCAACTTCCCCGGACCCGCCAGACCGCAAGAACACGAATGCCCCCGAGAGCAGAGCAATCCCGGCGACCAGGCTGACTGTCGTGGCGCGCATGGTGCTGCTTGCCAGGGCCTTGCGCGTCTCGACCGCGACCGCCGTCCCGAGGAAGGGGAAGGGCATCATGGCAACCGGCGTTCGAGGTCGCCCGACGCGTTCCGCCGCTCGTCGTCCGCGTACACAAGATCGAAGAAGGCCCGCTCAAGATTGATTCCGTGCGGGTCCAGCCCGCCGATGATCTTCCCCGCGTTGAGCACGGAGATCCGGTCCGCGATGCGGGCGACTTCGTCCAGATGATGGCTCGAGACGAGCACGCCGGCCCCATCCTCGGCCCGGCGCAGGAGTGATTCCCGGAGAAGGATGACCCCGCGAGGGTCAAGCGAGTTGGTGGGTTCGTCGAGGACGATGAGCTGCGGCCCGTGGACGAGGGCCGCCGCGAGTCCGAGCCGCTGACGATTCCCGAGGGACAGAGCGCGGACCTTGCGCCCGGCGTAGGCCCCGAGGCCCAGCTCCGCGAACACAGCCGCGATCTGATGGGCGACGTCGGGCTTCGGCACCGCGTGCAGGCGTGCAGCGAGTGCAAGGTTGGCCCGCGCGTCGAGCTCTCCATAGGCGAGCGGGGCGTCCACGAGGTGACCCACGGCCGCCCATTCCGCAGGCCCTGCTTGCTCAAGCGGGATTCCTCCGATCCGGATGCCGCCCGCCTGAGGGCGGAGCATGCCGAGCGCGAGCCGCAAGAGCGTGGTCTTGCCTGCGCCGTTGAGCCCGACGAGCGCGTGGATTTGGCCCGGAAGTACGTCGAGGTCCACGCCGCGGACGCCGTCGCCCGAGGCGAAGGTCCGCACGACACCGCTCATCGCGAGACGCTCAGGCATTGCTCGCCTCCAAGACGTCCATGGCCGCAACGAGCGCCTCGCGCAGGGTCACCTTCTCGGTCTCGGCCCACGCGAGGAGCGCGGCACCGAGCCCGGCGAGGAGTGCTGCGGCGGCCACCCGCGCTGCTGGTTCCGAGGCGCCGCCCTCCCGCAGCGCGCCGACGACGACGTCCTCCGTTGCCTGCGTCGAGCCAAGGACGGCGGAGCGGAGCGATGGCGTGCGCGAAGCGATGCGGACCTTGCGACGCAGGAGCTCGTCGTCGTCCGGCAGCGCGGCGACTGCGGCCCGAAAGCCGGCGAGAGCGCGGCGCAGGGGCGGCACCTCCCGCGGCTGGGCGGCGACGGCCTTGCCGAGAAGGGGGTCGTAGGGATCGTCGACGACGACGCGCTCCTTGGCGGCAAAGTGCCGGAAGAACGTCATCTCGGTGACTTCGGCCGCTGCGGCTATCTGCGCAACCGTCGTGGAGTCATAGCCTTGGGCCTCGAACAGGCCGAGGGCGACGCTCTGGAGCCGCTCGCGAGTACGCGCCCTGCGTGACCCGGTGCTGGTCATAGATCAATGTTAGCGACTAACATTTCACGCTTCAATCCTCCATTCACCGCGAGCGAAGCTCGTCGCGGCGGGTACGGTGAACCTGAGACTCAGATCGCATGGGGAACCGGGACGGCGGTGGAGGAGGGCGGGATGTGAACGACGTGGCGCAATTCGGGCTGGTCGTGCTGGTCGTCGCCCTGGCGGCCCTGGCGGCGGTGATGTCGAACCGCGTCAGCACGTGGCTCCGTATCCCCGCGCCCGTGATCTTCCTGCTGTGCGCCGCCGGGGCGTCCGCTGTGTTCCCCGAGCTGGGGCAGCTCTCTCCGACTGCGGTGCAGCGCGTGGTCACCGTGGCCTTGGTCGTCGTGCTGTTCGACGGCGGCATGCACATTGGCTGGGAACGGTTCCGGTCCGCGGCGTGGCCTGTCCTGTGGATCGGTGTGGTCGGGACGTTCGTCACGGCTGGAGGACTCGCGCTGGCGGCCCATCTCCTCTTCGGCCTCGACTGGACCACGGCCTTGGTGCTCGGCACGGCCCTCTCGCCCACAGACCCGGCCGTGGTGTTCTCGGTGCTGGGCCGCCGTGAGGTCACCGGCCGCACCGGCGTCATCCTGGAAGGAGAGTCTGGGGCCAACGATCCGGTGGGCATCGCCCTCATGGTCAGCCTGCTCGCCAGCAGCGACGCCAGCGGCATCGACCTCGCGGGGGTCGCGCGGGACTTCCTCATGCAGATGACCATCGGCGGAATCGTGGGGATCGTGGGCGGCAAGCTCCTGGTGATCTTCATGCGGCGCGTGCAGTTGCCCAACGAAGGACTCTACGCGCTGCGGACCCTGGCGTCTGCCTTGGCCCTCTACGGCATCGCGACCGTCGCGAACGGCTCAGGCTTCCTGGCGGTGTTCGTAGCGGGGATCATCGTCGGCGACGAAGGCGCCCCCTACAAGGCGGACATCAAGCGTTTCCACGCCTCGCTTTCGAGCATCGGCGAAATCGTGGTGTTCGTGATCCTGGGGCTCACCGTCGATCTGCGCACGCTGCCCGAGGGCAACGCGTGGCTCATCGGCCTCGGGCTCGCGGTCCTGCTCGCGGTCTTGATCCGGCCCGTGTTCGCCGGGCTCGTGCTTCTTCCGGTGAAGCTCACGCGGGGAGAGCGGATCTTCGTGCTGTGGTCAGGGCTCAAGGGTGCCGTGCCGATCCTGCTCGGGACCTTCGTCTTCGAGTCCGGACTGCCGGGAACCACGCGGATCTACGACATCATCTTCGTCGTGGTGGCGTTCTCTGTGCTGGTCCAGGGAGGGCTGGTGCCATGGGTTGCCGCGCGCTGCAAAGTGTCCATGCATACGGTGGAGCCCACGCCGTGGGGCCTGGGCTTGCGTTTCAGGGAACCGCCGCAGGGGCTCCGCCGCTATCGGATCGCGCCCGGCGCTACGGCCGACGGGCAGGCGATCCAGGATCTCGGCCTCGGGGAGGGCGTCTGGATCAGCTTCGTCCTGCGCCGGGGCCAGCCCGTTCACGTGCGGTCCTCAACCATTCTCGCGGCCGGAGACGAGGTGCTGCTGTTGGTTGATCCCGAAGAGGCCACTGACCCCCAAGCACTGTTCACCGTGCCACGTGCTGGCGACCCTTGACCGGCGCGGCTCGACAGCAGACAGTGTCACGTGTGAGGCGTGAGGCTATCCGTGAGTATCTGGCGAGCGCTCTCTGGGCCATGCCTACGGCCGCCGTCGTCGTCGCACTCATCGCGGGGGCCGGACTGTCCACGATCCGGCTTGACCCGGCGTCGCCCTTTGCGGTGCTCCTCTTTCAAGGGACCTCGGACGACGCCCGGAACCTTCTCATCAGCATCGCGAGCACGATGGTCACGGTCATCGCCCTTGTCCTCGGCCTCACTGTCGTGGCCCTCCAGCTCGCGTCGACGCAGTTCAGCCCACGGCTCTTGAGGAACTTCCTCCGCGACATCCCCAACCAGCTGACGTTGAGCGTCTTCGTGGCGACCTTCGCCTACAGCACGGCGGGGCTGTACACGGTCGGCATTGCGAGCGGCCAGCGCATTGAGGAATACCCCCGCCTCGCCGTGAGCGGCGCGCTGCTCCTCCTCTTCGTGAGCATGGTCATGCTCGTGTTCTTCGTCCACCACCTTGCTCACTCGATCCAGATCGACCAGGTCATGAAGAGCGTCGAGAAGGCCACTCTCAGGGCGCTCGAGCACTCATTCGTCGAAGGCGATCCGCATCTGCGACTGCCGCGTCCCCCACGCGACGCGATGGCCCTGCCGGCGCCGGGGTCGGGGTACGTCCAGGCCTTTCATGTCGAGGCGCTCGTTGGGGCCCTCGCGCACCAGGGCCTCACCGCCCTGGTCGTGCCCATGGTCGGTCGGCACGTCGTCGCCGGGACTCCCCTCGTCTGGGTGTGGAAAGCGGCCGACGACGGCGAACGTCCCCTCACGCCCGAAGCTTCCGCCGAGCTGCGCAAGGCGCTCGTCCAGACCGTGCGGGTCGGGTATGAAAGGACTCTGGAGCAGGATGTCGCCTTCGGCATCCGGCAGCTGGCCGATATCGCGTCCAAGGCGCTCTCGCCCGCCGTCAACGACCCGTACACCGCGAATCAGGCGGTCGATCACCTCGCCTCGATTCTCGCCGCCCTCGCCGTCCGGCAGCACGGGCCCCAAGCCGTGCGAGACGCGCAAGGCGTCGTGCGGCTGCACGTGCCCGCGAGGGATTTCGACTATCTGATGGAGCTCGCGCTCGGGCAGGTGCGCCGCTACGGCGCAAGCGAGCCGCGCGTCGTCCGTGCCCTTCTGCGGGTGTGCGGCGACGTCGCATGGTTCGGCGACAAGACCCATCACGCAGTCGTCCGGCGCTATATCGAAACCCTTCTGAGCGACGTCGAACGCGTCGTCCCTCAGAAGGCCGACCGAGAACCACTCCTTGCCGAGGGCGCGGCCATCCTCGAAACGCTCGACTGACCGGGATCAGACCCAAAGAAGTGTCACCACCAAGAGCCCCGGAACTGTCACCGATGTCCTGGTGCAGAACTGTCACCGATGTCCTGAGACATAACACCGCTGGGCCGCGGCCCAATTGCGGGGAAGCGGCACGGCTGCGAGAGCGTGGTCGGGGGCCTCTGCGGGCCCCGGTTGACGCACCCAGGTGATCCACCGCACACTAAGTGTATGGCTTTCACTAAAGAGGCTGCGGCGATGGTGCCGCCGGCCACCGCTCTCGGCGAGGCCCGTGCGGCCACCGACCTCCCCGCCACCGCTGCGGCAGAGTACGGCGGGCACCAGCCCGGCCTGAAACAGGGCGCGATCGGCACGCGGGACATCGTCTTCATGCTCGTCTCCGCGGCCGCACCGCTCACGATCGTCGTGGGCATCGCGCCCCTCGCCCTCGCCGTCGGCGGCGTCGGCGCCCCCGCCATCTACGTCGTCGCAGCCCTCGGGCTCGGGCTGTTCGCGCTCGGCTTCATGGCACTCACGCGGCACGTGCTCTCGTACAGCGGCTTCTACGGCTACATCGTCAAGACGCTCGGCCGCGTGGTGGGCCTCGGCTCGGGGCTGACCGCATGGCTGAGCTACAACGGACTCCAGATCGGCCTCTACGGGCTGCTCGGCATCCAGGCGAACCTGTGCGTAAGGTCATTCACGGGCATCGAGCTTCCGTGGTGGCTCTACGCGGTGGCTGCCATCGGCGCCGTGTGGTTCCTCGGCTGGCGGGGAATCGATGTCGGGGCTCGCGTCGTCGCCGTCCTCCTCACGCTGGAGACCGTCATCGTGGTCATCGTGGCCGTCGCCGTCCTTTCCCAGGGCGGAGCGCACGGCGTCGGCCTCGACTCGTTCGGCCCGCAGGCCATCTTCTCCCCGACGTTCGCGGCTGTGCTCGGGCTCGGCTTCTCCGCCTTCATGGGCTTCGAATCGGGCGCACTCTACCGCGAGGAGGCACGCAACCCGGACCGCACGGTGCCTCGCGCAACGTACATCTCGATCGCGTTCATCGGCGCGTTCTACGCGTTCGCCGTCTGGATCATCGTCCAGGCCTTCGGCCCTGACGCGATCCAGGACTTCGCGGCGGGCCACCTCGACGCGGGCGACACGGCCTACGTCATGGCCGGCCAGTTCGCCGGGCAGCGGTGCGTCCAGGCGATGAGCGTCCTCATCGTCACGAGCATCTTCGCGGCGCAGCTCTCGTTCCACAACACGATCAACCGCTACACGCTCTCGCTCGGCCGCGAGGGGATCTTCCCCTCGTGGACCGCGAAGGTGAGCCCGCGCTTCTTCACGCCCTCCAACGCCGGGACGCTCCAGACGGTCCTCTCGCTCGCGTTCGTCGGGGCTGCGGCCGCTCTCCGGCTCGACCCGTTCACGCAGTTCCTCATCTGGATGAACACGCCCGGTGTCCTCGGCGTTCTGGCCCTGCAGGGGCTCACGAGCGTGGGCGTCGTCGTCTTCTTCATCCGGCGTCGCGACCTCCGCCCCGCGGCGCACGTCGTGCCGTCCGCGATCGCCGCGGCCCTCGTCATGGTCGCCGTTTCGGGCCTCACGATCGCGAACATCAACCTCCTCACAGGCGCCCCGATCGGCGATCCGCTCAACACGGTCCTCATCGTCGTCGCCCCGGCCGTCTTCGTGGGAGGCACCGCCGCGGCGCTCTGGCTGCGGCGCCGTCGTCCGCTCGCCTACGCACGCATCGGGAACCCGACGTGACGGGCCCCGCCGCACGGGCAGCGGACGCCGAGAACGGCGAGGTCCACCGCCTCGGCCGGCCGCGCGTGCCGCGCCTCTCGCTCGAAAGGATCGGCCACGAGGCCCTCGCGATGCTCGAGGAGGAAGGCACGCTCTCTCTCCCGCGGCTCGCGGAACGGCTCGGGGTGCGGCAGTCGGCGTTCTACAAGCACGTCTCGGGCCGCGCGGAGATCGTCGAGCTCGCCCGCGGCGCCCTTGCCGAACGCGCTCCGCTCCCCGAACCCGCCGCCGATTTCGCGGAGCTCGTGCGGGGAACGTTCCATGCGCTGCGGGGCACGTACCAGTCCGTTCCCGCGCTCCTTCCGCTCATCCTCACCCAGCCCGTGAGCAACCCGGCCGCCCTCGCGATCTACGACCGGCTCGCCGCAGCCTTCGGCGCGGCAGGAGTCTCGGGGCACCTCATCCTCCCGGCCATCGAGGCCATCGACAGCGCCGCGATCGGTGCGGCCCTGGACAGCCTCACGATCGAAGCCGCCTGGCAGGTGCCCCCGGGGAAGGCGGCGTCCTTCCCCCATCTCGTCGCAGCCCAGGAGGCCCTCGCGGCGCGGAGCGTGGACCGCTTCGCGTTCCTCGCCGAAACGCTCGCGGCCGGTCTTGCGAGCGCCGCCTCGCCCGATTCGCCCGAGGAGCGCCTCCGTGACTGACGCGATCGACCTCGCGATCGTCTCCACCACCATCCTCGCGGGCGCGTCGCTCGAGGCGGCGCCGGGCGTCGTCGCTGTCGATGACGGGCGGATCGTCGCGGTGGGCGGACCCGACGCCGTCGACGGATGGACCGCACGCGCCCGCCGCGTGATCGACGTCGGCGACGCCACCGTGTCCCCCGGGCTCGTGGACGCGCACATCCATCCGATCCTCGGCGGCGACATCGCGCGCGGCGTCGATCTCAGCGGGCTCACGCACCGCGCCGCGGTCCGCGAAGCGCTCGCGGCCCATGCCGCCGCGCCGGGCGAGGGCTGGGTCTTCGGTTGGGGCCTCGACCCCGCGGCGTTCGAGGGCGCGGAGCCGAGCCACGAGCTCTTCGACGGGATCCTCGACGGCGAGCGGGTCTTCGTGACGCTCTTCGACGGCCACGCGGCGCTCGTCTCCGCTGCGGGCCTCGACGCGGCCGGGATCACGGGCGCCGAGGAGGTCCTCGGCTCGGGCTTCGTCGGCGTGGACGCGGCGGGCCGGCCCACGGGAATGCTCTACGAGATGGCGGCTCAGGAACTCGTCCGTCGAATCCTTCCGGTGCAAGGCTTCGACGACCGCGTCGATGACCTCGACGTCCTGCTGCGGGGCATGGCTGAGGCGGGCCTCGTCGCGGGGCAGATGCTGGACCTGGGCGTCCCCGAGTCTCTCGACGTCCTCGAGGCCCTCGAAGCGCGCGGCGAGCTCGCGATCCGGCTGCGCGTCTCGCCGTGGATCATGCCCGGCGCCACGCGCGCGGACCTCGACGGCGTCGCCGCCCTCCAGGGCCGCCGTGGCCGGCGCTGGGAGGTCCGCGGCGTCAAGCTCATGATGGACGGCACGATCGACAACGGCACGGCCTGGCTCTTCGCGCCGGATGCCCACGGCGAATCCCTCGATCCCCTCTGGAACGATCCGCTCGAGCTTGTTGCAGCCCTGCGCTACTTCCATGAGCTCGGCATCCCCACGGCGACCCACGCCATCGGGGACAGGGCCGTCGCGTTCGTTGCGCGCGCCATCTCCGAACTCGAGCCCAACGGGACCGTGCACCGGATCGAGCACATCGAGACGATTCCGGACGAGGTCCTCGCCGAGGTCGTCGCCTCGGGCGCGACGACGAGCCTCCAGCCGACCCACTGTGCGCTCTACAGCCGGGCCGACCACAGCGACAACTGGTCGCGGCGGCTCGGCGCGGAGCGGGCGAACCTCGCGTGGCGGACGGGCGACCTGCGAAGGGCGGGCGCCGTCGTCGCCCTCGGATCGGACTGGCCGATCGCGCCCTACGATCCGCGCGCCACCATCGCCTCCGCCCAGACGCGCCGCCCGGCGGGACGCCCCGACGTCGCGCCCATCCAGCCGCGCCAGGCGCTCTCGGCGCGCGCCGCGCTCGAGCGCTACACGAGTGAGTACTGGCGGTCGGTCGGCGAGGCCGGCGGCGTCATCGAGGCAGGCGCCCGCGCGGACCTCACGGTGTTCCGGGACAACCCGCTGACGACGGCGCCGGACGACTTCGCGGCGTCGCCCGTCCTGCTCACCGTGGTCGACGGCGACGTCGTCGTCGAGGCGACCGGAGTCGCGCCACGCGGGGAGGACGACGCCGCGCTCGCGGTTCGCGCCTGACCTCCCCCACGCTGGCCCGCCCCGAAGCTCCCTCGGAGGCGGGCCTTCGTTGTGTCGGTGAGCCTCCGGAGCAATTCTGCAATTTCTAGTGCAGCAGGTCACATTTGCAGCTATACTTGCAGAAGTATCGACGCGCCTCGCGAACGGAGACACCATGAGCCAAGCCCTCGAGCAGGCAGGCGATCCCGAAGCCTCGTGGCTCGGCAATGCGCTCCCGGCGGTCCACCTCACGAAGGCGCAATCGCGGGTTGTCGACGCCCTCGTGCTCAACCCCAAGCTCGCCTCCTACGCCGACATCTCCGAGATCGCAGCCCGCGCCGGGGTCAACGCCTCGAGCGTCGTGCGCACGGCTCAGGCCCTCGGCTACCGCGGGTGGCCGGATCTGCAGCGCGAGCTCCGGGCCCGCTATCTCGTGCACATCTCCTCGTCCGCGCCGTTCAGCCACCGCGTCGAGGTCCGCAGCCCTGTCCACGACGCGCTCGTGCACGACGCCGAGAACCTGCGCCAGGCAGTCGAGAGCGTCGACGCCGACGCGGCGGGAGCGGCCATCGAGGCGCTGTGCGCCGCACGCCGCATCCTCGTCATCGGCCACGGATCCTATTCGGCGCCCGCGATCGTCTTCGGGCACCTCGCGGCGACCATGGGGTACCCCGCGACCTTCGAAGGCCGCGGCGGCGTCCACCTCGCCACCGCGGCGAGCTCGCTCGGCCCTGGCGACGTGCTCGTCGTCGTCCACCTCTGGCGTACGCTGCGGCAGATTGCCGTCGCGGCGGAGCAGGCGAGCGCTGCCGGCGCGACCGTCGTCGCGATCACCGATCTCCGCACGGGCCGCCTCGCGCGGGCTGCCGACCATGTGCTCGTGGTCCCCTCGGAGGGCGTCTTCGCCTTCCAGTCGACGACGGCGGCGACCTCCGTCGCGTACGGGCTCCTCGCGGGCATGGAGGCTCGCGAACCCGACAAGGTGCGCGCAGGGATCGAGCGCACTTCGGCGCTGTGGCGTGAACACGACCTCTACGAAGACTGACCTGCCCTCCGCTGGCCACGCCAGCTCCATCCCAGCCCACCGAAGGGAACCCCGTGACCACGTCCACCCCCGCCGGAAGCACCGAGCTCGCCCGAAAGATCGACGAGCACCTTGGCGCCTGGCGCCCCCGCGTGACGGGCCTCGCCCGGACCATCCACGCGAACCCCGAGCTCTCCTTCGAGGAGCACGCCGCCGCCACGGCCATCACCGCCCTGCTCGAGGAAGCAGGCTTCTCCATGGAACGCGGCACCGGCGGGCTCCCGACCGCGTTCGCGGGAACCCTCGGAAGCGGCGAGCTCACCGTGGCCGTGTGCATCGAGTACGACTCCCTGCCCGAGGTCGGCCACGCGTGCGGCCACAACCTCATCGCGGGCGCGACGGTCGGCGCGGCGCTCGCGCTCGCCCCGCTCGCCGACGAGCTCGGCATCACCCTCAAGGCCATCGGGACCCCGGCCGAGGAGCACGGCGGCGGCAAGGCGCTCCTGCTCGATGCTGGAGCGTTCGACGGCGTGGGGCTGGCCCTCATGGCACACCCGGGCACCGAGGGCTACACCTCGAACCCCATCGGCACGAGCTCGCAGGCCGTGGGCCGCTTCCGCGCCACCTTCTCGGGGCAGGCAGCGCATGCCGCGGCGATGCCGCACCTCGGCGTCAACGCCGCTGACGCTGCGGTCCTGAGCCAGGTCGCCGTCGGGCTCCTGCGCCAGCAGACCCCCGACAGCCAGCGCATCGCCCTCTTCGTCTCGGAGGCGGGCGTCGCGACGAACATCATCCCGGACCGCGCCGTCGTCGAATTCGAGTGCCGCGCGTTCACGCTCGGCGAGTACGAGACGCTGCTTGGCCGCGTGCGGCGCTGCTTCGAAGGCGCCGCCCACGCGACCGGCGCGACCCTCGCGATCGAGCCGACCGAGCCCCTCTACGAGCCGCTCGTCCAGGACGAGGTGCTCGCGGCCCACTGGAACGCCGCGATGGGCTCCCGCGGGCGCGACGTCTCGGCCCCGCCTCCCTCGTACCGCGGCGGCGGCTCGACCGACATGGGCAACATCAGCCAGGTGATCCCGAGCATCCACCCCATGTTCGGCGTCCCCGGGGCCGACGCCCCCATACACTCCGCGGGCTTCACCGCCGCCGCGGGAACCCTCGAAGCGTACGAGGTCATGTTCGACGCCGCCTTCTCGCTTGCCGCCACCGTGGCAGCCGCGGCGTCGGATCCCGTCGAGAAGGCCAGGCTCACGGCCGCCGCCTACGCGGCTGCCGGCGTCTGAGCCGACCGCCCCGCCCTTCTCTCACCGACCCCACCCAGCCCACCGACCCCACCCACCCACCCCGAACCCATCCCCGGCCACCCTCAGAAAGCACCCTCATGACCGCCACCCCATCCCCCACCGCGGTCGGTCGCCGCACCACCGCCCCGCTGGCCGTCCTCGCCCTCGCAATCGCGATCGTCGCCCAGCTCATCGGCCAGTTCAAGATCAACGTCGGAATCGGCACCCTCGTCATCTTCCCGATGGTGTGGGGCCTCCTGATCGCGCTTGTGGCCTCGGTCCAGAAGATCAGGCCCGTCCCGGTCGCCGTCCAGCGCGCCGCGGCCGCCCTTTCGGGCGTCGCCGTCCTGCTCCTCGTCGCGCGGCTCTCAGTCGACATCGGGCCGAGCATCCCGCAGCTGTTCAAGGCAGGGCCCGCCCTGCTCCTCCAGGAGGCCGGGCACATGCTCGGCACGATCGTGCTCGCGCTCCCCGTCGCCGTGCTGCTCCGGATGGGCCGCGCGACGGTCGGCGCGACGTTCTCGCTCGACCGCGAGCCGGCGTTCGCGATGGTCTCGACCCGCTTCGGCGCGAACTCGGACGAGTACCGCGGCGTCCTCGCGATGTACGTGTTCGGGACCATCTTCGGCGCCGTCTACATCAGCCTCCTGACCTCGCTCATCGCGAACTGGAAGATCTTCGACCCGCTGGCCCTCGCCATGGGCGCAGGCGTCGGATCGGGGTCGATGATGGCCGCGTCCGTCGCGAGCATCATCGGCGCCTACCCCGCGAGCGCGTCCGCGATCACGGGCATGGCCGCCGTCTCGAACCTCATCACGGGCCTCATCGGCACCTACGTGGGCATGTACATCGCGCTTCCGCTCGCCGACCGCGTCTACCGCCTCCTGACGCGCACCCCGAAGCCGGTCCTGTCCCCGATCGCCGTCGGCGCGGTCTCGAGCGGGTCTCCCGCAGAGACGGCGCACGACGCCGACAACGCCGCCTTCCGCGGGGAGGCGGCGGAGGCTCACCGGGTGGCGAACGTGCCTCTGTGGGTCTCGCTCCCGATCCTCACGGTTGTCGGGCTCGCGACGGCGTTCATCGCGAAGGGCCTCAGCTGGACCCCCGTGGGCGGCTACGCGATCATGCTCGCGATGATGCTCGTCAGCTTCGGCCTCGCCCGGCTCACGCGGAACAAGGTCCCCGCCGTCATCTGGATCATGACGATCGGGGCGCTGCTCTCGAGCCCGTGGTCGCCCCTCGCGAAGACGATGGCCGCGGTCGTGGGCGGCGTCGACTTCCTCTCGATTGCGACGATCGTGCTCACGGTCGCGGGCCTCTCGCTCGGCAAGGACCTGCACCTCCTGCGCCGCATCGGCTGGCGGATCATCCCCGTGGGGCTCGTGGCCGTCACCGCGACGTTCCTCCTCTCCTCGATCATCGCTGAGTTCGCGCTCGGTCTCTGGCACTGATCGCCGCGGCCGAGGGTGCGCGGGCCTCGAGGCGTCCTGCGTAGACTGGCGCCAAACGCCGGGTGCACTACGATGTCAGGACCACGATGACCACAACCAGGCCGCTCGCCGTGCTCGGCAGCATCAATCTCGATCTCATCGCGACGGCGCAGCGGCTTCCCTCCCCCGGCGAGACCATCGGAGGCGGAGTCCTGAGCAGGCAGCCCGGGGGCAAGGGCGCCAACCAGGCCGCGGCGGCCGCCCGGCTCGGGAGTGCCGCGCGCATGATCGGGGCGGTGGGCGACGACGACGCGGGCCGCGAGATGCTCGCGGCACTCGGAACTGCCGGGGTGGACACGCACGACGTTGCGGTCCGCAGCACTCCCACCGGGACGGCGCTCATTGTCGTCGATGCGGAGGGCGAGAACCAGATCGTGGTGTGCCCGGGGGCCAACTCCGAGGCATCGGTCGACGGCGTCGCCCTCCACGCCGACGAGACGCTCCTGTGCCAGCTCGAGGTGGGCCTCGGCGTCGTCCTCGAAGCGGCGCAGCGGCACACCGGGTTCTTCGCCCTCAATGCCGCCCCCGCGCAGCGGCTGCCGCGCGAGCTCATCGAACGCTGTGACCTCGTGATCGTCAACGAGTTCGAGTACGAGCAGATGCCCGAGCTCGCGGACGCCCGCCTCGTCGCGATCACCTATGGGAAGGACGGCTCGGCGCTGCTGCGCGGAGGGAAGCTCGCCGCACGCGCCCCCGGGCGGGCCGTCGCCGTCGTCAACACCGTCGGCGCGGGCGACGCGTTCTGCGCTGCCCTCGTCCTCGCGCTCCGCACGGGCCTGCCAGACGCCCTCGCGCTCGCCGTCGCGAATGCCGTCGGCGCCGACGCCGTGGGCCAGGCCTCGTCCCAGCCTGATCTCGCACGCTTGGGCGACTACATTGCCCGCGCCGAAGAATTCGCGCGCTGACTCACTCGCCCTTCGCCGCGTCTTCGGCGTTCTCGTGCGGAACGAACACGCGGTCGAGGCTCGTGAGCTTGAGGACGGCCCCCACGCGTTCGCCGACCTGGGCGAGGCGCAGATCGCCTCCGGCCTCCCGGGCCGCCTTGAGGCATCCGACGAGCGCGCCAAGCCCGGACGAGTCCATGAACTCGGTCTTGCGCAGATTCATGACGAGGAGCCTGTGGCCGTCCGCTATCGCATCGGCGACCTTCGCCCTCAGCTGGCTCGCGCCCGCGACGTTGAGCCGGCCCTCGACAACGACCTCTGCGTAGCCGTCGCGCTCCTCAATCGAAACTTCAATCACGGCACTCCTTCCGACTGGCCCCGCACGCCGCCAGCACAGTCGCTGTGTGGCCGGGTACGGCGACGAGCCAAGTCACTGCCCCCAGTCAACCACAGCTCCGGGGAACGCGAGGGGCACCGGCCGCGCGGCCGGTGCCCCAAGCGCTATGGCGCTCCGGCCAGATAGTGTTCTGTGACCTGCGCCGCGCTGAGCGCTGTGCTGTAGACCGCGGCGTACTGGAGCGACCCGGTGAAGAAGCTCGGCAGCAGGAAGGACGCGAGCCCGCCCGCCGTGAGGAGGTTCGCCGTCGGGCCGCAGCCGACCTCCCAGTAGCCGGTGGTAGGCTGCGCCGAGGTCGTGCCCGCGTTGGAGCCGACGAGCGCGCCGTCCGCATAGAGCATCATCCCCGCGGCCGAGAGCGTCGCCACGACGTGGTGCCATCGACCGTCGGCATACGAGGTTCCCGCGGGGCTCGAGGCGATCTGCGCCGTGCCGGGGTTGACGCCGAACACGAGGCGCCCCGCTGGGTCGATGTAGATGTGCCGATCAGCCTGGGCTCCGCCGATCCCATGGGAACTCGAGAACCCGATGATCTTGCCGTTCGAGGTGGCCGTCGTCGAGAACCACGCCTCGATGCTGAACACGCTGGGGTTGGTCTGCACCGAGGCATCAGGCGTGTCGAGGCACAGCGGCAGCAGCCCGCCGAACGGGACCGAGGCAGAAGGCGTGTCCCGCTGGCAGCCATGGGACGCCGTCGGCGTCACGCTCGCCGACACCATGATGAGGCCCGTCACCCACGTCGAATAGGCGCCCGTGTAGGCGTGGCCGGAGAGGTCGCTCTCGGTCGAGCCCGAGGTTCCCATCGCGTAGGCGACGAGCGGGCTCGCGGTTCCCTGCGCGGCGGCACGGCACGTGAAGAAGGTCCTCGACCCGGCCGAGTTTGCGCTGTCGGCGAGGGTCGCCCGGAAGTCGGCGCCGGCGCGTGGCTCGATGGCGGGAAGACAGGCCAGGGCGGGCACCAGGACGAGGACGACGCCGGCACTCGTCAGGGCGGGGACCTGCACGGGCGCACCGGGGCCGCCCTGCGCAGTCGAACGTGCGGCGTCGCGGCCCGCCCATACGAGCATGAGGACGAGCGGGGCGAGCACGACGGCCGCCATGACTGCCCACCCGAGCCAGTCGACCCTGGCCGACGGCACGAAGACAAAGCTTCCATCGGCGTGCCGGGCCGTCGAATGCACGGTCCCGACCTGGCCCTCGGCAAGGTCCACGAACGCCCCAGATTCCGAGGAGACCCGGATCGGCAGGATTCCCGTCGAGACGAACGTCATCGCGAGGCCATCGCCCTCGGGCATGCGGAGGACCTCCTGGACCCCGACGAGCGGCCGCAGCACGAGCAGCGTGGCGGCCACCGCGAGCGACTCGCCGGCAACCCAGCACGCGCGCCGCGCGAGCCGGTCCCCGACCCGGAGGCCCACGAGGGCGACGACGATGCTCGCCGCAGCGAGGATCGGGACGCCGCGCGCCGCCCATCCCCCGCCGTCGACGACGGCGACCTCGCGCCCCAGGATCTGCCCCAGCCTCACGGGCTGTGGGTCGGCCGAGCCGTTGATGTCGCCCCGCGTGGTGGCCGATTCGGCCGCGATCGAAACGACACGGTGCACGATCGTGCGGCCCGTCTCGGCCTCGCGGTACGCCACAACGTCCCCGGCCCTCAGGTCGCCGAGGGCTGCGACCGGACGGGTGAGGACGAGCGATCCGACCGGCGCGTGCTGGCCCATCGACGGCGTCGTCACGTCGAACCAGCGCCCACCCTCGGCCCAGAAGGCAAGCGGCACGCCGAGGGCCGCGCACATCAGGCCGAGGCCGAGCAGCAGGGCGATCGCCCGCCGCGACAGGCGCCGTGGCCGGCGGCCTGGGATCCCCATCAGATCAGCTCGACGCCGACCACGTCATGGGCTGCGACGCCTTGAGGCCCTGATAGGTGTTCCCCGCGGCGGAATCGAGGGTCACGGTGAAGGTGTAGCTCTGGGTTGCGCCCGCGGCGAGCGGCGTCGCCAGAGAGATCGCCGACGAGGCCGCGAACGAGGCGGCCGTGCCGGAGAACACGGTGGTTGCCCCGGACGTGACCGTGAGCTGCAGCTTCGAGCAGAAGTCAGTGGCCGTGCCGTTCGCGGTCCCGTTGTTTGATTGGGTGCACGAGCCGGGCGTGAGCGTGAAGGTCTGAATCGGCGAGGTTCCGGTATTGGTGAACGTCGCCGTGGTCGCGACAGCCTGGCTGGGAACCATCGCCAGATTTCCGCCGTACTTGTTGATCGTCGTGCACGTCGCGGCGTTGGTCGAGATGCTCCCGCCGTCGGTCGAATTGCACACCGTCGCCCCGGACGTCTCCTGAAGGGCAACGGTTCCGGACCCCGCAGAGTTCGCAGAATTCGCTATCGACGCGGTGAAGGCCGCGACGGATGGATTGAGCGATATCGCGAGTGCAAGTGACCCGAGAACGCCGGACAGGGCAGCGAAAATATGACGACGACCCCAGGAAACGGCCACAGCACTCCCCCAAAAAATAGTCGACCGCAACCCCGAACGGCTGCCCTTGACGCGACAGTCTGCTGAACTCCGTTGGACATGTCAAGGGGCGTTGAACCCGACGCCCCCGACGCCGATGATGATCCTGAAGGGCTCTTCGGGCACCCCGCGGCCCGAGGATGGAAAATGAACCGTATTCATATACACTGGCCGAGGAGCAGCTGGCGTGGCTCACGTCACACTGCGCTCGACCGAGACCGACGATCCCAAGGAGTCCGCCGTGACCACCGCGAGCAGCACCGCTGAACCCGGCTACCGCGTCCTCAACCCCGCGACGGGCGAGGTCCTCGAGACCTTCCCCACCGCGACCGACGTCGAGATCGAGTCCGCCGTCGCTGCGGCAACGGCTGCCTATGCCTCATGGAAGGACACCCCGATCACGGAGCGCGCGAAGGTCGTGGCCCGGGTCGCGGAGCTCTTCACCGAACGCGCCGACGAGCTCGCGAAGATCATCACGACGGAAATGGGCAAGCCGCTCTCCCAGTCCAAGGGCGAGGCCGAGTTCTGCACAGACATCTTCAACTACTTCGCCACCGAAGGGCCTAGCCTGGCCGCGGATCAGGAGATCAAGACCTTCTCCGGCGGCCGCGCCGTCGTCCAGCGCCTCCCGATCGGCCCGCTCCTCGGGATCATGCCGTGGAACTACCCCTACTACCAGGTCGCGCGCTTCGCCGCCCCGAACCTCATGCTCGGCAACACGGTCATCCTCAAGCACGCCGAGAACTGCCCTCGCTCGGCCCTCGCGATCCAGCAGATCATGGACGACGCCGGTGTGCCCGCGGGCGCCTACGTGAACGTCTTCGCGAGCCACGCGCAGATCGCCGCCCTCATCGCCGATCCCCGCATTCAGGGCGTCTCGCTCACGGGCTCCGAGCGAGCCGGCGCGATCATCGGGGAACTCGCGGGCAAGAACCTCAAGAAGGCCGTCCTCGAGCTCGGCGGTTCCGACCCCTACGTCATCCTCGACGCCGAGGACATCTCCGACGCGGCCGCGACGGCGTGGGCAACCCGCATGGAGAACACGGGCCAAGCGTGCAACTCGAACAAGCGCATGATCGTGCTCGAGGACGTCTTCGACGGCTTCGTCGCCGAGCTCACCGCTCGCGCCAGGGACCTCACTCCGGGCGATCCGTCCGTCGAGGCGGACGGCACGTTCGCCCCGCTCTCGTCCCGCGCGGCGGCCGAGTCCCTCGCGGCGCAGGTCGCGGACGCCGTCGAGAAGGGCGCAACCCTCCATGCGGGCGGCGAGCTGGCGGACGGCCCCGCGGCCTACTTCAGTCCCGCCGTCCTCACGGGGGTCACGCCGGAGATGCGCGCGTACCGCGAAGAGCTCTTCGGGCCCGTCGCCGTCGTCTACAAGGCCAAGGACGACGACGAAGCACTCCGCCTCGCGAACGACACCCCCTACGGCCTCGGCGGCGCGGTGTTCTCGACCGACCCCGAGCGCGCCGCGCGCGTGGCCTCGCGCCTCGAAGTCGGCATGTCCAACGTCAACATCCCCGCAGCCGAGGGCGCCGAGATGCCGTTCGGCGGCGTCAAGCGCTCGGGCTTCGGCCGCGAGCTCGGCCCGCTCGGGATGGACGAGTTCGTCAACAAGCGCCTCTTCTTCGTCGCGGATTGACTCCAGCGCCCCATATCGATCGAAGCGTGAGATCTCGTCGTCGCGAACGTCCCATTCCGACGAGATTTCACGCTTCGCTGCGGCTGCGGCCCTCCCAGTTCACTCCGGCTCGGCGCCGGTCGACTCGCGCACGATGAGCTGCGGCGTGAAGATGCATTTGCGCGCCGAGCTCTGGCCGGGGCCGCCGTCAAGAAGACGGATGGCCTCGCGCGCCATCTCCTCGACGGGCTGTCGCACCGAGGTCAGCGTGGGCGATGTGATGCGGCCCATCATCGAGTCGTCATAGCTCACGACCTTGACATCGTCTGGCACGCGGACGCCCGCATCTTTGAGAACGGTCAGAACGCCGACGGCGATGAGGTCCGCACTGCAGATGATCGCGTCCGGAAGCGCCCCGCTGTCGAGGAGCCGCCGGCCCGCCTCGAGGCCCCAGTCGACGTTGTACTCGCCGAGGAGCTCCCAGTGCTCGGAGAGGTGCGGCGTGCTCGCGAGCGCGCGGAAGGCCTCGAGGCGTTCGACTGCGGTGCTCGTCGTCGCGCGCGAGCCGACGTAGGCGAAGCTCTCGCAGCCCAGGGCGCGGACGTGCTCTATCATCTGGCGCAGGCCGTCGCGGTTGTCCGTTCCGATGAAGTCTGTTCCCGCGCTGGCCACGTAGCGGTCGAACTGCAGAACGGGCCGCTGCCCGGATGCCGAGCGGAGCGCCTCGGCGGAATCCGTCGCTGACACGGGGATCACGATGAGCCCGTCCACCATGCGGCCCAGGAGCAGGGCGATGCGGTCGGCTTCGATCGCGGGGCTGTCCCGCGCGTCGCACAGGATGAGGGAGCGCTGGGTCTCCGCGAGCACGCCTTCGAGGGCCTCGACGACGCTGATGAAGTAGGGATTGCTGATCGAGGGCACGACGACGCCGATCGTCCCCGTGTGCTGGGTCCGCAGCGCCCGAGCCATGACATTCGCCGTGTAGCCGAGCTTGCGCGTCGCCTCCTGGACCTTGCGCGCAAGCGCAGGGTCGACCGATTCGTTGCCGGCCAGCACGCGCGAGGCGGTGGCCTGCGAAACCCCCGCCTCGGCCGCCACATCCCGGACTGTGACCCGACGGTTCACCGCGACCTCCGCTGCACCTTCACGCTGCCCTTCCTCTCACGGCCCGTCATGCTGTGTCGCTCGACACGCCGGGACTTGACGTACATCACATTCTGGCCCCATCATCGCTGGAGTTCAAGAATACGTTTTCTGAGATTCAACGGAGATTCACGAATGACCCCAGACAATGGGCCAGAGATCGTCATCATCGGCAGCGTCAATCTGGACCTCGTCGTGACGGTCCCAGCCCTGCCCCTTCCCGGCGAGACCGTCCTCGCGACGAGCTACGACGAGTTCGCCGGCGGCAAGGGCAGCAACCAAGCCATCGCGGCGGCACGGCTCGGCCGCCGCGTCGCGTTCGTCGGCCGGACGGGCGGAGACGCGGCGGGCGCCGTCGTGCGGAAGGCCCTCGCGGCCGAGGGCGTCGACGTGAGCCAGCTCGCGTCGATCCCCTCTGAGAAGACCGGGCGCGCGTTCGTCCAGGTCGACGAGCGCGCCGAGAATTCGATCATCGTCGCCGCGGGCGCGAATGCGCGCTTGAATGCGGACGACGTCGCCGGCGCGGCCGAGTGCGTTGGGGGCGCCGCCGTCGTCGTCGCCCAGCTCGAAGTACCCCTCGACGCGGTGCGGGCTGCGGCTCGCCTCGCCCGCGGCACCTTCGTGTTCAACCCCGCCCCGGCACGCCCGCTCGACCGCGAGCTCTTGGGCCTCGTGGACGTGCTCGTCGTCAACCAGGGGGAGTTCGAGGTCGTCACGGGAGAGCCAGCGGCCGACGACCCCTCCTCGATGGCCTCGGCAGTCGCACGGGCCGGCCTCCCCGGCTCCATCGTCGTCACGCTCGGGGCTCGAGGCGCCCTCGTCTGGCACGAGGGCGGGCTCCAGTCGGTGCCCGCGCCGGCCGTCCAGGCCGTCGACACGACCGGCGCCGGCGACACGTTCGTCGGAGCGCTCGCCGACGCGCTCGCCCGCAGCGAGGGCCTGCTCGACGCCGCGCGCTGGGCCGTCTGCGCGGCGTCGCTCTCGACGCTGTCCCTCGGCGCCACGACAGCCATGCCGCGCCCCGCACAGGTGGCGGAACTCCGCGCCCTGTCGGCGCACTGACCGGCGCACCACGGTCTCACTCAATTCCCACCCACCCCTTCATCCCCACCCCTTCCATCCCCAACACAGAGGAGCACCCATGAAGCTCAAGACACAGGCAGGCTTCGCGGCCCTCGCCGCGGCGTCCCTTCTTCTCACCGCGTGCGGCGGAACGTCCGGCGCCCAGTCGGCCGCGTCCGACGGCTCGAAGCGGCCCTCCGTCGCGAACGTCATCCCGGGCGCGCTTGGCGACCAGGGCTTCTTCGACGACGCCGCGGGCGGCATCAAGAAGATCGAGTCCGCGGGAAGCAAGACCCAGAACGTCCAGTCGGACGCGAGCAACCCCGCGCAGTGGAAGACCAATCTCGAGTCGGTCTCGACGGGCAAGTGGGACGTCGTCGTCACGGGCACGTCCCAGATGCACGACATCCTCGACCAGACTGCCCAGAAGTACTCGAAGCAGCACTTCATCACCTACGACGACGTCGTGAAGGAGCCGAACGTCGCCTCGATCGTCTACAAGCAGAACGAGGGCTCGTACCTTGCGGGCGTGCTCGCCGCTCTCGCCACGACGAACAAGGACAAGTTCCCGAAGGCAACGGGGTCGAAGGTCGTCGGCATCGTCGGCGGCATGGACATCCCCGTGATCAACGACTTCGTCGTCGGCTTCAAGAAGGGCGTCGAGACGGTCGATCCGTCGATCCAGGTCAAGGTTTCCTACGTGGGCGACTTCAAGGATTCGAACAAGGGCTTCGACCAGGCCAAGCTCATGTACAGCCAGGGCGCGGACGTCGTCTTCCAGGTCGCGGGCGGCGCGGGCATCGGCGTCCTCAAGGCCGCCGCGGCGGCCGGACGCTACGCGATCGGCGTCGATTCCAACCAGAACGCGATCCAGCCGGGCTTCGTCCTCGCGTCGATGCTCAAGCACGTGGGCGATTCGCTCGACTCGGCGGTGAGCGACTCTGCCGCGGGCAAGCTCAAGTACGGCGAAACCACGAGCTACGGCCTCGCCAACAAGGGTGTGGGCCTCGAGTTCGCGAACAACAGCAGCGCGGTTCCGCAGGACATCCAGGCGAAGATCGAATCCTTTGCCCAGCAGGTCGTCGACGGCAAGGTCCAGGTCCCCTCGGCCACGTCCTGACGGCCCCGAAGCCCATCCCTCCAAGAGACAGACTGGCACATGTCAACACCACTGCTTGAGCTGCGGGAGCTCACCAAGGCGTTCGGCGCGAAGATCGCCAACGACCGGATCTCCCTCACGGTCCAGCCCGGCCGCGTCCACGCGCTCGTCGGCGAGAACGGGGCCGGCAAGACCACCCTCATGACGATGATCGCGGGCACCGCACGCCCCGACGAGGGCACGATCCTCGTCGACGGCGTTCCCGCCGAGATCTCATCGCCGCAGAAGGCCTCCTCTCTCGGGATCGGGATGGTGCACCAGCACTTCAAGCTCGTTCCGTCCCTCACGGTCGCGGCCAACATCTTCCTCGGCCACGAGCTCCGCACGCGGTCGGGCCAGCTCGACACCGCGCGCATGGAGGCCGAGGTCGCGGCCCTGAGTGGGCGGTACGGGCTCGACATCGATCCGAAGGCCCGGGTCTCGACCCTCTCGGTCGGCCTGCGCCAGCGCGTCGAGGTCCTCAAGGCCCTGAGCCACGACACGCGGCTGCTCATCCTCGACGAGCCCACCGCCGTGCTGACCCCGAGCGAGAGCGACGACCTCTTCGAAGTCGTGCGCTCCCTCGCGGACAAGGGCTGCGCCGTCCTGTTCATCTCCCACAAGCTCGGCGAGGTGCTCTCGATCGCGGACGAGGTCACGGTCATCCGCGACGGGCGCACGATCGTCACCGTGCCCGCCGCGGGTCTCTCCGAGGCGGACATCGCGCGCATGATGGTGGGCCGCGAAGTCCTCCTCCGCGTCAAGCACTCCCCCGCCGATCCGCGGCACGAGGTCCTTGCGGTGCGCGGCCTCTCAGTCACGGACGGCCGGGGCGTGACGGCGGTCGACGGCATCGATCTTTCGGTCCGGGCCGGCGAGATCGTGGGCATCGCGGGCGTCGAGGGCAACGGCCAGTCCGAGCTCGCCGCTGCGATCGCCGGGATGAAGGAAGCGGATTCGGGCAGCATCATTCTGTGCGGCTCGGACGCGACCAGGGCGAGCGTCGCGACCCGAAGAGACCTCGGGCTCGGCTACGTGCCCGAAGACCGCCACGAGGAGGGAACCGCTCCCCAGCTGAGCGTGGCCGAGAATATCGCGGCGACGCACCTCGGGCCACCCGTCGCGCGCCGCGGATGGATCAGCACCCGCGCGATGAGGGATCTCGCGGAGAGGCTCATCAGGAAGTTCGACGTGCGCGGAGCGAACGCCGCGACGCCGATCGGCTCGCTCTCGGGCGGCAATATGCAGAAGGTCGTCATCGCCCGCGAGCTCGAATCCGAGCCCAAGCTGCTCATGGTCAGCCAGCCGACGCGCGGCGTCGACGTCGGCGCGATGGAGTTCGTGCACAACTCGCTCGTCGCCGCACGAGACAAGGGCGCCGCGGTGCTCGTGTTCTCGGCCGACCTCAACGAGGTCATGTCCCTGTCGGACCGGCTCCTCGTCATGTACCGCGGGCGCGTCGTCGCCGAGTTCACGCAGGAGACCATGAGCGAGACCGCCGTCAGCCTCGCCATGGCGGGCATCGCGCCCGATGCCGCCGCCGTCGAGCGCGCCGAGGCAGCCCACGAGGAAATCGCCGCGCACGTCGGAGCGCACGTGTCGACGGACGACGACGTCGACGCCGCCTGGGTCGCGGAAGCGGCGGCGTCCGCTGTGGCCGCGGCGCAGACGGCGAGCGCCACTGGGACGGCTGCCGCCGAGTCGACCCGAGCCGTCCGCGCACCGCAGATGGCCCCGCGCGGGCCAGCGCAGTGGCTCGGCGAGGCCGCGAAGAACGCGTTCACGAACTCGCTCCAGCCGATCATCGCGATCGCGCTCTCGCTGCTCGTCGGCGTCGTCATCATCCTCGCCCTCGGCGACGATCCCCTCGACGCCTACAACCAGCTCTTCTTCTCCAACTACACGTCGCCCGAAGGGATCGGCGGCGTCGTCTCGCAGTTCATCCCGCTCCTCGTCCTCTCCTCGGCCGTGATTGTGAGCTTCCGCGCGGGCCTGTTCAACATCGGCGGTGAGGGCCAGCTCTACATCGGCGCGTTCGCGGGCGCGTGGGCGGGCTTCAGCTTCCCCGGGCTTCCGGGCCCGCTGCATGCGCTCGTCGTCCTCGCCTGCTCGTTCGCGGGCGGGGCAGCGTGGGGCCTGATCCCCGGCGCGCTCCTCGCGCTGTGGCGCGTCGACATCATCGTCACGACGCTCATGATGAGCTCGATCGCGGTGCTCCTCACGGGATATTTCGTGACCGGCCCGTTCAAGGACCCGTCGGCCGGCCTCGCGGGCTCCCCCAAGGTCGCGGCGGACTCGCTCCTGCCGATGTTCAGCGGCGACTACGGCGTGGGCCTCGACCTCGTACTCGCGCTTGTCGCGGCGATCGTCCTCGGCCTCATCCTCACCCGCTCGGTGTGGGGCCTCAAGGTCCGTGAGCTCGGGCAGCTCAACCACTTCGCGGCCTACTCGGGCGTCAACACGAAGCGGCTCAGCATGGAGGTCATGGCGCTCTCGGGTGCGGTCTCCGGGCTCGCGGGCGGGATCCTCGTGCTCGGGCCGAACCTCGGCCGCTTCCTGCAGTCGTTCTCGCCCGGCTACGGCTTCCTCGGCATCACGGTCGCCCTGCTGGCAAGGCTCAACCCGTGGGCGGCGATCATCTCGTCCCTGTTCTACGCGACCATGATGGCCGGCTCGAACTCGATGCAGATCAACACGAACGTGCCGTTCCCCCTCGTGAGCGTCCTCCAGGGCCTCATCATCCTGACCATCACGGCGACGTTCGTCGTCAACCGACGCAGAAAGCGCCGCGCCGCCGACGCAGCGTCCGCGGGCACCCCGGCCGCGGCACCGACCGAGAACGTGTATGCCGCGGCGGCAGAAGGAGCGAAGTGACATGAACGACGTCTTGGGCCATCTCCTCACGGCAGGCACCCTCGCGGTGATCCTCATGAAGGTTGCCCCGATCCTCCTCGCAGCGATCGGCGGCGCCTTCACCCAGCAGGGAAACATCCTCAACATCGGCCTCGAAGGCATGATGCTCATTGGGGCCTTCGCGGCCATCTCGGTCGGCTCCCTCGCGGGCAACGCGTTCGTCGGCGTGCTCGCGGCCGTCGTCGCCGCGGTTTTGCTCGCTGCGCTCTACGCGCTCGCCACGCTCTACTTCAAAGCCGACTTCATCGTCGTCGGCATCGGCATCAACCTGCTCGCGGCGGGACTCACGGTCTTCCTCCTCCAGGTGCTCTACGGCAACTCGGGCGTGACGCCGCCCTCTGCCACGATCAATCTCCCGGGCATCCCGCTCGGGCCTATCGCGGACATCCCCGTGCTCGGGCAGGCCATCGCCAACCAGACCGCGCTCGTGTGGCTAGCGTTCCTGTGCGTGCCGCTCTACTCGTTCGTCCTGTACCGGACGCGCTTCGGCGTGCACCTCCGCGCAGTGGGCGAGGACGAGGGCGCCGCTGCCGCGGCCGGGATCAGCATCCGGCGGATGAAGTTCTCGAGCGTCCTCATCTCTGGCGCGCTGTGCGGCCTCGCCGGCGCCCAGCTCGCGATGGCCACGCTCGGCTCCTTCACGGCGGGCATGACGTCGGGCCGGGGCTTCATCGCCGTCGCCGCGCTCACGTTCGGCCTCGCGAAGCCCGTGCGGACGATGATCGCCTCGCTCATCTTCGGCGCGGCAGACGCGATTGCCGACCAGCTCGGCCTCGCGGGCGTCAATTCGAACCTCGCCCTCATGACGCCGTACATCATCACCGTCCTCGCGCTCGTCCTCGCCGGATTCCGCCTGCGCGGAGCTTGGGCGAAACGCGCCGTGGCAAAGCGAGCCGCGGCGAAGGCCCAGACGGCATGAGCGCGACTGACACGAGAGAAGGGAAATCCGCCATGAAGCACCGGATCGTCATGGACGTGGACACGGGCATCGACGACGCGATGGCGATCATGATCGCCGCCCTGCACCCGGACATCGAGCTCGCGGCCATCAGCTGCGTCTCGGGCAATGTATCCGTGGACAAGGTCCTCGCGAACACCCTCAAGGTGCTCGACCTCGTGGGGGCCCCCGAGATCCCCGTGGCCGCGGGCGCGACGCGTCCGCTCGTCGAGGAGCGCCGCGACGCCTCCCAAGTGCACGGCGCGTCTGGCCTCGGGGACCTCGTGCTCCCCGCGAGCGAACGCTCGCCCGCCGGCGTCCACGCCGTCGAGCTCCTCCGCCGCGAGATCCTCGCCTCCGAGGAGCCGGTCACGCTCGTCGCCCTCGCCCCGATGACCAACCTCGCGCTCCTCCTCCGCACCTACCCCGAGGTGACGGACAACCTCGCGCGCATCGTCTTCATGGGCGGCTCGGCGACGGTGGGCAACGCGACAGCGGTGGCCGAGTTCAACGTGTGGCACGACCCCGAGGCCGCCCATATCGTCCTCTCGAGCGGCGTGCCGCTCACGATGTACGGGCTCGACGTCTTCAACGAGGTCGCGGCCTCAGAAGAGGCCATCCGCACGCTGCGCGCGTCCGAGAACCGGGTCGCGCTGGCACTCGCGGATCTCCTCGGCTTCGAGATTCCCGGGCCTGACGGCAGCGGCCACGCCTACAACCTCATCGGTGACGCGGGCGCGGTGTGCGCGATCGTCGCGCCCGAGCTCTTCACGGTCGAGCAGTGGCCCGTCCGGGTCGAGCTCGCGCCGAGCCTGGGCCGGGGCCAGACGCTCGTCGACCGCCGTGCCCGCCCGGGCGAGGACGAGGTCCACGGCCCGTCCCGTGCCGCGTGGCCCGCGGTCGACGTCGTTCTCGCCGAGCGTCGGCCCGGCTCGGTGATCGAGCTGTTCCTCCGTACGCTGGACGTCAGGGAAGCGCTCACAAGCGTGCCATCCGACATCTAGCCTTTGTCCCACCGCTGCCTGACACTTCCGCGACCGCCGAAAGAAGGACCTCGCCATGACCGAACGCCGCCCGCTCTATCTCGACTGCGACACGGGCATCGACGACTCCCTCGCCCTCGCGTACCTCCTCGCGGCGCCGGGAGCAGACCTCGTGGGCGTCGGGACCGTGAGCGGGAACGTCGCGGCGGCGCTCGGCGCGGCCAACACGCTCGATCTGCTCGCGCTCGCGGGCCGCGACGACATACCGGTCGCCGTGGGCGAGCACGACTTCCAGGCCCGGGAGTTCGACGGCGGCGCTCCCCACGTGCACGGCGCGAACGGCGTGGGCGGGGTCGAGCTCCCGCGGACGACGACGGCGCCCGTCGCCGAGAGCGCGCCCGAGCTCCTCGTGCGCCTCGCCCGAGAGAACGCCGGTGACCTGCGCGTCGTCGCGATCGGCCCGCTCACGAACCTCGCGGCGGCCCTCCGCCTCGAGCCGCGTCTCCCCGAACTCGTCGCGGAGGTCACGATCATGGGAGGCGCCGCGCTCGTGCCGGGCAACATCAGCCCAGTCGCGGAGGCGAACATCGGCAACGACCCCGAGGCGGCCCGCGAGGTTCTGGCCGCACCGTGGAGCATCACGCTCGTCCCGCTCGATGTCACGATGGAGCACCTGCTCGAGGAGAGCCACCGCCAGGAGCTCCTCGCCTCGGAGCGGCCGCTCTCGCGCGCCCTCGGCGAGATGCTCGGCTATTACTACCGCTTCTACGAGGGCGTCTTCGGCCGCCCGTGCTCGGCGATGCACGATCCCCTGGCCGCCGCGATCGCCGTCGGCGCGGTCGGGCTCCGCACGGCGCCCGTCGTCCACGTCGAGGTGGACGCGACACAGGGCCCCGGCCGCGGCCAGACGATCTGCGATCTCCGCGGCCGCCACCTCGGCTACCCCGAGCAGCCGGGCGCCCACTGCCGCGTGGTCCTCGAGCTCGCAGAGGACTTCGCGCCGCACCTCGTGGACGCGATCGAGGGCCGGCTCTCGGCGGAGCGCGTGTGATGGCCGTGTCCTCGAAGAACGCGGGCGCGCTCCGCGGCATCCGGCTCTGGGACGGCCACGCTGACCGGGGCGCGCGCGACCTCGCCTGGGACGGCGACCGGATCCTCTCGGTCGAGCCGTCGCAGCAGGAGACGGACGGCTACTGCGTCATCCCGGGCCTCATCGACACCCACGTCCACCTCGGCGCGTACGCGGGAGCGGGGCACGTCGACTGGACGTCGTGGCCCCTCCTGACGCCGTGGGAGGAGCAGGTCTTCCACATCGCGGCCAACGCGCAGAAGGCCGCTCGCGCGGGGGTCACAACGCTGCGCGATCTCTCGGGCGACGAGCGGCAGCTCGCCGTCAAGCGGGTCTTCGACGCGGGCGTCCACCCGGGGCCGCGCGTCCTCGTGCACGGCGCCGTCGGCATGACGGCGGGGCACGGCGACCTCTTCATTCCGCCGCACTATCCCCATCGCGGCCGGGTCGCGGACAGCCCGGACGAGTGCCGCAAGCTCGTGCGCGAGTTCGCCCGCCTGGGCGCCGATGGCATCAAGATCTTCACGAGCGGCGGCGTGCTCTCGATGGGCGATCGGGTCGGCTGGCGGAACCAGACGATGGGCGAGCTCAGGGCCACGCTCGACGAGGCGCACGCGCTCGGCATGAAGGTCGCGTCCCACACCCACACGACGGAGGGGATCGAGATCGCGCTCGAGGTCGGCGTCGACTCGCTCGAGCACGGCACGGGCCTCGCCCCCGAGCAGTGGGAGCGCGTCGTCGCCCGCCGGATCCCGGTCGCTCCGACCCTCATGATCAACGACGTGATCGCGGAAGGCCGTGCGGCGGTGGGCGAGGAGGCGCGCGAGAAGGCGCGCGACGTCGTCGAACGCCGCAACGCGCGATTCGGCGACGCGGGCCGTGCGGGCGTGCGGTTCGTCCTGGGCACCGATGCGAACGGCGTGTTCGTCCAGTTCGGCGACCAGATGGAAGAGGTCCGCCTCATGGCAGCAATGTTCGGCTGGACGGCCGAGCGCGCGCTCGTCGCCGCGACGTCGGACGCCGCGGACGCGATCGGCCTCGGGGATCGCGTCGGGACTCTTGCGCCCGGCTTCGGCGTGGACTTCGTCGTGCTCCGCGGCGCGCCGTGGGAGCGCATCGAGGATCTGCGGGTCGAGAACATCGCCGCCGTGGTCTCGCGCGGTCGGCTCGTCGAGGGCTCGCTGCCGAGCTGAGCCGGGCGCTACCGCGCGAGGGATGACGGGGTGATCCGCTGTGCCAGCGGGTCACCCCTTCGCGTCGGCGGCCCAGCCCGTGAGCACCCAATTGGCGAGGCCGGCGACGACGACAATGCCCGCCGCGCCGCTCGGAACCGCGAGGGCGGCCGCCGGCCCCGCGGCCTGCGCGAGCGCGCCGGTGAACGCGGACGCCACGGACTGGCCCACGATGACGCCCGAGCCGAGGATCGTCATGACCGTCGCCGACCGACCCTGCGGGCTCCGATCGGCCCCAAAGCTGTACTGGGTCACGAGCGTCGGGCCGATCCCGCAGCCGATCACGAGGAGGACAGCGACCATCGCCGCAACCGAATCGACGAGCCCGAGGGCCAGCGCCCCCGCGAGCAGCACGGCCGCGAAGACGAGCCACCGCGCCCGGGGCGTGAACTGGGCGGGCATGAAGGCCATGGCAAGCGCGAACAGCGCGGACCCGACGCCCATCGCCCCGTACACGAGGCCGGCTTCCTCCGGGTGCCCGCGGGCCTCCATGAACGCCGTGAGCGACGTCAGCATCGAGCCGAAGAAGACGCCCACGCCGGTGGTGCCGAGGACGACGACGAGGAGCGCTGGCCTGAGCAGCTCAGACGCGGGTGCCTGGATGCGGTCCCGGGCCGTGCCGCCGTCGGACGCCACGGCGCTGCTGCGGTGCAGCGCGAATCCGCTCACGAACACCATGTTGAGGATCGCGCCGACGACGACGGGCATCGCGGCGCTCGTCGTCGTCGCGAGGATCCCGACGACGAAGGGGCCGAACACGAAGACGACCTCGTCCGCCGTCGATTCGTAGGCCATCATGCCGTTGAGCACGCGGATTCTGCGCGCGCTCGTGATCTTCCGCAGCGTGATCGCGACGAGGCGGCTCCGCGACATCGGCGAAACCTGGGGTGCCGTCGCGCCGATCGCAAAGCCGACGGCGAGCATCGCCGCGTCCGGGAGCGGGCTGTAGACGATCCACGACATGACGAGCAGTGCCGCGCTGTTCGCAAGGCCGGCTGCCAAGACGACGCGGCGCTGGCCGTAGCGATCCGCCGCTGCCCCGATGAGCGGTCCGAAGATGGCTCCGCCGACGCCGACCATCGCCGAATTGAGTCCGCCGAGCGAGAGGGATCCGCGGCCCGCAACCACGAGCGTCAGGACGCCCACGACCATCATCGCGAAGGGGAGGCGCGCCACGAAAGCGATCGGGAAATACGAGAATCCTGCGGCTTCGACGAGGCTCCGGGCCTCGCGCTCGGCTGTCCTCTTCGGTTCCTGCGTGCCTCGCACTCCCTCAGCCTTTCCCGCGGCGGTCCGCGCATCATGTGCCGCCTTGGGAGTCCCTCGCTGAGGGTGCCAGGTAGATACACCTCGTGGTGGTCCGGGGCCTTGCGGCGTTGCGCCGCGGGAGCCGGACGGGCGACGACGGTGGTCCGAAATCGCCCCTCCTCACCTTACCGCGCCGGAGCCTATTCGGTGCCGTCGGCCATCTGCCGCAGCTTCGCCTTGAGGGCCTTGAGCCGCTCGAATTGGAGGCGCTCGTACTGGTCCTGGATGAGCTGCGCGGGCGCGTGGCACGTTTCGACGTCGATGTCGTACCTTTCCGCGAGCTCGGAGCGCATGGAAGCCTCTGCCGCGGCCGCCTCGGGCGCGTGGTCCTTCCACGCGCGCGCGAGCATGTAGGCGTGGCCGATCCTGTACGGCGTCGCGCTCTCCCACCAGCCCGCGGCACGGGTCTCCGCGAGCTCTGCGACGGCCGCGTCCCTCTTGGACTCGAAGTCCTCGAACAGCTCGGCGATCTCGAGGGGAGAGTGATCCTCCATCTCCACGAGCTCGTCCGACGTCGCGAGCGAGAGCCGTTCCCCGAGGAGGTCGCCCGCCGCCACCGCGACGTTGAGCGCCTCGAGAACCGACTTGTTGTCTGCCATAGTCGTGCCTCTCTGCCCGATGGCCCCACGTCCGCCCCAGCGCGGACTCAGGTTGGGACCGTACATCAAGCGTAGTTCGAGACCAAAACGATGACATTTCTCCCGCTCGCGCGCTCGGTGCGCGATGCTCAGAACATGGCGGAACACCGAAACGATCTCGCGGTGCGGGTCCGTGGCCTGCGGAAGGAATACGGCGGCGTCGCGGCCGTCGACGGAATCGACGTCGACGTGGCTCGGGGCGAGACGTTCGTCCTGCTGGGCCCGAACGGGGCGGGCAAGTCGACGACCGTCGAGATCCTCGAGGGGTATCGACGCCGCACCGCCGGCGACGTCGAGGTTCTCGGCGTCGATCCGGCACACGGCAGTCTCGAATGGAAGGCCCAGCTGGGCATCGTCCTCCAGTCGACCGCGGAGAGCGGGCTCTACACCGTGCGCGAGCAGCTTGCGCATTTCGCGTCCTTCTATCCCACGCCGCGCGGAGTTGACGAGGTGATCTCCGCCGTCGGCCTCGAGGCTCAAGCCAAGACCCGGATCGCGAAGCTGTCAGGCGGGCAACGGCGTAGGGCCGACGTCGCCCTCGCGATGATCGGCAACCCGCAGCTCCTCTTCCTCGACGAACCCACCACCGGATTCGACCCCGAAGCCCGCCGCGAATTCTGGAGCCTCATCGAAGGCCTCAAGGCCCACGGCACGACGATCCTGCTGACGACGCACTATCTCGACGAGGCCGCGCGGCTCGCGGACCGCGGCGGGGTGATCGACCGCGGACGCCTTATCGCCGTCGGCCGCATCCACGAGCTCGGCGGCCCGGATGCGCGCGTCCCGCTCGTGCGGTGGACGGACGACGGCGGCGCGCGCCACGAGCGCCGCACCGAGCGGCCCGCTGCACTCGTCACGGCACTCGCCGAGAGCCTCGGCCACGAACCGGCCGAACTCGAAGTCATCCGCCCGAGCCTCGAGGACGTCTATCTCGGGCTTGTCGGCGCGCAGAAGGAATCCGCCGCGAGCGGTGCGGCCGAGGAGGAATACGCATGAGGACGATCCGGCTGGGACTCGCGCGGATCCGCTACGAAACGAAGGGCTACTTCCGAGCACCGGACACGGTGTTCTTCTCCTTCCTGTTCCCGATCGTGATGCTCGGCATTTTCACGGCCGCATTCAGCCGGGCGGGCGACATCCGCCCTGGGCCCGGGTCGGTCGATCACGTCTCGGTCGGCGCCTACTATCTGCCCGGCATGCTCGCGGCCGGCGTCCTCCTCTCGGGCGTGCAGAACCTTGCCGTGGATATCGCCGGCGAGAAGGGGGACGGGACGCTCAAGCGGCTCGGGGGTACCCCGCTCTCCCCCATCTCCTACTTCATCGGCAAGATCGGCCGAGTCTTCGCGACCGGGCTGCTCCAAGCCGCGCTACTCCTGATCGTCGCCCGCATCGTGTTCGACGTCGCGCTTCCCGATGAGTGGTCCGCGTGGGCCACGTTCGCGTGGACGTTCGTTCTCGGAACAGCTGCCTCGGCGCTGCTCGGCGTCGCGCTGTCCGCGCTTCCGCGCAGCAGTCGAAGCGCAACGGCCGTCGTGGTTCCGATCCTTCTCGTGCTCCAATTCATCTCGGGCGTGTACATCCAGTTCTCGATCCTGCCGACCTGGATGCAGAACCTCGCGAGCGCCTTCCCCATCAAATGGCTCGCGCAGGGCATGCGCGCGGCGTTCCTGCCCGACGCGTTCAAGGCGCTCGAGCAGCACGGCGCGTGGGATCTCGGATGGGTCGCAGTCTGGCTCGCCGTGTGGCTCGTCGTGGGCCTCGTCGCGAGCCGCCTCACGTTCCGCTGGATCCGCCGGGACGCCTGACGCGCTCGCGCGTTCCACCGGAAACCGAACTGCCGACCAGCGAGCCGACGTCGACAGGTCAGTCCTTCCCGGCCTCGGAGTGCAGGAGCTCGTCGGCGAGAGCCGTTCCCCAAGCTCGGGCGCGTTCCGTCTCGCCGGGCAGAAGGTGGCTGTCTCGGGTCACGAGGAAGCTCTCAGGTTCCGCGAGCTTCCGGAACCCGAGCCTTTCGAGCTTCTTGAGGATGCCTTTCGAGGCATGTCCGGTCAGCAGCTCCGGCATATCGAATCGGGTATCGAAGGATGCCGCCCAGCCGGAGTGCCGTCCCGGGCCCAGACTGTCGAACCATTCCCGGAGCCAAGGACCTTCTGCAGCAGGGTCGAGGTCAACGCCAGCCTCCGCGGCTGCTTTCGCTCCCGACTCTCGCAGCTGTGGCCGGCTCATACCGTGGGCGTGGGTTGGCCCGCCCGCGACGACGAGGGACACCCCCTCGAGGCTGTCTCCCGTGACCTGGGCAGCGGGGACTGCCGCAGCATCGACCGACGCTGCCCGGAGGCCTTCGGCGATGGCGTCCGCTATCGCATGCGTATTGCCGTAGATCGACTCGTAGACAACGAGGGCATTGTCCGTCTTGTTGCCGTCCATACGATCCAGTCTTCCCCGCAAGGCCCACCCGACCTAGGGCAGAAGGGCCCGCGGGAGCCGCCGACTTGTCACTCGACGCTCACCGCCGCCTGGCTCACCGCTGATCCCTTACGGAGGGCGTCTGGGGTACCTGCAGTTTGAGCAGGTGCACGACCCCCAATGCAAGGAACAGAAGGGAGAGCGCGAGCCAGGGCCAGAACGACACGGGGTCGAAGCCCAGGCCGAGTAGCGCCTTTGCAGGCTCCACGGCCGCGAGGGGCAGGATGATGGTGAACCCGAGGACGAAGGCGGACGGCGGCAGCAGGAGCCCGATCCTTCCTCCGCGGAAGGCGTCGACGGCGAGGATGAGGAAGGCGGGCATGATGAGGCACAGGTCCAGGACGAAGATCGAGTAGGTCGTGTCGATCTTCTGCCGGGCCGCCATGAGCGGCAGCAGCGTGGCGATCCAAAGCGGATAGAACATGAGGGGCTGAAGGAGCGCGCCCGCGGCGGAGACGAACCGCACGCTCCTTGGGAGCCGCACCCGCGGATTTTCCCTGGCGAGCGCCATTGCCTCGTAGACCACGGCCCAGAAGGACAGAGCGAAGACTGCCATGTAGACCAAGTACAGGCTGTTGTAGACGCGCTCGATCACGTAGATGCCGTAGGCGTAGGCGAGGAAGCCCAGAAGGCCCAGCGCAACGAGCCCGACCTTCGGGCGATCAGGCCTGGCTACGGCTGCCAGTGCGAGAACAGTCAGAGCGACCACCGCCGACACCGCGTCCTGCGAAAAGGCCCCCGGCAGGTAGCGGGCCTGGACCAGGCCGTCGTAGACCGACGGGGCTGCGAGGCTGTAGATCGCGGCGAGCAGCGTCAAGAGGCCCGTCAGTGCCCATATCGTCCGCCTGACCGCGCCCCTCTCTGCTGATGCAGCATGGACCGTCCCCGGCTGCGGGACTTCCCGGACCTTCGCCCTATCGCGGAATCGTCTGGTCCGGTTGCCCTTTCGGGACTCCCCGGAGATCCCACTGACCCCTGCGGTGCTCACCGCCCCCGGCCCCTTTAACCCATCACCTGGTGGTCGACCCAGCGCTCGAGCGGGGGCACGAGCAGCAGCGCGGCCACGACTCCGACCATCAGCAGGTGCACGAACGCGTTCCATGCCGTCGTCCCGACCGTCTCGCCGCCGTTCACAGCAGCGAACCAGTACGGCACGACGGTGATGAGCCCGAGCCCGGCCGAGCCGAGCGCCGCGTACTCCCACCAGCCCCACCGGGCGAACAGCGCCCAGGTGGCGGCGCAGAAGCCAAGGACGGTTACCAGACTCAGCACCATCGTGAGGCCCCACAGCGCACCGGACGTGCCCACACCGCGGGTGGCGAAGGTAGGCGTGAGCCAGAGCCAACTGCTCCCGGCCAACAGAAGGGCGATCCCGCCCAGGGTGCGAAGAGTGAACATCTTCCTTACCTCCTGCATCCAGCCTCCTCCCCGCCGGGACTCGGTCCCAGTGCCCAATGGCCCGCCTCCTCGGAGCCCGGAGCCTTCCCGAAGCACTCACAGGAAGCGTGAGCTACCTGCGGGTGGACAGACGGCCCGGTCCGCCGAGTTCGAGCCGGGGAAGCCACGACACGATGCCAAGGAGTGCGAACGTCAGTGCCAGCTGAAGGACGCCCGCGGCGAAGTACAGGACCTGAAGCCAGCTGAACCCTAGGATCATCATGACCTCGGTCGTGATCCAGATGATCATCCCGAAGCCGGCAACGGCGCTCCACAAGAGCGACGAGGGCGCACGCCGGACCAGCTGGACGGCCGCGACGGTTTGGGTGCCGCCGACGACCACCAGCAGGATCAGGGCTGGCAGCACGAATGATCTGAAGGGGGTGCTGTCCAGGATGCTCCTCGGGGCGCCGAGGCCGTCGGTCAGCAGCGCACCCGCGCCACCGCCAATCGCCGAGAGGGCATTGAACCCAGCCACGGCAATGGCAAGCCGCCACTCCAGTCTTGTGAGCTTTTCCCCGCGCATCGAACGCCCGTCCTCTCCGAGCCTTGGGCGGACAGCGCCGTCCTCCTCCTCACGAAGTTACCGACCCGCGCGTGCACCGGCTTGAGTCCTTGGTCACAGGGGCGAAACCCGCACGCGGGCCCAGGGACCGGCTTGCGGTCAGCTGACGCCTGTGACGACGTTCTGGCCGACGGCCCTCGGGGGTGTGGCCAGTGATGCGGGACTGAGGAGGGCCTCGAGCTCATCTGGGGAGATGAGTCCCTTCTCGAGGACGAGTGAAGTGATTGTCCGACCCGTGAGGAGTGCTTCCTTGGCGACCACCGTTGCTGCCTCGTATCCGATGATGGGGTTGAGGACGGTGACGGTGCCGATGCTGTTCTCGACCTGGGAACGGAGGAATCCGGCGTTGGCGGTGATTCCGTCGATGCACAGCTCGGCGAGGGTGATCGCGGCCGCAGCGAGCCGCCGGCAGCTCTTCAGGACCGAGTAGCCGATGACGGGTTCGAAGGCGTTGAGCTGGAGCTGTCCGGCTTCGGCTGCCATGGTCACCGTGAGGTCGTTGCCGACGACCTCGAAAGCGACCTGGTTCACGAGCTCGGGAATGACCGGGTTGACCTTCCCGGGCATGATGCTGGATCCGGCCTGCCGTGGCGGGAGGTTGATCTCCGACAGGCCGGCGCGGGGGCCCGATGACAGCAGCCGCAGGTCGTTGCAGACTTTGGAGAGCTTGACGGCGATCCTCTTCAGGACTCCAGAGAACTGCACGAAGGAGCCGCAGTCCTGAGTGGCCTCCACCAGGTTCGGCGCCGTCTGCAGGGGCATGCCAGTGATCTTCCGCAGATGCGCGCAGGCCCTCTCCGCGTACCCCGGTGCCGCAGTGATGCCGGTGCCGATCGCGGTGGCTCCGAGGTTGATCTCATGGAGCAGCCCGGTGGCGTCCTGGAGGCGATGCTGGTCCTCGTCCACCATCACCGCGTAGGTCGAGAATTCCTGTCCCAAGGTCATCGGGACGGCGTCCTGCAGCTGAGTCCGCCCCATCTTCACAACCCCCGCGAACTCCTCCGCCTTGCGTTCGAACGAAAGGCGGAGTGTGTCCATCGCGGCCAGGAGCTGACGGGCTGCGAGCACCGTGGCGATGCGAAGAGCCGTCGGATAGACGTCATTGGTGCTCTGGCCGCGGTTGACGTGCTCCAACGGCGAGAGGGCCCGGTAGTCGCCGCGCTCAAGGCCAAGGATCTCCAGCGCCCTGTTGGCGATGACCTCATTGGCGTTCATGTTGGTCGACGTGCCGGCCCCGCCCTGGATGGGATCGAGGATGAACTGCTCATGAAGGGCTCCCCCGCGAATCTCCTGGCAGGCTGCCACGATTGCGGAACTCAGCCGCGGGTCCACGACGTCCAGATCTGCATTGGCGAGCGCCGCGGCCTCCTTCACGCAGGCCAGCGCCTCGATCAGCTCGGGGAACTGCGAGATGGACGTGTCCGTCACCCGGAAGTTCTCATGCGCCCTGGCCGTGTGGACCCCGTAGTAGGCCTCGGCCGGCACCTCGAGCGTGCCGATCAGGTCCTTCTCGTTCCGTGTCTCCATCAGACGTTCATGCTCCTGTTCCTCGTTCTCGGGCTGCCGCCCTGCCGCTCGCGGAAGGGGTTGACAGTGCTTCGCATCACATTATGATTGTCCTCATTCCACATGCAATACGCAATATATTGGAGGCAACATGATGCAGATGCAATGGCTCGGGAAGGACGCCGAGCCGAAAAGGCGGCGCTTCTGGGAACTGCCGCTGGGGGTCTGGTCGCTGCTGGCCGTCGGGGCAGGTGCGCTGCTGGGCACCGTGGCCCCGAGCGTGGGCGAGGGCATGAAGATCCTCGGCGACGTCTTCCTGAACATGGTCCAGATGGTGGTCATCCCGCTAGTGTTCCCGCTCATCGTGCTCGGCATCTCGCGGATGGAGTCGGTGAAGAAGGTCGGGCGCATCGCCGGCAAGGCGATCCTCTACTTCGAGGTCGTCACCACGCTGATCCTCCTCCTGGCCGTCACCTTGGCCAAGCTCCTCGGGGTCGGCAAGGGCGCACCCGTCGGGGGCGCCGACCCCTCCCAGCTCTCCAAGCTCAGCAGCGGCGTGGACTTCATCGGGCTCATCCTCCACGCGGTGCCGAAGAACATCTTCGCCGCCTTTGGCGAGGGCAATCTGCTGGCCACGATCACCTTCGCCGTGTTCATCGGCATAGGCATGGCAGCCCTGGGAGACCGCGTGCAGCGAGTCGAGGAGTTCCTCGACGGCATCGCACAGATCATGTTCAAGGTCGTCGGCTACGTGGTGCGCTTCGCCCCGTTCGGCATTCTCGGGTTCATCAGCTACGACGTCGCGCACTACGGATTCGGCAAGCTCGGCACGCTCCTGGGATTCATTGCAGCCGTCTACGCGGGCCTGGCGATCATCCTCGGCGTGATCTTCCCGATCATCGCCGCCGTGTTCCGGGTCCCCTACTTCCCGCTCCTGAAGGCGATCGGAGGCCTTGCCGGCATCGCCTTCGTCACCCGCAGCTCCGAAGCCGTCCTCGCCCCGTTGCTCCAGCGGCTCGAAGGATTCGGCCTGCGCCGTTCCACCACGTCCTTCGTCGTGCCGCTGGGGTACTCGTTCAACACGGACGGCTCGGTGCTCTACCAGGCAGTCGCTCTCGTCTTCATCGCCAACGCGTACGGCCTGGCCACGGACCTCCCGTCGCTGCTGCTCATGGTCGGGGTGCTCGTGATCCTCTCCAAGGGCATGGCAGGGGTCGCCTCCGGCTCCATCGTCGTCCTCCTCGCCGCAGGCAACACCCTCGGGCTCCCGCCCCAGGGCGTCGCGCTCCTGCTCGGCGTGGACTTCATCGTCGACATGGCCCGCACTGCCGTCAACGTGGTCGGCAACTCGCTCGCCGCCGCCGTCGTCGACGGCTCCGAGCTCAAGGCCGAGCAGAGGAGAGGCGCCGCTGTCGCCGCCGAGACGCCGGCGGACGCCCATGTTCTGGAGGCCGCGACCGCCGCGGCCGGATCGGAAAGGTGATGCAACCACAAGAGCCGGTCATCGGCATCCTCGGCGGCATGGGCCCGGCCGCAACAGCGGACTTCTACACCAAGCTCGTTCGCCACACCCGGGCCCATCGGGACCAGGACCATCCCCGCACCGTGATCTGGTCGGACCCGACCATCCCGGACCGGACCGATGCGCTTCTGGGCCTGGGCGAGGACCCGACCCCGTGGATGCTGCGCGGCCTGAAGCATCTAGAAGAAGTTGGGGCCACGCTCATCGCTGTCCCGTGCAACACGGCCCATGCCTTTGTCCCAGAACTCCAGGCCCATACCGGCGTGCCCATCCTGCACATGATCGAGGAGACGGTGGCGCTTCTCGCTGCCAGCGGCGTCACCACGGCCGGCCTGCTGGCGACCACCGGCACCTGCCGCACGGAGCTCTACCAGGGATCCGCGCAGCGATGGGGCCTCACAGTCCAGGTCCCGGGCCACGAGGCCCAGCAGAAGGTGATGGACGCCATTCAGCAGATCAAGGGCGGACGGCCCTCCGTAGCCGCTGCCGCGCTCGTCCAGGCCGCCCAGGAGCTGCAGGCCCAAGGCGCCCAGGCTGTCATAGCGGGCTGCACGGAGATTCCCCTGGCCCTGTCAGAGGAGATGCTGCAGGTCCGCCTGGTCGACCCCACGGCTGTGCTGGCCGAGGCGGCCCTGCGCCGGGCAGGCTTTGCCCTGTCCGGCGCAGAGTCCCCGGTCGGTGCTGTCCCTTCCTGAACAGAACGCAGTATCCAATGTATTGTGTGCACATGTCGTCCATCGATCGAATAGACCGCCGCCTGATGAGCGACGAAGCGTATGACCGCATCCGGAACGCCATCGTCACCGGCGACCTCGCCCCTGGCGAACGGGTCAAGGACACCGAGCTGGCAGAGCGCATGGGCCTGAGCCGGACTCCGGTCCGCGAAGCCTTGTCCAAGCTCGCCGAGACGGGCCTGATCGAGGCCAAGCCCGGCGTCTATACCCGGATCGCCACCCTGGACAAGGACGAGGTCGCCCGCACGCTGGCGGTCCTGAAGGCCCTGGACGAGCTCGCCGTCCGCACCGGCACCCCGAACCTGACCGCCGCGGACCTGGAACTCATGAGGGAAATCAACGAGGAATTCGAGTCAGCCGTGGCCCGCAGCGACGTCCAGGCCGCGCTGGAGGCAGATGACCGCTTCCATGCCATCCCCATCGCCGCGGCCCAGAACCCCCTCATCGCGCGCGTCATGGACCAGCTCCACCCGCAGATCCACCGCATCCTCTACCGGAAGTTCTCCACCCTCTACGGCGCCCAGAACACGGGCGGCCACCACCGGGACCTCATCACGATCCTCGAATCCGGCGACGCAGAGGAGGCCGCGAAGCGCTCCGGAGCACACTGGGTCGAACTCGGCGGGCTGATCGACGAGCTCTTCGCCAACGCCGAACTCACAGCCTGAACCCGACCGGCGTCTCCGCGGGACAGCTTGGATCACCGCAGGCGGCGATCTCCGCCGCCTGCGGTGATCCATCCGGCCAAGAAGGCGATGGCTCTTGCCTCACCGTCCCGCATTGGCGGTTAGGCCCCGGAATAGCCGTGCGACCGGGCCTTCTCTTCAGGCGGACTCATTGGTCGGGCCGTGGCGCCCTCCCGGACGGGTGAGCAGGGCGATGAGCGCCGCAAGGGCCGAGAGCACCCCGAGAACGCCGAGCGCGGCCTGGAGCCCTCCGATGGTGGAGGCGGCAATTCCGAGCACGATGGGCGAGACGAACTCGCCGATGTACAGAACACCGGTCCAAATCCCGGTCCCGCGGCCGCGCTGCTCGAGCTGCAGGCCGGAGACAGCCCAGGTGAGCAAGGTTGGAAGGAGGAGTCCGGTGCCTGCGCTGGTGACGACGGCTCCGATGAGGGCGAGGGGCACGGACACAGCGGTCCAGACTGCGATGAGGCCGATGCCGGCCAGGGCGAACGCGGCGGGGAGCAGGCGGGACGGGCCGGCTTTGGCGGCGAATCTGAAGGAGATGGCCCCTGCCGCGGTCGCAAGCGAGGCGACGGCAGTGCCTGCCCCGATTGCGCCGACGTCGGTGACTCCCAGGTTCGTCAGGACGTAGGGCAATTGGACGATGAGGGCGTAGAAGACGATCCCAGCGAAAAGGGTGACGGCGGATGGGGCCGCTATGTGCCGCCAAGGCACGGGGGCGGCCTTGGCCTTGGCGGAGTCCCGTGCAGGCTCCCACAGGACGAGCGCCATCGGTACGGCGATGACTGCGGCGGCGAGGTACAGCCAGAACGGCGCCCGCCAGCCGATGCTGCCCAAGACACCGCCGACGACGAAGAATGCGGTCGCGGCGAGGGTCGCCACCAGGACCTGCATGCCCAGGTACCGGTCGCGGTCCCTGCCTGTGTAGTAGTCCGTGATGAGGGTCGTGCAGACCGTCATGATCGCGGCCTCGGCGACTCCGACGCCGACGCGCGAGGCCAGGACGAGGACCAGCGAGTCGACCCAGAGCGGGGCCGTGCCGAAGACCGTGTAGGCGGCCATGGCCGCGATCAGGAGCTTCTTGCGGCCGACGCGGTCGGCGATCTGGCCCGCGACCGGGGCCAGGAGAGCGATGAGCAGTGCAGGGAGCGTCAGGACGACCGGGACCATAATCTCCGCCCCCGGAGTCGTGGCGAAGGCCTTCGTCATCGTCGGCAGGACCGGCGCGAGCAGCACTGCTCCGAGCACCGGCATGCAGCTCCCGGCAAGGAGCACCACCGCGGGGAGCCGACGTGGACGCACGGCCGTTCTAACGGCTTCCGCGCTCAGGACCGATTCGGTGCCAGAGGAGATGTTCTCCATTGAAATCCCTCTCGGGGTCTGTGAACTGTGACAGCCTTCACTGTCCGGCGATCCGGCCTTCCGCGGAACGGCGTGCCGCGGATAGCTGCTATCCGTGCCATGCATAGTCGCTTCATGCTCGCTCCAGAGCCTTGGGTATCCACGCCCTCGATACCTGCCATCAGCCGGAGGCTCTTCCTCCGGGCCAGCCCCGGGGGGAGAGTAGTGGCAGAAGTCACACCCGGGTCCGGCCGGTTGAGGGAGGAGTGCTGTGGATCGCGACGACGCGATGGCGAGCATCCAGGAGATGGCCGCCCGCTGCTGCAACTGGGGAAGGTGGGGAGAGAACGACGTCCTCGGCACCCTGAACTTCATCGATGAAGCCAAGCGCGTGGACGCGGCAGCCCTCGTGCGGACCGGAGAGGTGTTCTCTCTCGCCCAGGCCTTCGACTCGGAGGGTCCCCAGAACGGGTGGCGTCGGCGCACCAACCCCGTCCACACCATGACCGATACCGGCACAGATGCGGAATACGGCTCGCAGGGCTTCCCGCACGGCTTCGGCGGGGCGGATGACGTCATCTCGATGCCGCTGCAGTGCTCGACGCAGTGGGATGGCCTTGGCCACATCTTCGACCGCGGCCGGGCGTGGAACGGGCGACGCGCCGGGGAGGTCGTCACCTCCGCGGGCGACAGCGTGACGGGCATCGAGACCGCCGCCTCGCGGATCGTGGGCCGGGGCGTGCTGCTGGACCTGGGACGCGCCCTCGCGGACGGACTCGGGCTTGAGCGGGCAGAACTACCAGACGGGTTCGCGATCACCCCCGAAAACCTCGAGGCCGCGATCGAACGGCAGGGGGCATCGGCCGAGGTCGGGCGCGGCGACATCCTGGTGGTCCGCACCGGCCAGTACACAAGGGCTCGCCGCGAGGGCTGGGGCCATTACGCCGGCGGTCCAGCGCCCGGCCTGTCCTTCGCCTGCGCCCCGTGGCTGCACGAGCGGGAGGTGGCCGCGGTGGCGACGGACACGTGGGGCTTCGAAGTGCGGCCGAACGAGTTCAACGGGGCGTTCCAGCCCCTCCACCAGGTGGCCATACCGAACATGGGCCTCTTCGTGGGCGAGATGTGGAACCCAGATTCCTGGGCGGAGCACAGCGCGGACGACGGCCGGTGGGACGCGATGCTCTGCGCCCAGCCGCTGCCCATCACCGGCGCCGTGGGCTCTCCCCTGAACCCGCTGGCCATCAAATAGCTCTCATGCGTAGGGGGTGTCGGCACCGATGCCGACACCCGAGGAAAGGACACGATCTTGCCAGCAGCCCAGAAAGTCGGCATCGTCGGATCGGGAGTCGGCGGACTGGTCCTCGCCAGCCTCCTGGCGGACGCCGGCCTGGACGTCGAAGTGCTCGAGAGAACCGCAGGCCCCTCGGCTCTCGGCTCCGGGATCACCCTTCAGGGAAACGCCCTGAGGATCTTCCGCCAGCTCGGTGTCCTGCCCCAGATCCTGGAGAAGGGCTACCCGTTCGACACGCTCGGGCTCCGCGCACCCGGACCCGGCGCCGAGCTGCTCACCGTTCTCGACGACGTGCGCGTCGGAGGAGACGACCTGCCCGCGACGCTGGGCATCTACCGACCCGAGCTGGCCGCGATCCTCACCGAGCGTGCCCGCCGCGCCGGCGCCGCCATCCGCTACGGAACTCCCTTCGACTCGCTCCAGCAGGACGGGGAGCTGGTTACCGTCGCCCTCGCCGACGGAACGCGCGCATCCTACGAGCTGCTGGTCGGCGCCGACGGCCTCAATTCCACGGTCCGCTCCGCCATCGGCATCACGGACGGGCCCCGCGGGACCGGGATGGGCATCTGGCGGGCCTTCGTGCCGCGCCCAGCCGAAGTCACCCGCACCGACCTGTACTACGGGGGGCCCGCGTACATCGCCGGCTACTGCCCCACCGGCCCCGAGACCATGTACGCCTACCTCGTCGAGGACGCCCATGACCGCGACCCTGCCGACGGCCCGCGCGTGATGGCCAAACTCGCCGGCGCGTACGGCGGCCCCTGGCAGCACATCCGCGAGCACATCGACGCCGGGGCCAGAGTGAACTACACCCACTTCACCGCCCACATCGTCTCAGGCCCGTGGTACCGCGGCAGGGTGGTCCTGCTCGGCGATGCCGCCCACTCCTGCCCTCCCACGATCGCCCAGGGGGCGGCCATGGCTGCCGAGGACGCCGCAGTCCTCGCCGAGGAGATCATCGCGGCTCAGGGCTTCGAGGACTCCGTGCTGCTGCGGTACTGGGAGAGGCGCGAACCCCGCGCGAGAACAGTCGTCGAGGCCTCGGTGCAGCTGGGCGAGTGGATGCTCCAGCACCGCCAGGACGCCGACGTGCCCGGCCTCATACACCGAGTCTCGGAGACCGTCAGGGTGCCGGTCTGAGGGGCCCGGCCGCCCGACACCCCTGACTTCGAGGAAAACAGATGGCCAAGATCGCCCGATGGGCCCACGACGGCAGCATCCGCACCGGATTCGTCGCGGAAGGGCAGTGCTACGCGCTGCCCCGGGAGGCGGGCCCACAGGACCTGTTCGACGCCGGGCTGCCCGCGACGCTCAAGCTGGCTGCCGCGACCGTGTCGTCGGCCCGGCCTGTGCCCCTTGGGCAGGTTCGGCTGCTCGCCCCGCTGGCGCCGAGGACAATGAGGGACTTCGTCGCCTTCGAAGAGCATGTCGAGGGCGTGACCGCCAGCATCGATGGGGCAGCAGGGGTGGTCCCGGAATGGTACGAGGCCCCGACCTTCTACTTCACCAACCCGCACACCGTGCGCGCCACCCGAGAGACGGTTCCTATCCCCAGCGGCTGTCACCTGATGGACCTCGAAGCCGAGGTCGCCGCCGTCATCGGCAACGCCGAGAGCGTCACCGGGACGGACCTGGAGCCGGGCGAGGCCCACAGGATGATCTTCGGGTACACCATCATGAACGACTGGTCCGCCCGGGACGTCCAAAGCCGAGAGATGAGGGTCAGGCTCGGCCCCAGCAAGGGCAAGGACTTCGCCACCACGCTGGGGCCCTGGATCGTCACCGCCGACGAGTTCGAGGCCAGGCACGACGCGGAGGGGTTCCTGCCCCTGCAGATGACCGCGTTCATCAACGGCATCCCGCTCGGCAGCGACCTGCTCTCGAACATGGGGTGGCCGTTCGCCGAGCTGGTCGCCTACGCATCCCAGGACTCACTGGTCGTTCCCGGCGATGTCCTCGGATCGGGCACCTGCGCCCGCGGGTGCCTTGCGGAGCTCTGGGGGCGCAACGGCGGGCCGACTCCGCCCCCGCTCGCCGAAGGCGACACGGTCCGGATCGAGGTCGAGGGGATCGGTACCATCGAGAACACGGTCGGCGGCCGCCGCCGCGAGGGCATCCCCGCGTCCCCGGCACGGGCGCGCGGACGCAGCAGAGCCGGGGTGCCAGCCGCGAATCTCGCACGATAATCGTGGCATGAAAGAGGTCGACCTCAACCTGCTGCCACCGCTCCAGGCGCTCTTGGAGCTGCGCAATGTCTCCCGGGCCGCGGAGCGGGTCCATCTGAGCCAGCCAGCGATGAGCGCGGCCCTCGCGCGGCTGAGGCGGCACTTCAATGACGACCTGCTCGTGCGCGCCGGCAGGTCCTACGAACTCACCCCCTTCGCCAAGGCCCTCATCCCACGCGTGGAGCAGGCACTCCTGAACATTCAGGACGCCATGCAGCTGGGCGCAGACTTCGACCCGCGCGAAAGCGACAGGACCTTCGTCGTCGCCGCCTCCGACTACGTCACGTGCCTCCTCATCCGGAACCTGCGCACCCGCATCGCCGATTCCGCGCCCGGCATCGCCGTCGACTTCGTCACCACCTCGACTCTGCGGCCCAGCACCGAGCTCGAGGCATTCAGCGCGATCGACCTGATCATCGGGCCGATGGCCTTCACCTTCCCGGGCAGCTCGCGCCAGCTCTTCCGGGACGAGTTCGTCGTGGTCATGGACGCCCGGAACCCCCTTCTCGAAGCGCCGACGCTCACAGTGCACGACATCGCCATGGCACCTCAGGCGGTCGGGGAATTCGGCGGGAGCATCGTCACTCCCCCCATGCAGTTCTTCCGTCAGATGGAAGAGCCGCCCAAGGTCGCCGCTCACCTCACCGGCCTCCAGGCCCTGCCCACCGTCGTTGAGGGAACGGACCTGGTCGCCATCGTCCCGCGCATGCTCGCCGCCCAGGCGTCCAAGGCGCACCGCATTGCAGTCGTGCAGTTCGCTCCCGAGCTCGAGGTCCCACTCGTGGAAGCCATGTACTGGCATCCGCTCCAGACCTCCGACCCTGCAAACCAATGGCTCCGCGCGATCGTTCAGGACTCGATCAGGGGCATCGAGCAGCCCGAACTGAGGCCCCACGCGGTCGCCATCACCGGCCCGGCTCAGCCCCGGGTCTAAGGGCCGGGCGCTGTTCAGCGGCGCAGCGCGTCCGAGATTGACTTGGCGCCCCCATGCTGGCTCTGCCCGCCATCGACCGGGATCTCCGCTCCGGTGACGAACGAGGCCAGCGGGCTCAGCAGGAACAGGACGACGGCCGCCACCTCCTCCGGCGCCCCGGTGCGTCCCAGTGGGGTCTCCGCTATGCTCGCCTCGCGGAAGACGGGGCTTGCGCTGGCCGTCATGGGAGTCTCGATGAAGCCGGGGTGCACCGAGTTGACGCGGATCCCGCGAGGTCCCAGCTCCATGGCCGCAACGCCGGAGAGGCCGCGCAGCGCCCACTTGCTGGCGGTGTAGGCCACCGGGTAGTGGGCACTGAGCGCGGCCACCGAGCCGACGTTGACGATAGCCGACCCCGGGGGCATGAGGGGCACGCATGCCTGGATCCCCAGCAGGGGCCCAGCGAGGTTGACGTCGGCGACGGCGCGCAGGTCTCCCGGGGTCGCCTCCAGCAGGCGCGGCCTCCGCGTGATGCCGGCATTGTTGACCAGCCCGTCGATGCGCCCGTAGTCACGCTCTGCCTTCTCGGCCACCGCCGACCACTGCCGCTCCTGGGAGACATCCAGCTCGACATAGGAGACCGATCCTTGGGGTCCTGCCTGCACGTCCCGCAGCGCCGGCGAGGGGGCCTCGGTCAGATCAGCTGCGATGACTGTCGCACCGGCATCAGCCAGCATGCGCACCTCTGCCAGACCCTGGCCTCCATTCGCGCCCGTGACGACGACGACCCGGCCGGACATGTCGGTGCCGGCCGTGCCCATCGGGTCTCGCGGATGTTCGCGCTGCAATTCCAGGTCCTCTCCTCGCAGGGCATCACGCCCTCAGCCCCATTCTGGCGGCAGGGCGCGACGCCAGCGCTTCGGAACCCTGATGCCAGCTATCGACAACACGGATGGACCCATCCGAGCCGTTTTCGGCCTCTCCCGGAGTATCGAGCGAACTGATAGCTGCTATGCGGAACACCCGCTTCCCGACTCCGCTGAGATGGCGGACGCTCTTCATGGATCAAGGCCGCGAAATGGCCCCCGAAACGAAAGGCACTCATAGTGGAGAAGCTCCTGGCTCACCTGAGCCACCTCGAGATCGCTAGCCCCGACGTCGAGGCGTCCGCGAAGTTCTATGTCGAGAAGTTCGGCATGCGCGAGGTCCATCGCGCCGACGGGAAGGTCTACCTGCGCTGTTGGGGCGACTACGACACCTACAGCCTCGTCGTCGTCCCCGGGGCCGAGCCCGCCCTGGCCCGGATGGCCTGGCGCACCACCTCCCCCGAGGCGCTCGAGGTGGCAACCGAGCGCATCGAGGCCAGCGGCATCCAGGGCACTTGGAGCGAAGGCGGCTACGGCTACGGGCGTGCCTACGAGTTCACCGGCCCCTACGGGCATCCCATGCGCTTGGTGTGGGAGATCGAGAAGTACGCCGCACCGGCCGAATTCGCCTCGATCTACCCCGACCGGCCGGAGAAGCGCAGCCTCCACGCCGCGGCCCCGCGCTTCCTCGACCACGTCACGGTGGCTACCCAGGACGTGCGCGGCTTCGCCAAGTGGTACTCCGAAACCCTCGGATTCCGCGTCATGGCCTTCACCGAACTCGACGAGGTCCCCATCACCGTCTTCTCCGTCCTGACCACCAACGAGAAGTCCCACGACCTCGGCGTGGTCCTGGACACCTCCGACCGCGCCGGCCGGGTCAACCACATCGCCTTCTGGGTCGACACCCACGAAGACCTCCTGCGCACCGCCGACGTCCTGATGGAGCACGGCACCCCAATGGAATACGGCCCATCCATCCATGGCATCGGCGAGCAGAACTTCCTCTACTTCCGCGAGCCCTCGGCCCTGCGCGTGGAGCTGAATTCCGGCGGCTACCGCAACTACGTCCCCGACTGGGAGCCCAAGGACTGGAAACCCTCGGACGGCTCGAACAACTTCTACCGCAACAGCGCCATGCCGCACTCCATGACCGAGTCCTTCCCGTTCGCCGACGGATTCACGGCCACCGAGGAAGGCGCCTCCGAGGAGATGAAGGCCGCCATCCTCAACCCCTACGCCCAGCACGGCCGAGGCTAAGGATGCCGGCCGTCACGCCGAGGGAACCGTCGAGTGCGCGAGAGGCAGGACTGGTTCAAGCCCTCCCGCGCCTGGCGGGCAAGGTCGCCGTCATCACCGGATGAATGAATCCCTAGATCCCTCCGAAAGGAATCCCACGTGTTCGAGTACTTCCCCGGCAACTACGTCTGGAATCTCGGCGTTGTCGCCGCCCTGAACAGCGGGGGCCTGATCGACGAGGTCGATCGGGCCTGCAAGCCCCTGCGCGCGAAGCCGCCACCCGCGGCGAAGACGCCGGGACCGAGCAGTTCCTGGCCGCCTGGACCGACCTGGCCGACCAACTCCAGTCAGAGGCCGAGGAGATGGAGCATGCGGGAAGGAGCCTGACGGCGGGTCGGGTCTATGCCCGGGCCGCGAACTACCTCGTCAACGCCGAGCGCATGCAGAAGGCCGGCTCGCCGGGCCGACTCGAGACCTACAGCCGCTGCCTCGACCTCATGGAGCGCTCCTTCCGACTGGCCGACCCGGCCACCACCCGTGTCGAGATCCCTTACAAGGGCACCTCCCTGCCCGCCTACTTCACCAAGGCCCCCGCAGCAGAATTCGACCCGGTCCCGGTGATGATCATGTGGAATGGCCTGGACAGCACCAAAGAGCACATCTACCTCTCCGCCCACCCGGCCGAGCTAGCAGCCCGAGGCATCTCCACCCTCATGGTGGACTGCCCCGGAGCAGGCGAGGCCCTGCGCCTCCAAGGTCTCACCGCCCAGACCAACACCGAGGAATGGGCCGCCGCCTGCGTCGAATACCTCTGCGACCGCGACGATGTGGACCCGAGCGCGATCGGCCTCGTCGGCTGGTCGCTCGGCGGCTACTACGCCCCCCGCGCAGCCGCGTTCGAAAAGCGCCTCGCCCTCGTCGTCGCATGGGGCGCCAACCACGATTGGGGGGCCGTCCAGCGCCGGCGCCTCCAGCGCGAAGGCGAGCGCCCCGTCCCCCACTATTGGGACCATGTCATGTGGGTCTGGGGGCACAAGAACCTCGAGGAGTTCATCGACCACGCCGATAGCGTCCGCCTCGACGGGATCATCGAGCAGATCACCGTTCCGTTCCTCATCGTCCACGGCGCGAACGACCGCCAGATCCCCCTCGAGTACGCGCACCGATCCTACGAACAGGCCATCAACAGCCCTCACCGCGACCTGCACATCTTCACCACCGAGGAGGGCGGCGCCGAGCATGTAGGCCTCGACCACCTCCCCCACGTCAGCGCCTACGTCGCCGATTGGGTTGCCGCAGAGTTCGACGCTCTGGCCGCCGATCGAAAGGTCGCTGCCGCTGAAGGCCTCGCTGCTCGAAGTGGCCGAAGCTGATTGCCGAGGAAGCTGGCGTAGCTGAGAGGTGACATGCCGCAGTGGGGAGCGTCGTCGTCGTCCTCTCGGTGCCGTTGCTGCCCGAGCCCGGCATCAACGGACCGGCCCGGGGGCAGCCACCGAGGCGAGGAGAAGCCCGTGGGCCGCCGTCCAGCGACCCTCGACCGGGACCTCCCGGAAGAAGCCGCCCGCCTCGGGGTCGAGGAACTCGACCGCGAACGTGCCGTCCGACTCGATCCGTACCCGGACGTCCTCGAAGCCAAGCCACCTCCGCTCTCGCGGATACCACGCCTTGTACATCGCTTCCTTGGCGCAGAAGAGCAAGCGCTCCCAGCTGCGGCCCGGGTAGGTCACGGCGAGCGCGTCAAGATGCTCCTGCTCGGCCGCGGAGGCGACAAGGCGCAGTACGCCCGGGGGCAGGGGCGCGTCCGGCTCGGCGTCGATGCCGAGTGCCGCAACACAGTCAGTGGGGCCCGCCGCCGCCGCCGCGTAGCCGTCGCAGTGGGTCATCGAGCCCAGGACCGGCTCCGGCCACGGCGGCAGGCCATCGGCTCCAGGGGCGAGGGAAGGCCGGTTGATGCCCAGGCCCGCAAGCGCGGTCCGGGCGCACGCGCGCACGGTCCGGAACTCGCGCTGCCGCCGAGGGCGCGCCCGAGCTATCGCCGCTTCTTCCTCGGGGTGGAGGGCTTCGTCGAGGTCGGAAAACGTCTCGGCACCGATCACGCCGGATGGCAGAACACTGTTGATCACGATGTTTCCTTCCCGACGCCGATGGCCCAGGCGCGCGGACGCCATCCCGGGACCGGGGTGCGGGCTGGTCGTCGCCGCCCGCCCGCACCCCGGCCGCGCGGGGTCAGGCTCGCCCGCTCGAGGCGGTAGCGTGCTCGGCCGGCAGGGCTTCGGCCCCGACGGCGGGCGCCGCCAGTGCCTCCTGCGCAGACTCGGGCGCGGACTCCTGCGCGGACTCCCCATGGCTGAAGCTCGCGGACCAGCGCTTGAGGAACCTCGGGCCCCACCAGTTGACGTCGCCCATGAGCGCCATGACCGACGGCAGCAGGACCCCGCGGATGAGGGTCGCGTCGATGAGGATCGCGAGGCCGGTGCCGAGGCCCATGAGCTTGAGGTACAGGATTCCCGACGTCACGAACGAGAGGAACACGACGGCGAGCAGGATCGCGGCGGCGGTGATGATCCGGCCCGTCCGGGAGATTCCTGCGACGACGGCGCGCCGGTTGTCCCCGGTGCGGTCGTATTCCTCCTTGATGCGCGAGAGGAGGAACATCTCGTAGTCCATCGAGAGCCCGAAGGCGATGCACAGCAGGAGGAGCGGCATGTTCGAGACGACGTAGCCGGTCTCCTGGAAATCGCCCACGAGCCACTTGAGGTGCCCCTCCTGGAAGACCCAGACCATGATCCCGAAGGTCGCCGAGAGCGTGAGCACGTTCATGGCGATCGCCTTGATCGGCACGACGATGCTGCCGGTCATGAGCGCGAGAAGCACGATCGTGGCGAGCGCCATGATGCCGAGCGCCCAGGGCAGCCCCTGCGCCTGGCCCGCGAGGGTGTCCGCGAGGGTCGCCCCCTGGCCGGTCACCTGCACGGGGAACGGTGCGGGGAGGTCGCGGACGGCCTTGACGAGGTCGCGGCTCTGCGCCGAGAGCGGGTCGATGTGGGTCTGGGCCGTGAGATAGGACCCGTCGCCGGTCCTCGCCGCGAAACGCTGCGAGAGCGCGTTGGCGGGGGCAACTTGGTGTCCAGCGACGTAGCTGCCCGTCAGCGCGTCGACCCGGTCGACGCCGGGGACCGAGGAGAGCCGGCTCGCGTAGTCCGCGACCCGATCGGGTGCCGAGCCCTCGGTCCCGTATGCGACCACCTTGACGTCATCCTGGCCGTTGGTCGAGAAGTTCGCGCGCAGAGCCTGAGAGACCTGGCTCGCGGGAGCCTCCGACGGGAGGGCGCGATCGTCGGCCAGGCTGAACTGGATGGAGAGCGCCGGGGCCGCGAGGAGGGCGAGGACTGCGAGGACGACGCCGGCGAAGAGCACCGGCCGCCGCATCATGCGGTTCGCCCACGAGGTCCAGCCGCGGCTTGCGTGGGAGGCCGAGGCCTCCCGGGCCTCACGACGACGGCGGAGGAACGGGATCGAGAGCGCGTTCACCTTGGGCCCGAGGATGGCCAGGACGGCCGGGAGCGTGATGACGGCCGCCGCCCCCGCGAGCGCGGTCACCGCGATTCCGGCGTAGCCGAAGGACTTCAGGAAGAACGTGTTGAAGGCCATGAGGCCCGCAAGCGAGCACGCGACCGTGATGGCCGAATAGATGATGGTCTTGCCGGCCGTCGCGAGGGTGATCTGGAGGGCACGCTCGGTGTCTCCCGTGTCCGCGAGGGCGTCGCGGAACCGGCTGACCATGAGCAGGCTGTAGTCGATCGCGAGCCCGAGGCCGAGGCCTGTCGTGAGGTTGAGGGCGAAGATCGAGACGTCCGTGACGCCCGTCAGCCGGTCGAGGATGAACTGTGTCCCGACGACCGAGACGCCAGCGATCACGAGCGGCAGGCCGGCCGCCACGCCGCTGCCGAAGACCAGCAGGAGGATGATGAGCGTGATCGGCATGACGATGAGCTCGGCCCTGAGCAGATCCGACGCCGATTGGGCGTCGACGGCGTTGTCGACCGCCGTCTGCCCGCCGAGCTTCACGGTGAGCGGGCCGGTGGTTCCCGCGTAGCGGTCCGCCATGGCCTTGACCTGCTTCTTGGCCTCGGACTCGGTACCGCCGACCCGTGCGAGGATGAGCGCCTCCTGGCCGTTCCGGCTCTTGAGCCCCGCCTGCAGCTCGGGATTCCCCTGCGCGGCCCAGTAGGACTGGACCTCGGTCACGTTCGGCTCAGCGCGGAGCTTCTCGGTCAGTGCGGTTCCTGCCTGACGCGCCGTCTCGCTGTCGACCGAGCCGGAGGAGTCGGCGAGCAGGATGAGGTTCGGCGTTCCGCCCGCGAAGCGGTCAGCGAGTTCGCGGTCCGCCTCAGCGGAGGCCGAGGACTGGTCGATGTAGCCGCCCGTGATGAGCTTGTCGGACACCTTGGCGCCCAAGACGCCCGCGATGATGACGAACAGGAGCGAGACGGCGAGCACAGCCCACCGCCGTCGCACGATGAAGCTTCCCCAGCGGATCATGGCATTCTCCTTGACTTCACGTGGTTTCTTGGTCTGGGCGAGGGAGGGAGCGGAGCTGCGCAGCGATCTCGGCGCCGGCCCTCAGGAGAGGGGTCACGTCGCGGCGCGCCCGCGAGACGAGCAGCGCCCCTTCGAGCGCGGACAGGGCGAGCCAGGCCACGGACTCGGCCCGCTCCTCGGACACCCCGGTTTCGCGGAGCCTCGCGGCGACGACATCGTGCCACCCCCCAAAGGTTCCGCCGACCACGCCGGGGAGCTCCTCGAGCCCGTCCGGAACGAGCACAACCGGCGCCACGGGGCAGCCGTGGCTGTACTCCGACGAGCGGAGCTGTTCGGCGAAGAAGCCGACGACGCGTTCCATGGCGGTGCCGAGGTCATCGGTCTCGGCGAAGACCTGCGCGAGCAGGGCCCGGACGTGCTCGCCGGACTGCTGGACCGCCTCGACGGCCAACTGCTCCTTGCCGCCGGGGAAGTGGTAGTACATCGACCCGCGTGGCGCCCCGCTCGCCTCGAGCACTTCGTGGATCCCCGTCCCGAAGTAGCCGCGCTCCATGAGGAGCCGGGCGGTCGCGTCGATCATGTTCTGCCTCGAGGGTGTTCTGGCCACATCGATATTATGCAGACTGGTCTAGTTAATCTCAAGACACCGGGCGGCAATTGCCTCGACGACCGCCGGCACGTCCGGACCGACCGTCGCGACATGGCCGGCCTGCTCGAGGACGACCTCGCGGACGTCCTCGCTCGCAACCCGCGAGCGGATGAACTCGGCCGTCTCCTCCCCCGCACTCCCGTCCGACGCCGAGCGGACGATCGTGAGCGGCTGCCCCATCGAGCCCAGCCGACGCCGCACGTCCCGCCAGAGCGGCGGTAGCTGGGCCACGGCCTTCGTGGGCAGCCGCGGATACGCCCGCGGCAGCCCGCCGTCGTCGTTTCCGCCCGTGGCAACGGACCGCACGGCGAACCGCAGCACCGGGGCGAGCGGGAGCAGCGGATTCGAGCTCCCGAGCGTCGCATTGACCGCGACGACGGCGCCGACGTCTGGGCGCAGGGCCGCGAGCCGCAGCGCGATCGCCGCGCCGACCGAGGTCCCCACGACGACGACGCGCGGCGACGAGGCGGCAAGACGGTCGACGGCGTCGGAGGACGTCGCGTGCCAATCCCGCCAGCCGACGTCGGCCAGGTCCTGCCACCGCGTCCCGTGTCCCGGAAGGTTCGGGGCTTCGACTGCCGCTCCCCGAGCCCGGAGCGCCTGCGCGACGGGCTCGACGTTGGCCGCCGAGCCGCCGAATTCGTGGACGAGGAGGATCCCGGCGCCCTCGAGATCTCGAACGACGGCGTGCACCTCAGACATGCGCCGTCCCCTGATCGGCGGCGAGCCGTTCGGCAAGCCCGTGGGCATCCTTCTCGACCTGGCTGATGAGCACCCAGCGCATGAAGGAGGCCGGCAGGAGGCCGAAGAAGCGCCCGGGATCGACGGCGAAGTGCCACGCGACGTCCGTGCCGCCGTCGTCCGCCGCGGCGTACGTATAGCCGCCCTCGTAGCTGAACGGCCCGCTGACGGTCCGGTAGCCGGAGCGCACGCCGGGCTCGAAGGCGGTGATCTCGGCGACGAACTCGAGGTCCTGCCCGAGCATGTGGAAGGCGATCTCGTAGCGGCTGCCCGGCGCGGGCCCGGGGTCGAGGAGGCGGGAGCGGATCACGCTGCTCTGCCATTCGTCGTCGCGGGACGGATCGCCCAGGAGGGCGAACGCCTCGGCCGGCGGAACCGGGAGGCGGAAGGTGTGCTCCGCGTGAAGCATGGTCGTGCCTTTCGTTGCGGCGGGTCGGGCGGATCAGAGGGCCGGGAGCGCGGCTCGCCGTTCGGCGAGCGCCGTGCCGATCTCGGCGGCGACGGCCGCCGCGTTCGGGGCGTACATGACCGAGTTGTGGTCTCCCGCGACGGGCGTGACGTGCAGTGTTCCGGCCACGAGGCCGTCCCAGCCGAGGCATGGACCGTAGTCGGCTCGCTCGTCGGCCGCGGTGAGGAGCATGAGATCGACGTCCGCGGGCGGCGGCGTGTAGAGCTGGAGCGCGACGCCGCTCGCGAGATAGACCTCGAAGTACCTGCGCATCTGCTCCCGATCGGCGTCCGCCGGGAGGACGCCGATCGCGGCAGCCCGCGCGAGCACGTGGTCGAACGCCGCATCGGGGTCCTGGCCGCGGAACTCCTCCGGCGGAATGTCGAGCGTCCTCCCGTACGGGATCGCGAGGTCGCGCGCGAACCACGAGAGAAGAGTGAGATCGTCGGCGTCGGCCGGCATGTTCGCCGGAATCGGCGCGCGCGAGTCGATCGCGACCAGCAGCTCGACCGTCTCCCCCAAACGCCGCAGCTGCCGCGCCGCCTCGAACGCGACGACGCCGCCGAAGCACCAGCCGCCGAGGGCGTAGGGCCCCTCTGGCTGCTCGCGCCGCACGAGGTCCACGTAGTGCGCCGCCATCCGCTCGACGGTCATCTCCGACGCACCCGGGGTCTCGATCCCCGGCGCCTCGATCGCGCGGACCGGCAGTCTCTCGGGGAGGTGCCGGGCGAGCTCGACGTAGCAGAAGACCGTGCCGCCGAACGGGTGGAAGAGGAAGAGCGGGCGCTCGGCGTCCTCGCCCCGGCGCAGCGTCACGAGCGGCCCCTGCGCGGGCGCCGAGCCGTGGCTGCGCAGATGCAGGGCCAGGGATTCGATCGTGCTGTTGCGGAGCAGGTCGTTGACGCGCAGCTCCTCGCCCCATTCGTCGCGGATCATCGCGGCGAGCCGGACGGCGAGGAGCGAATGGCCGCCGAGCTCGAAGAAGTCGTCCCGGATCCCGAGGCGCTCGACGCCCAGGAGCTCGGTCCACATGCGCGCGAGGGTGATCTCGACGGCGTCGCGCGGCTCGAGGAACGATTCCCCCGCCTCCGCGGCCGGCTCCGGGAGCGCACGCCGGTCGACCTTCTTGTTCGCCGTGAGCGGCAGCTCGTTCAGCCGGACGACGGCGCTCGGAACCATGTAGGGCGGCAGGGCCTGCGCCGCCGCGGCGAACAGGGCCGGCGTCGTCGGCTCTCCCTCAGCGCAGCCAGGGGTGGGGACGACGTACGCGACGAGCCGTTCGCCGCGGGCATCGACGACGACGGCGCCGACCCCGGGAACAGCCGCGAGGACGGATTCGACCTCGGCGAGCTCGATCCGGTAGCCGCGCACCTTGACCTGGCTGTCGAGGCGGCCGTGGTGCTCGAGCCGGCCGTCCGACGTCCACCGGACGCGGTCCCCCGTGCGGTACAGGCGCTCGTGGGGCGCGCACGGCAGCCCCGTCCGGAAGCGCTCGGCCGTCAGTTCCTCGCGGCCCCAGTAGCCCGCCGCCACGCCGTCCCCGCCGATCCACAGCTCGCCGAACGTGCCCGGCGGAACGAGCCGCCCCGCTGGGTCAGTGACGTACAGCTGCGTGTTGTCGAGGGGCGTGCCCAGGTCGACCCCGCGCCCGCGCACGACCGGCCCTGCCGTGGACCAGATCGTCGTCTCGGTCGGCCCGTAGACATTCGTGAGGCCCGCGACGGCGCCCGTGAGGAACGAGGCCAGTTCCTCGGGCAGCGGCTCGCCGCCGCACAATGCACGGAGCCCTGGATCGCCGGGCCAGCCGGCCTCGCGCAGCATGAGCCACGTGGTCGGCGTGGCCTGCATCCACGTGGGGCGCACGGTCCCGATGCGGTGCGCGAGCTCGTGCGGATCGCGCGTCACGGCGCTCGGGGACACGACCACGCGCCCCCCGCACACGAGCGGAAGGAACAGCTCGAGGCCCGCGATGTCGAAGGAGATCGTCGTGACCGCGAGGAACACATCCTCCGGACCGAACCCGGTGCGGTTCGCCATGGACAGCAGGAGGTTGACGAGTGCGCCGTGCGGCACCGCGACGCCCTTGGGCCTGCCGGTCGAGCCGCTCGTGTACAGGATGTAGGCGAGCGCCCCGCCGGGGCGCGGCTCGTGGGCCGGAAGCCGTCCGGCGAGACCCTCGGCGCCGCCGAGCTCGTCGAGCAGGCTCACCCGGAGCGTCCCGTCTGCCGCGTCAGCCGGCCAGCTGGCCCGGTGCCGCTCCTGGGTGAGCAGGACCGCGAGGCGCGCATCCGCGGCCATGTAGTCGAGGCGGTCCGCTGGGAAGTCCGGGTCGAGCGGCACGTACGCCGCGCCGGCGCGGTGCACGGCGAGAAGGGCGACGACGAGCGAACGGTCGCGCTCGACCATGACGCCGACCCGGTCGCCTGGGGCGACGCCGCGCGCGAGCAGGTCGGCCGCGACACGGTCGACGGCGTCGGCGAGCCCGCGATAGGTCAGCTCGCCGTCGTCGTCACTCACCGCGACCGCGTCCGGGCGCGTGCGGGCCTGCTCGAGGACGAGCGCGAGGACGTCGGCCTCGGGCAGCGGGACCTCCGGGCCGCGGCCCCACGCCTCGAGCCGGCCGCGCTGGGCCGTGTCGGCGATCGCGAGGGCGGACATCGGGGCGTCCGGGTCGTGCACGGCGGATGTCACGGTCGCGACGAAGGCGTCGGCGAGGTCCCGGGCTGTGCCGGCGTCGAACAGGTCCGTGCTGTAGCGGAGGACGCCGACGTAGCCGCCGTCGCGCTCCCCGCCCAGCTCAACCCACAGGTCCAGCTGGCCCTCCTGCTGGGGCACCGGAAACGGGCGAAGCCGGGCCTCCCCGAGCGCGAGCTCGGCAGGCCCCGGCTCGAGCAGGAAGAACGGCGCGAGGTCCGCGAGGAACGGCAGCCTGTCCCACGCGAGGCCCGCCTGGGCGAGGGGCGCGTGGCTCGGATCACGGGGCGGGGACAGCTCGCTCACAAGCCACGGGAGCGGGGCCCGCTGGTCCCGCAGGCCATCGACGACGCGGTCGCGCGTCGCGGCGAGGAGCTCACGGAACGTCTGGGCTTCGTCGACCTCGCCGGTGAGCACAAGAGTGTTGACGAAGCTGCCGAGCGCGTCGCGGAAGCGCCGGTCGGTCCGCCCCGAGCTGGGCGTTGCGACGTTGACCGCGGACTGGCCGCTGATCCGGCTGAGGAAGAGCTCGTACGCCGCGAGGACGGTCATGAACGGGGTCGCCCCCGCGCCCATCGCGAGCTCGCGGATCCGGGTACTCGTGGCGGCGTCGAACGCTACCGGCACGGACCCGCCGTCGTACGACTGCGCGGGCGGCCGGGACCGGTCCGAGGGCAGCTCGATGCAGGCAGGAGCCGGGGCGAGGCGCTGGGCCCACCGATCGCGGAGCGGCAAGCTCGCCTCGCGGTCCGAGAGCTCCGCGGCCTGGGCCGCCGCGAACTCGGCGAACATGGATCCGTCGAGGGCGCGTCGAGGCGCGCCCGGGGTGAGCCGCGCCTGCACTTCACCGAGGAGAAGCCCGAGCGACCAGAAGTCGAGCGCGAGGTGGTGTGCGACCACCGCGACGACGGCCGAGCCCTCGCGGGCGAACACCTGGACGCGCCAGAGCGGCGCGCGGGCAAGGTCGAAGGGAACGCGGGCTGCATCTCGGACGAGCGAGCGGAGCTGGGCGTCGTCGAGGGCGCGCGCGTCGACGACCCGGATGTCGGGCTCGATCTCGGGCACGATCCAGAGGGCGGGCCCGTCGCTTTCCTCTGTGACGCAGACCCGCAGGGCCTCGGTCTCCGCGACGAGGTCCGCGAGCACCGTGCGAGCGTGCTCGGCGAGCTCGGCGTCCCCGGCCACCTCGGCCGTGAAGGCGAGGTGGTACGCGCCGCACGAGGGTTCGGTCTTCTGGATGATCCACAGGCCGCGCTGCTGTTCCGAGAGCGGGACTCGGCGGGCGCCGTGGACGGGCGCGGCACCGGTCACGAGCGGCGCGGCGGTCATGCCGCGGCCTCTTCGGGCGCCTGCCCCTGCGCCTCGCGGAGCGCCTCGAGGGCCGGGACAAGCTGGTCGACCGTGGGCGCGTCCCACATGAGGGTGGGCGGGATGTCCCGGATGCCGAGTGTGTCCTCGATGACGACGGCGACGTACATCGCCGTGATCGAGTCGACGCCGTGGCTCGCGAAGGTGCGGTCGGTCGCGAGCTCGTGCGGCGCGATGCCGAGCTCGGTGCTGATCGTACGCACAAGCAGCTCGCGGATGTCGTCGGAAGCGTTGGTGCTGGAGGAGGGGTTGATGGGCGTGGACATGGTGGTCTCCTAGGCGGGGTGGGGATGCGGTCAGGCGGGCTGGGGCGAGGGGGCCTGATCGAGCGGAAGGATCGAGAAGTAGCGCGACGCGTCGAGCTGCTCGACGAGCCGGTCGAACAGGTTCTCGGACATCGCCGGGGTCAGCGAGCCGGGATCGGGCCGCTCGGCGGACGCACGGTGGAGCGCCGCCTCGAGCCAGGCGCCCGAGGCGAACCACGGGCCGAGGTGATCGCGGTTGTGGAGCCACACCCCGACCGTGACCACCTTCGCGTGGAGCCCGCACAGCGCCGTCGCGAGGCGGACCATCCGCGCGGAGGTGCGCTTCGTCGACGTCGTCGGCGCGGCGGGGCCGAACGCCCCGGCCACGCCCACGCGCAGGCCCTCGACCTCCGCGAAGAGATCATCGAGCTCGTGCCGGAGCCGCGCGACCCCTTCCCGGAGGCGCGCGAGCTGCTCGGCTCGGCAGTCGCGATCCGGGACGAGCGCAGCAAGCCCGGCCTCCAAAGCCGGCAGGCTCGCGAGGACGGCGTCCTCTCCGCGGCCGAAGACGACAACCCGCTCGGGGCGGAAATCCTCGAGGAGGACCCTGAAGTCGTACAGCGCTGACCACTCCTCGCCACGCCTCGCCTTCCGAGCGCGGGCCATGAGGGGAAGCTGCGCAGCAAGGGCGTCGAGGCAGACGGGCTCGCTGCCGTCGAAGAGGGAGACGACGGCGCTGTCCCGGAGCATCTTCTGGAAGATCGCCTCGGGGCCCTCGGCCCGCATGTAGTACCGCGCGCCGAGGACGCGGGCGAGATTCCTCGACGAGTCGTCGACAAGCCGGGTGGACTGCACCTTGGCCAGGCTCGACCAGGTGCTCGCCTCTGCCGGGAAGAGGTGAAGCCCCCGGGCCGCGACGAGTCCAATGCACTCGGCGATGAGGAGGCTCAGGTAGGCGTTCGCGAGCGTCTCCCGGACGTGCGGGATGTCCGTGGCGGGCCCGTCGTAGAGGCGCCGGTCCCTCAGGTAGCGGGTTACGACGCGGAGCATCGTGTCGGCCGCGCCGAGCGAGAGGCCGCCGCAGAACGTCCTCGTGATGAGCAGCCCCCGGAGCGCGAGCTCGAGCCCCTCGCCCTCGGCGCCGATGCGCGAATCTGCAGCGAGCGATGCGCTCTCGAAGCCGATGCCACTGATGTCGCACCCGCGCAGTCCGTAGACGGCGACGCGCGGCAGGTCGACGATCCGCTCCCGCGGCAGCTCGGCCTTGCGGACGAGGAAGAGGGACTGGGAACGGCCGTCGCGGCCGGGCGCTGTTCGGGCCAGGAGGATTGCGTGGGTCGAGGTGACTGCGCGGTTGATCGGCCATTTCGAGCCGTCGAGGACGTACCCGGTGGGGGTCGTCGTCGCTGTGAGGTCGTTCGCCGTGAGGTCGGCGCCGTGGTCGCGCTCGCTGTAGGCGAGGCACGGGATGACCTCGCCGCGCAGGGCCTCGTCCGCCAGCCGCCGCCGCTGTTCGGCGTCCCCGCCGAGCCACACGAGCACGGACCACAGCTGCGTGCTCTGGCTGATCGCGACCGTGAGGTCGCGGCGGGCGAGGACCCTGGCCTGCATGAGGAACTGCTCGCACCACCGGAGCCCTCCCCCGAGCTCGGCCGGCACGCAGTATCGGTGCCAGCCGAGCTCGCGCAGGAGGCCGAGAGCGCCGTGCGGGAGTTCCTCGCGCTCGTCCGTGGCGAGGGCCTGCGCGAACGAGAGGACGCGCGCGGGATCCTCGGGCGAGCCGAGCTCGCCCTCCATCCGGGCGACATCCGCGAATTGCGGCAGGCGCGCGGCTGAACTGTCGAGTGTTGCGCCGTCGAACGCGGCGCCGTCGAGCCTTGCCTCGTCGATCGTCGTCATCCGTCTGCCCCCGGCCTCAGTGCGCCGATGCCTGCGCTGCGACGGCCCGGCGGGCGGGAAGCCCGTGGCCCCTGGACGCGAGCAGCACCTCGCCCGCGAGCTCGCCGTTGCGGCACGCGCGGATGAGGGCCCGACGGCGCGGCTTGCCGCTCGAAGTCCGCGGGATGACGCCGCGGTTCACCCGGACGACCGTGAGCGCGAGCTCCGCGTCGGTCGCCGAGCGGACGACGGCGGTCGCCTCGCCGAGCCACGTGCCGCCGTCGGACTCGACGACGACGATGGCCTCGTTGCCATCGGGCGTCGCCGCGAGAGCGACGGCAACGTGCCCGGCCGCGATGCCCTCGACTTCCCACAGGAGCTGCTCGACGTCCTCGGCATGGACGACCCGGCCGCGGACCTTGAGGCTTTCCCCCCGCCGGCCGACGACGTAGACCTCGCCGTCGAGCATGAACCCCGCGTCGCCGGTCCGCAGACCGGCGTCCGTGAAACCGCTCGACGCGCCAGGCTCAAGGGCCGAATACCCCTGCGCAACGCCCGGCCCCGCGACCCGGAGTTCGCCGAAGTGCCCCTCGGGCACCGTCGTGCCCGACTCGTCGACGACGTCGACCGAGGCCCCGGGCATCGGCCGCCCGCAGGACGCGAGCCATCCGGACGTGTCCGGGACGCGCGTGCCGAGCACGGCCTCCTCGATGATGCGGACCGGCTCGCCCGGGACCAGCTCACCGTCGTGCCGGACCATCCGGCACGGACTGCCCGGCGTGATGCCCGAGACGGCGAGCGTCGCCTCGGCCATGCCGTAGCACGGTGTGAAGGCCGTCGGCCGGAAGCCGAAGGGCTCGAGAAGGCGCGTGAACGTCGCCGTCACCGAGGGATCGACGCGTTCGGCACCGCTCATCGCGACGCGCCAGCTGGAGAAGTCCATGCCGTCGAGCTGTTCGGGGCGGACCTTGCGGTTCACGAGGCTGTACCCGAAGTTCGGCGAGGCGGTCGTGGTCGCGCCGCGGCGGCCGAAGAGCTCGACCCAGCGCAGCGGCGATCGGAGGAAGTCGGTCGGGGTCATCATCCAGAGGTCGATCTGGGCCGTCACGGACCCCAGGAAGGTCCCGACCAAGCCCATGTCGTGGTACGTGGGGAGCCACGAGGCGGTCGAGTCGTCTGGCCCGACGCCGAGCCAGGAGAGGATGCTCGTGACGTTCGCCGCGAGGTTGGCCTGCGAGACGCGAACGCCCTTCGGCGTGCCGCTCGATCCGGACGTGAATTGGAGAAGCTGGAGGCTGTCGCTGTCCACGCGGGCGATCTCGCCCGGGGCGGCGCCTCCGGGGTCACCGGCCGCTGCGATCTCGGCTCCGCTGCCCGCGAGCCGCAGCCCCTCGCGGCCGAGGTCGAGGAGTTCGGCGTCTGAGAAGAGCGCGCGCGGCCGGGCGACCTTGGTGATCTGGGCGATGTGCTCGGCATACCGATCCGACGCAGAGGTGAGCGGCGAAGCGATCGGCGAAGCGACGGCTCCGGCGGCGAGCGTCCCCAGGAACCACGGCACGAAGCGCCTGGGCTCGCTGATGACGAGCGAGACCACGTCCCCTGGGCGGACGCCGTGCTCTCGCTGCACCGTGGCGATGCGCCGGGCTTCCTCGGCGAGCGATGCGTATGAGCGGTACGTCCACTCGTCGCCGCGTTCGGCAAAGCGGATGCCTCGGTTCGGCTGCGGATTGTCCATCCAGTCAATGACAGACTTCATGATTTCCCCGTTGATCGTGATTCTGACGACGCTCACGCGCCGTGAAGGCGAAGGAAAGGTCGGGACGGCGCGAAGTGGCCGGGAAGGGCGTGGCCGGGGTTGGCTCCCGGTTCCGCTCGTGAAGACGGCTCGCCTGCTCGCGAAGCGCCCGTGGGCCCTGATGTCGACCCCACGCGGAGCCGGACTGGGCCTCCTGACTGAGGTCTCCACGTCCGACGCAAGCCACCAGACCGTCCTACATATGTTTCGGTCGTGTCTCTTCTACGGGCGTTTGAGCCACAGGAGCTCATACCCAAGGACTAAATCGATAGTACATCGACTTGATTTATAGGACAAGAGGTGTCTGCTCAGGTGAGCGATCGTCGCAGCCGACTGCGGAACCGGAAGCTTCGCTCCACGTCCCGCTGCCAGCTAATGCCAGACGCGAACGTAGTCGACTCGAACGGCATTGGCATCTCCGAGGCCTTGAATTCCGTCCGTATAGCCGAGAGCCAGGATGAGGTATTCGGGAGACTCGTGGTCGGTCGTGGCTGTGGTCCAGACTTTGGCGCCATCCACGTAGATGTCGATGGAACCGACCTTGCGGTCAATGGCGTAGGTGTGCCAGCCATTCGACCAGCATCCTGAGAACGTCCCCGACCCGGCCTTCTTGTTCGGACCGTGATAGTTCGCCGACAAGAGATAGTCTGCGCCGCTGCCGCCCCAGCCAGCAGCTTCGGCGATGTCGATTTCACCGGTACTCGGCCAGGATTGGCCGTCCGTCAGCCATGCGGGCCAGTTGTAGATGGTGCATGCGCCGGCCGGGCCTGGGAACCAGATGCGCGCTTCCGCGTAGCCGGTCGTGAACTGGAACCCAGTGTGACCGACCACGCCATCGCGCGGGTTCGTGGACAACAGCGCGCCGTGGGTCGAATCCGAGAGCTTGAGGTCAACTTCGCCATTGCCGTAGGAGACGTTCGACGAACATGTGTGGACACTGTTCATGGTGGACGCGCCCACGCAGTCGCGCCTCCAGTACGGTGTCCAGACGGTCCGATTCAGGGACGTGCCGTTGAACTCGTCACGAAACGCGAGCATCCGGGCCGCGCCAGTCCAGCCCACGGGCTGAGGATCGGTGTTGACCGCGGCCGCCGCAGTGCAGCCAGTCAGCAGCAGGACTAGCGCGACGGCAACGGCGGTGATGCGGCGCATGCGGCACGTCTCTCTATCGGAAGACCGGCGAGCGTTGAGGCCCGTCCTGGATCAGAGACATACAGACCATTCTGAACGGATTCGGGAAAATGTGAACATCCTGCCGCACGGGCCGGGGCGGCGGTGTGTCTCACACTCGCCGCCCTCCGTCTGTGACGGGCGTGTAAATTTTCGGTCGACGGGGCAGATCTGTCGTCAGGCGTCGGCGGCATTCGCTACCGTGGCGTGATGGCCCCCGAACGCATCTCCCCCGCGAAACACCCCCTGGCGCTGGCCCCGGTGACCGCACCGCCGAGCACGGTCGACGGCTTCGTGCGCGAATTCCTGAACAACCTCAACTTCCGGCAGGGCGTGGCCCTCTCCTTCTCGAGTGGGAACGACAGGTATCTCGCGCTCGCAGAGACCGTGCGCGACTACCTCATGGCCCGGTGGCTCGAGGACCAGCGCCGCCAGCGCGAGCGCCAGGCGAAGGGCGTGTGCTACTTGTCGGCGGAGTACCTGCTCGGCAAGCAGCTCGACAACAATCTGCTCGCGAGCGGCCTCACTGAGATTGCCACGGAGGCCCTCGCGTCGTGCGGCATCGACATCGATGAGCTCCGCCGTCTCGAGCTCGAGCCCGGCCTCGGCAACGGAGGCCTGGGCCGCCTCGCCGCCTGCTTCATCGACTCGCTTGCCACCATGAGCGTCCCGTCCATCGGCTACGGCCTCCGGTACGAATACGGCATCTTCCGGCAGACGTTTGTCGACGGCCAGCAGGTCGAGCAGCCCGATCGGTGGCTCGCAATGGGCTCGCCGTGGGAGTTCCCCCACCCCGAGGCCGCGCAGACGATCTCCTTCGGCGGCCATACCGAGAAGTACGACGACGACGGCGTCGAGCGCACGCGCTGGATCCCCGCGTGGAACGTGCAGGCGGTGCCCTTTAACTACATGGTGCCCGGCTATCAGAACGGGCGCGTCAACACGCTGCGCCTGTGGAGCGCCGTCGCGACGAACGCGTTCGACCTTGGCGTCTTCAATGCGGGCGACTACGCGGAGGCGGTGCGGGCGCAGACGTTCGCGTCGAACATCTCGAAGGTGCTCTACCCCGAGGACTCCACTCCGCAGGGCAAGGAGCTGCGCCTGCAGCAGCAGTACTTCTTCGTCGCGGCGTCCATCCGCGACTTCCTCGACAACCAGCTGTCCGAGGGCTACGACCTCGCGAACCTGCCGAACCGCGTCATCTTCCAGCTGAACGACACGCATCCCGTGATCGCCGTGCCCGAGCTCATGCGCGTGCTCGTCGACGAGCGGCACCTCGAATGGGCTGACGCGTGGGCCATCACCCAGGGGTGTTTCGCCTACACGTGCCACACCTTGCTGCCCGAGGCACTCGAAGAGTGGTCCGTGGACCTCCTTGGGCGGCTCCTGCCGCGGCACCTGGAGATCATCTTCCGCATCAACGAGGAGTTCCTCGCCGCGGTCCGCGAGCAGTTCGGCGACGACGAGCTGCGCATCCGGAACATGTCGATCGTGGGCGAGTACCCCCACCGGTCGGTGCGGATGGCGTACCTCGCCACGGTCGCGGGCGCGAAGGTCAACGGCGTCGCCGAACTGCACTCGCAGCTGCTGCGGGACAAGGTGCTGCCCGACTTCGCCGAGTTCTTCCCCGGCAAGTTCACCAACGTCACCAACGGCGTGACGCCGCGACGCTTCCTGCGCCTCGCGAACCCCGGCCTGTCGTCCCTCATCACGGATGCGCTCGGCCCGCGGTGGGTCACCGATCTGGAGCGCCTCCGCGAGCTCGAGGCCTACGCGGCGGATCCTGAGTTCCGTGCCGCGTTCGCGGCCGTCAAGGCTCACAACAAGGTTCGGCTCGCGACTGAGCTCAAGGCCCGCGACGGGCTCGAAGTCGGTGACGGCCACCTCCTCGACGTCATGGTGAAACGCCTGCACGAGTACAAGCGGCAGATGCTCAAGGTCCTCCACATCGTCACGCTGTACGAAGGCATCGCGTCCGGACGCGTCGCGGCATCCGAGATCACGCCGCGCACGTTCGTCTTCGGAGCCAAGGCGGCGCCGGGGTACGCAATGGCCAAGCGCATCATCCACCTCATCAACGCGGTCGGATCAGTCGTCAACGACGACCCGCGCGTCGAAGGACGCCTCAAGGTGCTCTTCCCGCCCAACTATGACGTCACACTCGCCGAGTACGTCATCCCGGCCGCCGACCTGTCCGAACAGATCTCCCTGGCCGGCAAGGAAGCCTCGGGCACCGGCAACATGAAGTTCGCGCTCAACGGCGCGCTCACGATCGGCACCGACGACGGCGCGAACGTCGAGATCCGCGAACTCGTCGGCGACGACAACTTCTTCCTCTTTGGCATGACGGAGCCGGAAGTCGAGGCGCTGTGGGCCAAGGGCTACCGGCCGAGCGAGTACTACCAGACGGACGCCGACCTGCGGCGCGCGATGGACCTCATCGCGTCCGGCGCGTTCTCGGGCGGCGACCGCTCCACGTTCGAGCCGATCATCTCGAACCTGCTGTACGACGACCGCTTCATGGTGCTCGCCGACTACGCGTCCTACGTCGCGGCGCAGAAGACCGTGGATGCAGCTTACGCCGACCAGGACGCGTGGACCCGCTCCGCGATCCTCAACGTCGCGCGGTGCGGCTACTTCTCCTCCGACCGGTCCATGCGCGACTACATCGACCGCATCTGGCACACGCCGCCGACCCCGTAGTTGTCCCAGTAGCAAGAGGCCGTACCCCCAAGCCGGGGTGCGGCCTCTTGTCATCGGACGCTCACGTATGTCAGATCGATCCGCACCTCAGTCTTGATCCCACACAACGGATTCTAATATATTAGTCCTATACTAGAGTGGCATCCGCCTGAGGATCGAACGTCAACTCGATGAGGAGTGGAACCGTATGCAACAACTCGCGAACCGGCTTGAGCGTCTAGGCACCGAAACGGCCTTCAGCGTCGCCCAAGCCGCCGCCGCATGGAAGGCCCAGGGGAACCGCGTGTTCCCCTTCCACCTTGGCGACATCAACATCCCGACGGCCCCGCATATCGTCGAGGCCATGAATCGGGCCATCGCCGACGGCTACACGGGCTACTGCCCCGGTCCGGGGATCCCGCAGCTGCGTGAGGCCCTCGCCGAGGATCTCGGCTCGCGTCGCGGCATCAGCTTCTCTCCCGACAACGTCGTCGTGATGACGGGCGGCAAGCCGGTCATCACGAAGTTCCTCCAGGCGGTCATGAACCCGGGTCAGGAGGTGCTCTACCCGAACCCCGGCTTCCCGATCTACGAGTCGCAGATCGAGTACCTCGGCGGCACAGCCGTGCCGTATCGCTACCTCCCCACGAGCGAGGGCTTCGCGATCGACCTCGACCAGGTGCGCGCCTCGATCACGCCCAACACCGTCGCCATCATCTACAACGACCTTCAGAACCCCATCTCGGCCGAGTCGACGGCGGCCGAGCGTGAGGCCATCGCGCAGCTCGCCCAGGAGCACGATCTCTGGGTCCTCTCCGACGAGGCCTACTTCGAGACGCGCTACGAAGGGGTTTCCAGCTCCATCGCGTCGCTCCCGGGCATGGCGGAGCGTACCGTCATCCTCTACACCTTCAGCAAGAAGTTCGCGATGACCGGCTCACGCCTCGGCTGCGCCGTCGCCCCGCTCGAGATCGCCAAGGTGCTCAGCACGCTCAACACCAACGACGAGTCGTGCACGACGCACTACGTCCAGTGGGCTGGCATCGAAGCACTCCGCGGTCCGCAGGAGCCTGTGCAGCACATGCTCGACATTCTGCGCGGGCGCCGGGACGCCGCCTGCGAGCTCGTGAATTCCATCCCGGGCATGCACGTCGCCGTGCCGCAGTCGACGTTCTACCTCTTCCCCGACGTCACGGACGCCATGGAGCGCATGGGGTACACGGCGGTCGGCGACTTCGCCACGGAAGCCCTCTACAAGACGGGCGTCTCCTTCTGCACGCGTGAGCACTTCGGCCGGCGCCAGCCCGGCGAAGAGCGGCAATACATCCGGCTCGCCTACTCGGGCATCGACGTCGCCGACATCCGCGACGGCCTCGGCCGCCTGCGCGAATGGATCGAGACGGCATGAGCCGGGTCGTCGTCACGGGGCGCGTGCCCGACGCCGCAATCGAGAAGCTCCGCGCCGAGCACGAGGTGGATGCCTGGCCGGGTCCGGATTCGATTGGCCGCGAAGAACTCCTGCGCCGCGTAGCCGGCGCTGACGCCGTCGTGAGCCTGCTCACCGAACGCATCGACGCGGAGCTGCTCGACGCCGCCGGCCCGCAGCTCAAAGTCGTGGCGAATGTCGCCGTCGGCTATGACAACATCGACGTGCCAGCCTGCGCCCAACGGGGCGTCGTCGCCACCAACACCCCCGGGGTGCTCACCGAGGCGACGGCAGACATCGCGCTCAGCCTCATCCTCATGGCGACCCGCCGACTCGGCGAGGGGGAACGGCTCATCCGCTCCGGCCAGGCCTGGAAGTGGGGCATGTTCTTCCTGCTCGGCAGCAGCCTGCAGGGCAAGACCCTCGGCGTCGTCGGCATGGGCGGCATCGGCCAGGCAACCGCGCGCCGGGCCAAGGCCTTCGGCATGGAGATCGTCTACCAGTCACGCCGGGAGATCGACCCCCAGATCGCCGCCGAGCTGGGTGCCCAGCGGGTCGAGCTCGACGAACTGCTGGCCGTCTCCGACGTCGTCTCGCTGCACTGCCCCTACGGACCCGCCACGCACCATCTGATCGGCGCGGAGCAACTCGCGGCGATGAAGAGCTCGGCGTACCTCGTCAACACCGCCCGCGGGCCGATCGTCGACGAAGCAGCGCTCGCATCCGCCCTTCGCGAGGGTCGGATTGCTGGGGCCGGACTCGACGTCTACGAGCACGAGCCCCGCGTGCACCCCGAGCTGCTCGAACTCGAGAACGTGGTGCTGGTCCCGCACTTGGGCTCCGCCACCGTCGAGACGCGCACCGCGATGGCGATGCTCGCCGCAGACAACGCGCTGGCCGTGCTCAGCGGCGAGCGACCTCCCACCCCGATCGGTCAGTAAACGGTCGTTTGGGCAACGCGAGTACGAGCTCCGTCTCACCGGGCGGAGCTCGTACTCGTTCGTACTTCCTCACACGGCCGTCGACGCCGAACCCGATGAGGAGGGGCAGACTGGTGGCGTGAGCGGAATCCGGTGGGTGCTGCACGTCGATCTCGACCAGTTCATCGCGGCGGTCGAGGTGCTGCGGCGGCCTGAGCTTGCCGGCAGGCCGATCATTGTCGGCGGCCGGGGCGATCCGACGGAACGAGCTGTGGTGTCGACGGCGTCCTATGAAGCCAGGGCGTTCGGCGTGGGCTCCGGAATGCCGTTGCGCATCGCGGCCCGGAAGGTGCCCGACGCCGTCATCCTGCCCGTCGATCACGAGGCCTACCTCGCGGCGTCGGAAACCGTCATGACCACCCTGCGAGCGCAGCCCGGTGCCACCGTGCAGGTGCTGGGGTGGGACGAGGCCTTTGTGGGCGTGAAGACGGAGGACCCAGAAGCCTATGCCCGGCAGGTGCAGTCCGCTGTCCTGGAGCGGACACAGCTGCATTGCAGCGTGGGCATCGGCGACACCCTGGTCCGGGCCAAGGTCGCCACGGGCTTCGGCAAGCCGGCCGGCGTCTTCCGTCTCACCGCGGCGAACTGGCTCGACGTCATGGGCGGCCGGCCCACCAAGGATCTATGGGGCGTCGGAGCCAGGGTGTCGGCCCGGCTCGCCAAACTCGGCATCGATACCGTCGCCGAGCTCGCCGCAGCCGACCCGCAGGACCTAGTCCCCGAATTCGGCCCGAGGATGGGCCCGTGGTACGCGCAGCTCGGGCGCGGGGACGGCGCGAGCGTCGTCGACGACACCCCGTGGGTAGCCCGCGGGCACAGCCGGGAGACCACCTTCCAGCGCGACCTCACCGATCCGGCCCAAGTGGACGACGCCGTGAGGGAGCTGACCGCGCACGTTCTCGATGATGTCGCGGCCGAGGGGCGGCCCGTGATCGGGCTGACCCTCAAGGTCCGCTATGCGCCGTTCCTGACCAAGACTCACGCGAAGAAGATTCCCGAGACCTTCGACCGGGACGAAATCCTCGCGCGCGCCCTCGACCTCGCAGCCGACATCGAAGCAGGCCGTCCAATCCGCCTCCTGGGCCTGCGGGCTGAAATGACTATGCCCGACGACGCCCGAAAGGGGCATACACCCACGCGCGGCGGCTGGTGACGGCACGGGCCATCCGGTGACGGCGCAGGGCATCGACGCCGTCGAGCGGTGACTACTTGTTCTTGCCGCGGGCTGCGACACGCCAGCGGTCCACGACCTCTCCGTTGCTGAGCACGGCCACGTCGTCGACGAGGTTCATGGCAAGGCACACGTGGTTCGGGATGACCCGCACCCGCTCGCCGAGGGCCGGAAGGTCGCTCTCGTCGGGCCAGACGACAGTGGCATGGTGCTCGGAGAGGGCTGTGATGCGTGCTTCCGGATGGTCCATGAGCCGTCCGTAGCCCGTGGCCCAGGCAGGGCGGTCGCTGCCCATGGTCTTGCTGCCCGAGTCGAGAATGATCCTGCGCGGGGTGAACTGGTCTCCCTCGTGGCGGCTGACGACGGTTGCGGCGATCGTCAGGGCGATGTCCTCCATGGTGCATCTCTCGAGTTCGAGCTGCTGGGCGTCGCCGAAGACGTAGACGCCCGGCCGCACCTCGGTCGCGGACGCTGTTCCGGTGAGGAATGCCGTAGGAGTCGACCCGCCGCTCGCGCGGCTGACGTCGAAGCCCGATGCGGCCAGCAGCCTGGAGGCCTCGTCAAGGGCCTGTTGTTCCTGCTCCGCGGCTCTGATAGGCATCCCCGGCGCGTAGCTGTGACCGGGGAAGGTGAAGACTCCGGCAACGCGCAGTCCCGCGCGCTCGGCAGCCCGGGCGACCTCCAGGGCGCGGGTCGGGCTGACCCCGCTGCGGTGGTGACCGCTGTCGATCTCGATGAGTACCTCGATGTGGCCCGCGGCATCAGCGAGGCTCGCGCCAAGGGTGCTGGCTGCTTCACTGGAATCTGTGCCGACCGCGACGCGCGCCCTGCTGCTGAGGCGGCGCAGCCTGGCTGCCTGGCGCGGGCCGACCCAGAGCGGGTAGGCGATGAAGATGTCCTCGGCCCCGTGCTCGACGAAGACTTCGGCCTCGCCAATGGTTGCCACGGTCAGCCCGACAGCTCCCGCGGCCAGCTGGAGCGCCGCGATCTCGGGGACCTTGTGGGTCTTCACATGTGGACGGAGCTGCAGTCCCTTGGACCGGACGGCGGCGGCCATCCGCTCGACGTTCCGCTCGAGCACGTTCCGGTCGATCATGATCTCCGGGGTGTCGATGCCTTCTGGGACCGCAGTCATCGGCTTCCTCTCCTGTGGGCGCGTCGGGTTCGTGAACGCCATCATGCCCGTGGGCCACTCCGACCGCCAAAACCCGCGGAAGCACGCCCGCCTCGCCGTCAACTCGTTCGGTGGCCCCATCACCCAGCAGCTCGCAGGCCGCGGCCTCTCATCCGCCTCGGTCGCTATCGATAGTGCGCTTCCGGTGTGCTGCCCCTCCCCCTCTCGGCGTTGACGAGCGCGTTCCCCGTCCTCAGGAATCCGGCGAACCGCAAGGCTGCCGCGCCACCACGGTCTACCCGGAAGGCAGGGCGGGCTGGAGAACTCTGGCCCGCCCTGCCTTCATGAGCCCGCACCGCCGTTGAGAGCAGGTCAGGCCTCGAAGCGCTCCGGCCGGAACGTGGCCAGCATGGGATGCCGGCTCCCGGTGAGGACCTCGTCGGCGAGGAGCTCGCCGGCGATGAGGGCGAGCGTCGCGCCCGAGTGGGTGAACGCCACGAAGCACCCCGGGACCTTCGCCAGCTCCCCGAACACCGGCTCGCCGTCGCCCGGGATGGGCTTGAGCCCGAGTTTCCAGGACCCGGCCTTCAGCTCGGGCGTCCCGTCGATGAGACGGCCAGCCTTCTTGAGGAGTTCGTCGACGACGGGCTCGGGGATCGAGTACTCCCCCAACGCGTCCCGCACGATGTGCTCCTCGTACCAGTCGTGGTCGATGGCGATTGTGCCGCCGGGGTTGGGGCGAATCGCCGCGTGGGGCGTGTTGAGGACGGCCTTCACGGTGTGGTCGAGCGGCTCGGTCACCACGAGCATCGAGACCGGTGAGCCGTTGTCAATCTGTACTCCGAGCGGCGCCACGACGTCGGGCGTATGCGCACCACAGGCGACGACGACGGCGTCCGCACCGAGGGTGCCGACCGCGGGGGCCATCACTCCAACGGCGCGGCCATCCTCCACGACGACCTCGGCCCGGCCGGCGTTCGCCTCGAGGACGCCGCCGCGCCGCATGAACTCGGCCACGAGGTGCGCGATGAGATGCGGGAGGCTCACCCACCCCTCGCCCGGGTTGTAGATGGACGTCTCGGCGAGGGCGTCGGCGTTGAGGCCAGTTGTGAAGTCGGCAATGGACTCTGGCCCGACGAGGTGTGAGTCATAGGCGTGGGAAAGCTCGTACTCGTGCCGTCCCATGGTCGACGTGCCGTCGTCGCCCTTGTCCCAGTAGACCCCGCCGCCGAACTGAAGCCACTCGCGCGACGGGTCCTCGGCGAACAGCGTCCGGTAGCGGTCGATGCCCGCCATGCGCAGCGCGTGGTACTCGCGGCTGCGTGTCCCCGCCGAATTGAGCCAGGACAGCGAGCGGCCCGAGGCCCCCGAGGCCAGCTCGCCTTCCGTGACAAGGGTGACGTCCGCACCGGAGCGGAGGAGATGGACGGCGATGGAGACGCCGAGGACGCCGCCGCCGATGACGACGATGCGCCGCTGATCTGCACTATCGGACTTCTGGCTTTCAGACATTCGCGGGTTCTTTCTGTGATGACCGAAGGGGGGTGGTCGCGTGGAGGACGCGGATGATCCGCAGGGTTTCGAGGGCCTCGGCCGGTTCAACGGGAAGCGGCCCGTTGCGGTGCACGGCGTCGGCGAGCAGGCGGTAGAACGCGGGGTAATCGCCGGGCAGGAGGCCGACGTCGATGGCCGAGCTTCCGTCGGACAACCGTGCTGGCTCCCGCGACGGGACAGCCCCATAGCCGGGCTTGCGGGGATCGGCGCCAGTGGCAAGGGCAGCCTCCTGGCCGTCCAGCCCCCAGGACGTGAATCCGGCGCGACTCCCGAGGACGTGGAACCGCGGGCCACGAGCCGGCGCGAGGCCGTTCATCCAGAGTCGGCTCACGACGCCCGAAGCATGGCGCAGTTCCGCGAAGCTGTCCTCGTCTCCCCCTAGGCCGTCGCTGTGCCGCCGAAGGTCGGCCCGTGCGTCCTCGACCTGACCGAAGAGCTGAGTCGCTTGGTCGATGAGATGACTGCCGAGATCCGTGAGGAGGCCCCCGCCGTCGTCGGCCGCGGCAGCGTCGCGCCAGTTGCCGAAGCCTTCGGGGCGCCACCACTCGAAGCGGGACTCGAAGGTGCGCACCTCGCCGAGCCTTCCCGCGCGCACGAGGTCTGCGACGGTCAGGAAGTCCCCATCCCAGCGCCGGTTCTGGAAGACCGTGAGGACGACGCCGGCCGCGGCCGCGGCGTCGGTCATCGCCTGGGCATCCTCGAGCGACGGCGCGAAGGGCTTGTCGACGACGATGTGAAGTCCGCGCTCGACGGCGGCGATCGCCTGCTCGCGGTGGAGCGCGGGCGGAGTGCCGAGCACCATGAGGTCGAGCTCGAGGGTACCGTCGTCGACCAACTCAAGAAGAGCGGCGTAGTCCTTCACGATGAAGGCCCGGGGGAACCTCTTGCGGGCCGCCGCCACGCGCTCAGGGTTCCCAGTCACCACCGCCTCGACGGAGTACGACCGGTTGGCCCCGAGGAGGGGGCCATGGAAGACGCCACCCGAAACGCCGAATCCGACGATGGCTGTTCTGATTCGGGTCGCTGACTTGATCCGGGGCATCACAGGACCTCCGAGAGGAAGCGCTGCAAGCGCGCCGACTGGGGCCGGTCGAAGATGTCGTCGGGCGTTCCGGTCTCCACGACCTGCCCCTCGTCCATGAACACGACCTGGTTCGCGGCCCGCCGGGCAAAGCCCATCTCATGGGTGACGACGACCATCGTCATCCCTCGGCCACTCAGACTGGCCATGAGGTTGAGCACGCCGTTCACGAGCTCGGGGTCGAGCGCGGACGTGGCCTCGTCGAACAACATGACCTGGGGCTCCATGGCGAGCGCCCGGGCGATAGCCACGCGCTGCTGCTGGCCGCCGGACAGGTCGCGCGGCTTGTGGTCCGCCCGTTCGCGCAGCCCGACCTCGTCGAGGCGTTCCCGGGCAACCCGCAAGGCCTCCTTCTTGGAAAGGCCCTTGACCTTCCACGGAGAGAGCGCCACATTCTCGAGCGCGGTGTGATCCGGGAAGAGGTTGAAGTGCTGGAACACCATGCCGACCTTCCGGCGCAGCTGATCGGGGTGCTGCCCCAGAGTCGAGGCGCCGTCCAGGAGCACGTCCCCGGATTTCGGCTCGTGGAGGCGGTTGATTCCCCGGAGCAGGGTCGACTTGCCCGAGCCTGACGGGCCGATCACGCACGTCGTGGTCCCGGGTTCGACGCGGAGGCTGATCTTCCGAACCACGTCGATGTCACCATAGGCGAGGGTCAGATCCTTGAGTTCGAGCCCGGCGCCCGAATATTCGTGCTTTTTCATGGTCTTGCGCTTTCTACGATCTCGAGCTCGGCGATCTCGCGGAGACCGGAGACCGGCGGCGCCGGCTTGCGACGGCCAGTCCGGAACCGCTGATCGATGTAGTTCACGAGGTGGGTCAGCGGGACGGTCACGATGAGATAGAACAAGCCGGCGAGGACGAGCGGTGAGAGGTTTCCGCTGAGCACCGCCGCGTCCTGCCCCACGCGAAAGAGCTCGCGCTCGGAGACCAGCAGGCCGAGGAAGTACACGAGGCTTGAGTCCTTCACGATCGAGATGAACTGGTTGACGAGCGCGGGGAGAACTCGCCGCACTCCTTGGGGGACGACGACTAGGCGCATCGCCCGCCCGTAGCCCATCCCCAAAGCGCGGCACGCCTCGAGCTGGCCCTTGTCGACGGCGAGGATCCCGGCTCGGAAGATCTCACCGATGTACGCACTCGAGATGAGGCTGAGGGCGATGATGCCGAGCGGGTAGGGGCTCGGCCCGAAGACCTGCTGGCTGAACCGGGCGAACCCCTGGCCGATCAACAGGATGGTGAGGATGGCCGGGAGTCCGCGGAAGAGGTCGGTGTACACACGTGCCGGCCAGCGGAGCCACCCGGAGGGCGAGATGCCCATGAGGGCGACGACCATGCCGAGGACGCAGCCGATGACCGTAGCTGCGATCGAAATGACGAGGGTGTTGACGAGGCCGACCTGCAGGAGCTGGGGCAGGACGTCGGCCATGGCCTGGACGTCGAAGAACGTTTTTCCGAGATTGTCGAGCAGATCCATGACGGTGCCTTACTTGATCTTCGACTTACTGATCCGAGGCCGGCAGGTACTGCTTCGGCATGGGCGAGCCCGGGAACCACTTCTGGTACAGGCGCTTCCAGGTGCCGTCGTCCATGGCCGCCTTGAGGGCCTTGTTGAGCGCATCCTTGAGCGCGGGCTTGTTCTTTGCGATCGCGAACCCGGCGGGCGCGTCAAACGACGGGATGTCGGCAGCGTCCACGAGCCCGAACTTGGAGACGTAGTCCTTGGCGGCCTCGTAGTCGAGGAAGTGGGCGTCCACCGTGCCGGAGTTGAGGGCGGAGACGGCCGCGTTGTTGTCCGGGAAGCGGACCAGGTTCGAGTTGGGGAAGTTCTTCATGGCGTACGTTTCCTGGAGCGTGCCCTGCACGACGCCGAGGCGCTTGCCCTTGAGGCTGTCCGCGCTCGTGACCCCTGACGTCTTCGTCGTGAGGACCGTGAGGTAGCCGGCGAGGTAGCCGTCAGAGAAGTCGACCGTCTGCTTGCGCTTGTCGGTGATGCCGATGGCGGCGACTCCGACGTCGAACTGGCCGTTGGCGACGGCGGGAAGGATCGCCGAGAAGTCTTGGCCGGTGAAGACGACGTTGTCGATGCCGGCTCGGTGGGCGACGTCGGTGAAGAGCTCGACGTCGAAGCCCGTGAACTTCCCGGACGAGTCAGTGAACGTGTAGGGCTTGGAGTCGCCGACGCTCGCGACGCGGAACTGCCCGGGCGTGATGAGGCCATACGGGTTGTTGGCCGACGACGTCGAGGAGGCACTGCTCGAGCCGCCGCATGCGGACAACGAGAGGGCGAGGGCGGCTGCGGCTGCGAGAGCGGCTGCTTTGATGCTTTTCATGGTCGATCCGTTCTTCGGGTGAGACCGGTCTCAGCGCCTTAGGTTGAGACCGGTCTCAATTTGGGGGATGATGTGACTGTACTTACGTCACGGTGTGGCGTCAATCTCTTTTATCGGATCGGATGGGGATGTGACGAAGCGCGAGCAGTCAGCGAAAGAGGCCACCGTCGCCGATGTGGCGCGCGCCGCCGGGGTGTCGAAGGCACAGGCGGCACGGGCCCTGGGCGGCTATGGCGCGGTGAGCGAGCAGGTGCTCTCCCTCGTGATCGCTGCGGCCGAGGGGCTCGGCTATCGGCCGAACCAGCTCGCCAAGAGCATGACGACCGGCCGCTCCAACTCGATCGGTGTCGTCGTCGGCGATATCGAGAACGCCCACTTCGGGCTCGCGCTGCGCGGCATCTCTGACGAAGTCCGAGACGCCGGCTACACCGTCGTCCTCGTAAACACCGACGAAGACCTGGCCAACGAGGTGGCGGCCGTCCAGGAGTTGCTCCAGCAGCGGGTGGCCGGCCTCATCGTGGCCCCGTGCTCGAGCACGGACACCTCCCACCTCGAATCGGCGCAGGCCCACGGGCGCGCCGTCGTCCTCTTCGACCGCGGCGTTCGCGGCCTGGCCCTCGATACCGTGCGAGTCGACTTCGCCGACGCGGCCCTTGAGGTCGGGCGCCTCCTCCTCGACACGGGCCACCGTCGCATCGGCTATGTGTCGAGCCAGCGCGTGAAGGCCGCGTACCAGCGCGGGATGGACCTCGGCCTATCCCCGGTCGCGGACCGTGTGGACGGCATCGAAAGGGCGTTCACGGAGGCCGGCTCGGAGTGGGACCCTGCCCTCGTGAAGCTCAACGCGACCTCTGACGACGCCCTCGCCGCCGCGTGCGCCGAGTTGCTCGATCAGGCGGAGCCCGCGACCGCCGTCGTCTGCTCGGACAGCCTCATCGCGCTCAGGGTGCTCGGACAGATCAAGCGCCGAGGCTTGCGAATCCCGGAGGACATCTCTGTCGTGGCGTACGACGACTTCGCCTGGACCGAGCTCATTGAGCCTCCCCTGACTGTTGTGGCCCAGCCGGTCTACGACATGGGGCGCGAGGCTGCCAGGGCGCTGCTCCGCAGGCTCGGACATCGAGTTCCCGCGGAGCAGCTCCCGCTCCGGGCACACCTCATCGAGCGGGCATCGGTAAGCGCCCCAACCGTCTCGTCTACGCTTCCAGGGCGTTGATGCCCCATCGAGCGGTGTGCTGTTCTCCTGGCGCCAAGACGATGAGATCGGTCCCGCTGTTGAAGGCGTCGGGCGGGCAGGTCATGGGCTCCACGGCCAAGCCGATCCGGCTGGGGGCGGGGGCCGCCTTGTCGGCAGTGTGGATCTGCAGCCAGCGGCACGCAGCCTCCCACGTCATCACCACCCCCGTGCCGTGTGCCGGGTCTCTGACCGTGACGCGGGCAGTGCCGTCCGCGTCGAAGCCGAGCCCCGTGAACGCGTGGTCGATTTCGACTGGGCCAATCGGCCGGGCGGAGCGGAAGTCGAAGGCGTCGCCTCCGACATGCCGCTCCTGGATGGGCAGGAGCCTATCCGGAGTGACCTCCAGGAACCGGTTCGCGGGGACCTCGAGCTCCCAGTCGTCCAGTGGCGCCTTCCCCGCGACGAGGTATGGGTGCGGGCAGACTCCGTAGGGGGCTGCACGGTTCCCCGTATTCCGCGCGCGCACCTCCCATTGCAGGCCGCAGTCGGCATCGAGGATGTATGAAGCCTCGATGTGGAGGGCGAATGGGTACCCTGCGTCTGGTTCGAGTTCGAGCGAGAGGGTCACAGAGTTCCTCCCAGCGGCGGAGACCGACCATTGGCGGTCGAACACCAATCCGTGCAAAGCGCAGCCGCGTTCCGGTTCGTTGACTCCGAGACGGTGTTCCTCGCCGTCGAACCTGTAGAGCCCGTCGGCGATGCGGTTCGGCCATGGCGCGGCAATCACTCCTCGGTAGTCCGGGATCGGCTGCCCTGCCGGGGAGGGGACAACAAGGTCGCGGCCCTCGTGGGTCAGGCTCCTCAGTGCGGCTCCGTGTGTCGTGATGACCGCAGCGTAGCCTCCGGCCGATATCTCGTGCAGTCCTGCGGCCGAGACGCGGGCCAAAGCTGCCGCATCGGACGCGAGGGAGGTGGCGCTTGCATCCATAGCTGTAGTTTGCACCCTCTCTCACAGGCCCCGCGCGAGGCGGTGGTAGGCGGCGTTCCATTCGAGCTCGCGGGTGAAGCCGCGCACGGTCGTGTCCTGGTCGATGACGAGGAGCTCGGTTCCGGCCATGCGGGCATAGTCCTCGAAGGCCTCGATGCCGAGGGCGGTGCTCATGACGGTGTGGTGGGCGGCGCCGGCTTCGAGCCACGCGGTGGCGGAGGTGTGGAAGTCGGGGGCGGGCTTCCACACCGCGCGCCCGACGGGGAGTTTGGGCAGCGGCGCGGAGGGCTCGACGACGTCGACGGCGTTCGCGACGAGGCGGAACCGATCGCGCAGATCGGAGAGGGCGACGACGACGGCGGGGCCTGGGTCGGCGGTGAAGACGAGCCGGACGGGGTCGTCCTTGCCGCCGATGCCGAGCGGGTGGACCTCGAGGGTGGGCTGGGCGCTCGTGAGTGACGGGGACACCTCGAGCATGTGGGCTCCGAGGATCCGCTCGTCCCCGGGAGTGAGGTCGTAGGTGTAGTCCTCCATGAGGGACGCCCCGCCGGGGAGCCCGGCGCCCATGACGTTGGCCGCGCGGACGAGGATCGCGGTCTTCCAGTCGCCCTCGGCGCCGAAGCCGTAGCCCTCTCCCATGAGCCGCTGAACCGCGAGGCCGGGCAGCTGCCTGAGCGAGCCGAGGTCCTCGAAGCTCGTCGTGAACGCCCCAAACCCGCCTTCGTCGAGGAACGAGCGCAGGCCGAGCTCGATCGCGGCCCCGTCCCGGAGCGACTGGTGCCGGTCGGCGCCCTTGCGGAGCTCGGGCGCGACGTCGTAGAGGTCCTCGTATTCGGCGGTGAGCGCGTCGACGTCGGCCGGGTCGGCGCCGTCGACCGCTGCGGCGAGCTCGTTGACGCTCCAGGTGTTGACCTGGACCCCGAACCGCAGCTCGGCCTCGGTCTTGTCGCCCTCGGTGACGGCGACGTAGCGCATGTTGTCCCCGAAGCGGGCGAGCTTGAGGGAGCGGGTGGCGGCCCATCCCGCGGCGGCGCGGGCCCACGTGCCGATGCGCTCGGCGACCCGGGGGTCGGAGACATGCCCGACGACGGTCTTCCGCGGCACGCCGAGGCGGGACTGGATGTACCCGAACTCGCGGTCGCCGTGCGCGGCCTGGTTCAGGTTCATGAAGTCGAAGTCGATCTCTCCCCACGGGAGCTCCACGTTGGCCTGGGTGTGGAAGTGCAGGAGCGGCTTCTGCAAGGAGGACAGGCCGCCGATCCACATCTTCGCCGGGGAAAAGGTGTGCATCCACGCGATGAGGCCGATCACGCGGTCGTCGGCGTTGGCCTCGAGCGCGGTCCGGCGGATCGCGTCGGGGTCGGTGAGCACGGGCTTCCACACGAGCCGCACGGGCATGTCGGGGTGCGCGCCGAGGGTCTTCGCCACGAGCTGCGACTGGTCCGCGACCTGGGCGAGGATCTCGGGGCCGTACAGGTGCTGGCTTCCGGTGAGGAACCAGACCTCGTAGGCGTCGAGAGAGACTTCTCGAGTCATGGGTGATCTCCTGGTGGCCGTCAGCGGCCGTAGACGTTCTGGTAGCGGTGGTGGAGGGAGGCGATGTGCTCGGGCGCGATCGGGAGCGGCTCGCCGAGCTGCCGGGCGATGTGCACGGTGCGGGCGACCTCCTCGCACATCGCGGCGGCCTTGACGGCGTCCCGGGCGGTCGGGCCGACCGTGAACGGGCCGTGGCTCTGCATGAGCACAGCGGGAGACGCCGAGTTGCGCAGCGTCTCGACGATCCCGCGCCCGATCGAGTCGTCGCCGATGAGCGCGAACGGCCCGATGGGGATGTCCCCGCCGAACTCGTCGCCCATCATGGTCAGCACGCACGGGATCGGCTCGCCGCGCGCGGCCCACGCGGTCGCGTACGTCGAATGGGTGTGCACGACTCCCCCGACCTCGGGCATGTGACGGTACACGTAGGCGTGCGCTGCAGTGTCCGACGACGGCGAGAGGCCCGGGTTGCCCCACTCGCCGCCGGATTCCCCGGGCAGAGAATCCCCCGGGAGCGAATCCGTGGGAACGCCATGAAGGTCCGTCACGACCATGAGCTCGGGGGCGAGGTCCTGATACGAGACGCCGGAGGGCTTGATGACCATGAGATCGTGACCGGGGACGCGCGCCGAGACGTTACCGGCCGTCCACACCACGAGCCCATACCGGGTCAGCTCCGCGTGCAGGGCGCAGACCTCCTCGCGCAGCCGCGTGATCTCGGCCTCGAGTGGGCTGCCGGTCATGGCGTGGCTCCCTTCATTGGGGTGGCGTGTTTCAGTGCGACGGCGTGTTTCAGTGCGACGGCGTCGGCGGCGGCCCGCTCGACCGTCAGCCCCGCGCGATAGTGCTCGAGGTACGACGCGAAGCCCGCGACGTCGTCGTCGTTCGGTTCCGCGGTCTCGACGGCGAAGGCGCCGAACACCCGCTGGGACAGGTAGGCGCCGAGGCCCGCGCTCCCGGCGCCTGCCTCCGCCGCGCGGACGTAGGCGGCGAGGACCGCGATCCCCCACGCCCCGCCCTCCGAGGCGGTCTCGGCGACGGACACGGGCGCGTCCAGCGCGCCGGCGAGGAACCGCTGAGCGACCCCGGCGGTGCGGAACAAGCCCCCGTGCGCGTACATCCGGTCAAGGCCGACCCCCTCGTCCGCGAGCACCCGCATCCCGAGGGCGAGGGTGCCGAAGACGCCGTAAAGCTGTGCCCGGACGAAGTTGGCGAGGGTCAGTCGGCTGTCGGGCGTCCTCACCACGAGAGGCCGCCCGCGCTCGAGGCCCGTGATCGGCTCGCCGGCCAGGTAGTTGTAGGCAAGGAGCCCGCCGGCATCAGGCTCGCCTGCGAGCGCCTCGGAGAACAGCGCCGTGTAGACCGCGTCGGCGTCGAGGGGTGAGCCGGTGATGGCCGCGAAGCGGTGGAAGAGCCCGGCCCAGGCCGCGAGCTCGCTCGCGCCGTTGTTGCAGTGGACCATGGCCACCGGATCCCCCGCCGGGGTCGCGACGAGGTCCAGCTCATGGTGGACGCCGGCGAGCGGGCGCTCGAGCACGACCATCGCGAAGATGCTCGTGCCGGCGGAGACGTTTCCGGTGCGGGGCGCGACCGAGTTGGTCGCGACCATGCCGGTGCCCGCGTCCCCCTCGGGCGGGCACAGGGGGACGCCCGGCCTCAGAGCCCCCGTCGGGTCCAGGAGCAGCGCGCCCTCGGGGGTGAGCTCGCCAGCCGGCTGGCCCGCGACGAGCACCTCGGGCAGCAGCTCGGCGAGCTTGGGCACCCGTCCCCCGGCCAGCTCGTCGTAGCGGGCGGCCATCCCGGAGTCGTAGGACTTCGTTCCCGGGTCGATCGGGAACATGCCCGAGGCGTCCCCCACCCCGAGGACCTTCCGGCCCGTGAGGCGCCAGTGGACGTAGCCGGCCAGCGTCGTGCAGAAACGGACCTGGGCCACGTGGGGCTCGGCGTCGACCATCGCCTGGTACAGGTGCGCGATCGACCAGCGCAGCGGGATGTTCACCCCGAAGAGCCCGGTGAGCTCCGCCGCCGCCGGACCGGTCGTCGTGTTGCGCCACGTGCGGAACGGGACGAGCAGCTCGTCCTCGGCGTCGAACGCGAGATAGCCGTGCATCATGGCCGAAACCCCGATCGCGCCGAGGGCCTCCGGGCGCGCCCCGTGGCGGCGCTCGGCGTCCCGGATCAGGTCCGCGTAGGCGGCCTGCAGGCCGGACCAGACAGACCCCAGCGGGTAGGTCCACATCCCGTCGGCGAACTCGTTCTCCCACTCGTGGCTGCCGACCGCCAGCACGAGCGAGGGATCGTCGACATCGACGAGGCACGCCTTAATGCGCGTCGACCCCAACTCGATCCCCAGCGCGGTGCGGGCCTCCAGAATCGCGCTGCGAGCGGGCGCCGGCTCTGGCGTCATGTCGATGTTCCTCACGTAGCTCTGATGTGACCGGTCACATTGTTGCTCAACAGTATGCCTTGACCACCACAGGTGGCAAGGGTCAGGCAGACTCGCGCACGATGAGCGCCGGCGCGACCGGCTCGGCGAACGCAAGCTCGCGGCCCTCGACCATGGCCACGAGGCGGGCGACGGCGCGGCGGCCGAGCTCGGCGAAGTCCTGCCGCACGGTCGTCAGCGGCGGCGTGAAGAAGGCGGCCTCCGGGATGTCGTCGAAGCCGACGACGGCGAGGTCCCCCGGAACGCGACGACCCGCGCGTCGTCCGGCGTGCAGCACTCCCAGCGCCATCTGGTCATTCGAGGAAAAGACTGCCGTGATGGTCCGGTCTGCGAGGAACTCGGCAGCGATCCCGGCACCCGAGGCCGCCGTCCAGTCGCCCTCGCGCGAGACGATGGCCTCGGCTCCGGCGGCCTCGCACTCGAGGAGGAACCCATCACGCCGCGCCCGCGCCTCGGCCCAGTCCAGCGGCCCGCACACGTGCAGGATCCTTCGGTGGCCTTTGTCGAGAAGGTGCCGGACGGCAAGCCATGCTCCCTCGGCCTGGTCCACGAACAGGCCGGCCTCGTCCCCCGTGCCCGCGCCGTGCAGCTCGACGGTCGGCACCTCGAAGCGCACCGACGCCATCGCCTCCTGAACCCGCCGCTGGGGCGCGATGACCACGATCCCGTCGACGGACTGGTCCATCAGATGGCCCAGCGCGCGGAGGATCTCCTCCGGCACCGGGGCGGCGGCATGGGCCACCGTGACGAAATAGCCCACCTCTCGGGCGGCATTCTCCACCGCATCCATGCTAGACGCCGGCCCATACAGCGACGACGCCGAGGAGGCAAGCACCCCGAGCGTGCGCGAGCGCGCCGTCGTGAGCATCCTCGCCGCGCGGTTCGGGCGGAACTCAAGTTCCGCCATCGCCGCCAAGACCCGCTCGCGGGTCTCCGGCCGGATGCTTGGCGAGTCGTTCAGCACCCGCGAGACCGTCTGCCGCGAGACCCCGGCGACCGCCGCGACCTCCCGAACCCCGGGAGCACGCGGAGAGGACGCCGATTCAGCCATGGCCACCACTCTAATTCCCCCTGCCGACCGAGAAGGCCGACCAGTGGGGCCCGACCGGAAACGTCACGCAGCGGTGGCGGCTCGTCCTCCAATAGTCCAAGGGGTAGCGCTCAGCCCAGGTAGACCTCTTCCCAACGATCTAGCATGTCTTGAAGCTCGGTCTTCCTTGCTTCACTCGCGAAGGAGGCCGCAATCGAATTCCTGGCCATTGTCGCGAGTTCCCGCAGCGTGTAGTCGACGCCCGCAAGAGCGGAGTAGTTGTCGACGACATACCCGCCGAAATACGCAGGGTCATCGGAATTGATCGTGACGATGACGCCGGCATCGAACAATTGGCGTAAAGGATGCGCGCCTAAGTGCTCCACCGCTCGCAGTCGGACGTTGGACAATGGACAGACCGTGAGCGGGATGCGATCACGCACAAGCATGTCCATGACGGCTTGGGATTCGACGGCCCTGATGCCATGGTCGATACGCTCGACGTTGAGGCGCTCGCACGACTCGACGATGTACTCGGCTGGGCCCTCCTCTCCAGCATGGGCGACCCGGTGCAGGCCGAGCTCGCCCGCCCGCGCAAAGACGGCTTCAAACAGCGACGGCGGATAGCCGACTTCCGCGGAGTCCAGTCCGACACCCAGCAGGTCGCCGGTCCGGTGTGCGACGGACTCGAGAGTCGCGGCAGCCGAGGCGACCGGGAGATCGCGAACGAAACACAGGATGAGTCCGCCGGTAATCCCAAACCGGGTAAGGCCGGCTTCGAGTGCCGACAGCAGTCCATCCATGACGACGTCAACGGGAACGCCGTTTGCCGCATGCACTTGAGGATCGAAGAACATCTCGACATGGCGTATCCCGTCCCTGTGGGCTCGTTCAAGGTAGTTGAGCGCCAGATCGCGGAAGTCGGCCTCGGTCCGCAGGACTGTCATGCACGCGTAGTACAGATCAAGGAACGATTGGAGGTCAGCAAACTCGTACCGCTCGCGAAGCTCGTCAACATCGGCGAAGGGCAGTTCCAACCCGTTGCGAGCGGCAAGGCTGAACGCGAGTTCCGGCTCCAGGCTTCCCTCAATGTGAAGGTGCAGCTCGGCTTTTGGAAGTGCCCGCAGGGCATCAAGAGTCATGTCTGACCCTCTCACCTCTTTCTAGTCGATCGGTTATGGGCCCCAGCCAGAAGAACGAGCAAGAAAGCAGCTTTCGGGATCTACAGCCGATGTACCGACAGGCCTCTTCTGGCGAGTTCTTCGAGCAACTCCCGGTCCGAGGGTTCGACCTGGACTATACCGCCACCGGGGAAGACGATGACCGGGGTGGAGGTGCGACCGCTGATGGCTTGGGCCTGAGCGGCGGCGTCTGGCGAGTTCGAGAGGTCGATCCAGTCGTAGGCGACGCCAAGCCCTTCAAGGAGCGACCTCGAACGTCGGCAGTCCGCGCAGGTCTCAGTGCCATAAACAGTTATGGTGTCTGGCTTTGGTGCATGGGTCATCGTGCCATGAACCCCCCGTCGATTGGAAGATTCACTCCCGTGACCCAAGAAGACTCATCGGAGGCGAGGTAGAGCACGCCGTAGGCGACGTCCAGGGGCCGTCCCAGTCTTCTGATCGACTGGTTCGCGGTGTTCACCTTTTCGTACTCGTCCATTCCGCCCGGGAATTCGTTTGCGATTCCTTCGACCAGCGGAGTGAGCACGGTGCTCGGATGCACGGAGTTGACACGGATGTTGTGTCTTCCATAGATGGCGGCATCTTGCTTTGTCATCATCGCCACAGCGCCCTTGGCCACGTGGTAGGCGGTGAATTCGTCGTTCCCGGCGAGGCCGTAGATGGACGAGAAGTTGATGATCGATCCAGCTTGCTTGGACATCATGTAGGGCAGGGCATGCTTCGTGGAGAAGAAGACGCCTTTCACATCGACGTCGAAGAGCGCGTCCCATTCCCGTTCGGAGAGCTCGTGAGTTGGCTTGTCCGGGCCGATCACGCCGGCACAGTTGACGAGAATGTCGATCGTCCCGTACTCGGCCCCGATCTCAGCGTAGGTCTGGGCAACATCTGGCTCGCTTGAGACGTCCATCTGCCAGAATCGGACTCGGCCTCCCGACGCTTCGATGGCCGCAGTGGTCTTCTTTCCGCTTTCCACGCTGAGGTCCGTCACAGCGACCGTGGCGTCTTCGGCGGCGAAGAGCTCCGCCGTGGCACGGCCCATCCCCGAGCCCGCACCGGTGATCACGGCCACCTTCCCGCTCAGTCTTCCCATCTGGCTTCCTTTCTGTATCAGCCCCTGTTGCTGTGCGAGGTGCTCCGCCCGCCGGGCAGCGGTCCCGGCGGGCGGATGGATGTCAGACGGCGCTCGGCTCAGCGACTCTTTCGGAGGCCAGGAACGTGATGTAGCCGTTCTCTTCGGCGTCACGGCAGAACTGCTGGTACACGCCGCCTCCGCCCATGTAGACCTGGAACTCAGCGGGCTTGCCCGGGACGTTCTCACCCATGAACCATGCTTTGGCCTTCAGGCCCTCGGAATGCATGACGGTCGCTCGGCCGGCGCGGTCGACTTCGGCGGCCCACCAGTCTTCCGACTCCGGGGTGGCCTCGAGGCGTTCAATCCCACTGCTCTCGGCGAAGTCGATGGCTCGGGCGATCCATTGGGCACCGAGCTGGATGGGCACCGGGAGGTTCGAATAGGGAGTCGTGGGCCCGAGGGACATGAAGAAGTTGGGGAAGCCGTTGACGGAGATGCCGAGGTTGCTGCGGATGCCGGCGGCCCACTTGTCGCGCAGGACGAGCCCGTCGCGGCCTACGATGTCGATGAACGTGAGCGTCCCGGTCATCGCGTCGAAGCCGGTCGCGAAGATCAGCACATCGAGTTCGTACTCGGTTTCGCCCACCTTGACACCCCGCTGGGTGATTTCGGTGATGGGGTCGGCCTTCACGTCGACCAAATGCACGTTCTCGCGGTTGAACGCCGCATAGTAGCCGTGTCCTGTTGGGACGCGTTTGCCGTTGAAGGAGTAGTCCTTGGGGCAGAGGATCTCGGCGGCCACTGGATCGGTGACGATTTCGCGGATCTTCTTGCGGATGAATTCCGAGGCCAGCTCGCTCGATTCGTGGTTCGTGGCGAGGTCGTTGAAGCACTCGTTCGCGAAGTGGAATCCGCCCTCATTCCATTTGCTTTCGAAGATGCGCTCGCGCTCCTCTGGAGTGACCTCGAGGGCGCTCTTCTGCACGTAGACCATGTCCACGCCGAAGGGGTGGGCCGCCGCGCGGGCGAAGATCTCGTCGTAGTGTTCCCGGACGCTGGCCATCGCCGCATCGTCGACCTGCTCGTTGGTGGTCTCGACGACGAAGTTGGGCGTCCGCTGGAAGACGTAGAACTCTTCGCATTGCGGGGCGATGGTCGGCACGATCTGGATGCCAGAGGCCCCGAGGCCGATGAGTCCGACTCGCTTCCCGCTGAGGCTGACGCCATCACGAGGCCATTGCGCGGTGTGGTATTTCTCTCCCGCGAACGCCTCGATGCCGGGGATCGACGGCCAGATGGGCTGGGATAGGACGCCCATGCCGCTGATGAGGTACTTCGTGGTCAGCGCGGTCCCATCCTCGAACCGAACAGTCCAGATGTTGGTGTCCTCCTCGTAGCGCGCCTCTTCGACACGCGTGTTCAGACGGATGTCCTTGCGGAGGTCGAGGCGGTCCGCGACGAAGTTGAGGTAGGCCCGGACCTCTGCGCCGGCAGGATAGCGCTCGGTCCAGGTCCATTCGTCCCTGACCTCCTTCGAGAAGGAGAAGGAGTAGTACTGGAATTCGCTGTCCGTGCGAACGCCCGGGTAGTTGTTCGCCCACCACGTGCCCCCGATGCCGTCCAAGGCGTCCACGACGAGGCTACGCTGCCCGATCTCGCGGAGGTGATGCAGGAGCGCGAGGCCGGAGAATCCGGCCCCGATGACGACGCTGTCGTAGTCCGTCTGGACCAGCTTCGGGGATCGATCGGAGCTGCTGTTCGTGGTCACTTGATGCTGCCTTTCAGTTCTGGAAGGTGGAGGATGATGTGGTGTCGACGAGCTCGGGCGCGCCCTGCCTTCCTTCGGCAGTCCGACTGGCCCGGTACCACTCCGCGATGAGCTGGATCTCCTCATCGGCGCGTGGATGCCGGCCGGCGAGGAATGGGTAGACGTGCTGCATGCCGTGGCCGATGGAGAACGTGACGTCCACACCGGCGTCGAGCGCGCGGCGGTTCAGGCGCACGCTGTCGTCGAAGAGCGACTCGGTGTCGGCCGCGCAGATGTAGAGCCTCGGAAAGCCCGTGAAGTCGGCATAGAGAGGGTTCGCACGTGGGTTCGTCGGCTCGGTTGCGCCGTCGATGTACCGGTCGATGTTCGCCAGCAGGCCTTCGCGTGCGATGAGGAAGTCGGTGGCGTCGTTCGTCTCGATCGTGACGCCGTCATTGTGCATGTTGAGCCAGGGCGACATCGTGATGACCTGTCCTGGGAGCGGTAGACCAAGCGCGCCGAGCTCCATGGTCAGGCTGATCGCGAGGTTTCCGCCCGCACTGTCGCCCACGGGCGTGATGTCCTCGGGCCGATAGCCCTGTTCGAGGAGTGCACGGTAGATGCTGACGCCGTCCTCGATCTGCGCCGGGAACTTGTGCTCGGGCGCGAGCCGGAAGTCGGCCACGAAGCTCACCGTCCCGCAGGCCTTGGCGAGGTGGCCGGCCAGCTTGCGATGGCTGGCTGAGGACCCCAGAGCGAATCCGCCGCCGTGCATCAGGATCTGGACCTGCAATGGATCGCTCTCGAGCGGGGTCACGAGAATGCCTGGCACTCCGCCGATCGACGTATGCCGGTAACTGACATCCTCGGGCTCTGCCGTCGCCCTCTGCCAGTCATCGAAGATGATGCGCAGCAGGCGCAATGACATGTCTGGGTGCTTGGTGATCTCGTCAATCCATTGGGAATAGATCTCGCCGAGGAGATCGGTCGGTGTCGGCGATGACATTTTGGCTCCTTCATGTGGGATTTCTTGCGTTCACGCCCTCCGAATTCAAGCTTGCACATGCGCCAGGGCCTCATGAAGGGCTGTCTCAAAATGAGACACCGCCGTCTCAACGTGATGCAGAACACACTGCCCGCCTCTTGGAATCATGGAATCACCACCCGAAAAACTCGACTCACGGAAACGGAGGGGCTGCGGCGATGATGAGCAGACTCCGCCTGATTGCGGCAAACACCGAGCATCAGAGCTATCTGGAGGACGTCGCCCGCTACGGCATCGCTGTAGCCGACGACCGGGCGCGTGAGCGCCAGATTGCCCGCAATTCGGCGCGCGGCGCCTCGCGCAACGACACCGCAGTTTTCAGTTTCGACGCGGCGTGAATCCACCAACACTTCTCAAGAAAGGTCCCATAGTGAAGAAGACCGCAGTTGGCGTCCTCGTCCTCGCCGGCGCGCTCGCCATGACGGCGTGTTCCTCCAGTTTGACCGCCGGCGCCTCAGTTCAATCCGTGGCCGGCCAGCAGGTCGGAATTGTGGGGACGCAGAATCAGATTCAAGACGTCTCGAAGTTCTGCGGCACAAAGCCGATCAAGGTGGCTTTTGCCGACGGATTCGGAGGTAATTCTTGGCGGAAGATCACTCGAGCGCTATTCGAGGCCGAGGCCAAGAAGTGCTCCAACATCACAAGCATCAGCTATACGGATGCCCAGGGGAACACGCAGAAGGCAATCGCGGACATCAACTCGCTCGTCGCCCAAGGAGTGAACGTCATCGTCTCGTTCCCAGATGCCGGCCCCGCGCTTCTGCCCACCATCAAGAAGGCCACGGCCGCGGGCGTCAAGTTCGTCCCCATTGTGGCTTCCCCCGGCGGCCAGGCCGGGACCGACTACGTGGACTTCGTCTCTGAAGACGTCAACACGTACGGGAAGGGCCTCGCGGACTGGACTATCAAGCAGATGCATGGCAAAGGCAATCTCGTGATGCTCGGCGGCCAGGCCGGGAATCCGTACTCGCAGGCAGTGTATGAGGGCGTCAAGAAGGCGGTCGCCGCCAACCCGGACATCAAGCTTCTGAACGCACAGATGGGGGATGTCCCGGTCGACACCGGCTGGGAGCCGGGGAAGACGAAGCAGGTCGTTGCCGGCCTCATCACCAAGTTCGGAAGCATCGACGGCATCGTCGCAGACTACGGCGGGGGGTCTGTGGGCGGGGTCCAGGCCTTCGTCGAGGCAGGCAAGCCGATTCCGGTGTGGTCGGCCAATGATTCAAATCAGTTCGCCTGCCTGTGGTCGCAGTACCACCCATCTCAGCCGAGCTTCGAGGTGGCGACCGAGTCCTCGCGCAACTGGGTCGCCATCCCCGCCCTGCACAAGGGCCTCGCGGCTTTCAACGGCATCGTCGACACGGAACCCTCGACCTACAACCTGCAGATCATCGAAGACTCGACCGACACGTCCAGGATGCCCGTCTGCAACAAGGATCTGCCGAACGACGCGATCCTCTCGTCAGGCCTGAGCGTCGACCAGCTCAAGGCCCTGTTCGCCAAGTAGCGGAAGATTGGCAGCGTCGGTCGGTGAACCTCCCGACGCTGGCTGCTCCCACCCCCATTCCCCCTATTCCATACCGGAGCCACCATGAATCGCTTGCAGGGCAAAGTTGCCATCGTCACCGGCGCGGGCCGCGGCATCGGCCGCGCCATTGCTGAGACGTTCGCCCGCGAGGGCGCTACGGTCATCGCGACCAGCCAGTCACAACATGCCGACTTCCCCGACGGCATCGAATTCCACCGGCAGGATGTAGCGGACGAGGCTTCGTGGGGGTCACTCGTCTCAACCGTCCTCTCCGAGCACGACCGGATCGACGTCCTGGTCAACAACGCGGGGATCATCGCGTATGAACCGGTCGATGACCTCACGCTCGCCGCATGGGACCGGGTTGTCGCCGTGAACCAGACCGCCGTCTGGCTGGGCATGAGAGAGGTCGTGCCGACGATGATCGCTCAGAAAGGCGGCTCGATCGTCAACGTCTCCTCGATCTGGGGCAACACCGCCGTCTCGGGAGCCCATGCGTACCACGCCACGAAGGGCGCCGTGCGAACCATGACAAAGAATGCCGCGATCACGTACGCGTCCCAGAACATCCGCGTGAATTCACTTCACCCCGGCTTTATCGCGACGCCGCTCACGGACTCCCAGGCCCCCGAGGTCAACGCCTTCGTGGTCGGCATGACCCCCATGGGCCGACCTGGGCTTCCTGAGGAGATCGCGTGCGGCGCCCTGTTCCTGGCCAGCGACGAGTCGAGCTTCATGACGGGATCCGAGCTTGTCATCGACGGCGGCTACCTCGCCCAGTGAGACCAGACGAGAGAGAAAGGAGAAGGCTGTGACCGAAACCAAATATGTCGAGGCGGAGTCCCCTGACACACTCGCTGGAGACACCGCGGCTGCGGGCAGCGTTGCCCTGCGGCTTAGCGGAATCGTCAAGAGCTTCCCGGGCGTCCGCGCACTCAAGGACGTCTCGCTCGAGGTCAGATCCGGCGAAGTGCACGCACTCGTCGGAGAGAACGGCGCGGGAAAGTCCACCCTCATGGCCGTCGCGTCGGGTGCGCTGGCTCCAGACGAGGGATCCGTCGAGATCGCCGGGAGCCCCCTCGGTTCGGCCTCGCCGGAGAAGGCCCGAGAACTCGGGCTCGGTATCGTCCGCCAGGATCCGGCCCTGCTGCCGGATCTTTCGGTCGCGGAGAACATGGCCATCGGCGTCGGCTATCGGTCCGCAGGGGGCATCCGAAAGGCTCCCACATGGGCGCAGCAGCTCCTCGACCCCTGGCAGATGGGCATCAGCGCCCAGAGCCGGGTCTCGGACCTCTCGGTTGAACAGCGCTTTGTCGTCGAGATCGCCAAGGCGCTCGCACTGCGGCCCAAGGTCCTGATCCTCGACGAGCCCACCGAGCATTTGAGCGCGGAAGAAGTCCAGCGGCTGTTCCGGCGTGTCCGGGAACTCGTCGCAGGGGACGCCGCGGTCGTCTACATCTCGCACCGCATCCCCGAGGTGAAGGAGATCGCCGACCGGCTCACCGTGCTCCGCGATGGCGCGGTCCGCGGAACGTTCAACGCTGACGAGGTGACCGAGAAGGACATCGTCGAACTCGTCGTCGGACGCGCCTTGGACACGGTCTTCCCGCCCAAGGGGTCTGCTGTCGGATCAATTGGCGACGACGTGCGGCTGGAAGTTTCCGGCCTGTCCGGCTCGCACTTCCATGACGTGTCCTTCAGCGTTCGGCAGGGCGAGATCATCGGCGTGGCGGGCGTCCAAGGGAACGGGCAGGCGGAGCTCATCCGTGCCCTCGCCGGGGTCGACCGCGCCACGGGCGAAGTGAACGTCGGCGGAATCAGCATCCGCCTGGGAAGCAGCACGGCAGCCTCCGCCGCGGGCATCGTCTATGTACCCTCGGACCGGCACGGAGAAGGCCTCTTCATGCCCCTCGGCGTCGGCGAGAACATCTCGATGACGACCTTGACCAGAGCCGCCACGGCGGGCATCGTCAGGGACGGCCGGATCTCGCAGACCGCAAAGCGGCAGATCGCGCATCTCGGCATCAAGACCCCCTCCCACCGGACTCAGGTCTCCTCGCTCTCCGGGGGAAACCAGCAGAAGGTGGTCCTCGCTCGCACCATGCTCTCCGAGCCGGCTGTGCTCTTGGCTGAGGATCCAACCCAAGGAGTGGATGCAGGGGCGCGCGTTGACATCTACCGCATCATCAGGGAGATGGCGGACCGCGGCACGGCCGTCGTCATGCTGTCTTCGGACGGGGTTGAACTCGAAGGCCTCTGCGACCGGGTGCTCGTCATGTCGCGCGGCTCGGTCATCTCGCAGATCGACGGCGAAGACGTCACCGAGGAGGCGATCGCCCACGCTGCCCTGACCTCGACCTCGGTGCGCAAGCGCGAGGCTCCCTCGATGTCGCGGGCCAACCGCCTCCGCCGCTGGCTGCGCGGGGATCAGTCCCCCGCCGTCGTCCTCGGTTCCCTCATCCTCGCCATCGCGGCGCTCGTCGGCCTGACCAATGCGGTGTACCTCTCGCCCTTCAGCCTCAACAATCTCCTCGTCATCGCCGCGCCGTTGATCCTCATCGGAACCGCCCAGCAGGTTGTCGTACTAGGTGCGGGCTTCGATCTCTCGGTCGGTCCCCTCATGGGGTTCCTCGTGGTGTCCTCGTCGTTCTTCATCATCGACGGCGGCAACGTCCTCGTGGGGCTCGTCGTCATGATCGCGGGCTCCCTGGTGGCCGGCTTGGCCAACGGAATCCTCGTCACGAGGCTCAACCTGAATCCCGTCATCGTGACGCTTGCCACCGCACTCGCCTTTCAAGGAGCGTTCCTGATCCTTCGCGACACCCCGGGGGGCGGTGTACCCGCGGACTTCACGGCCCTCGTCTACTCCAACATAGGCTTCGTCCCCGTGGCGGCTGTTCTCGCGATCCTCGTCGCCCTGGGTCTCGAATGGGCCCTGCGGCGGAGCCGATGGGGGCTCGAGCTCCGCGCTGTCGGGTCGCGCTCCGACGCTGCCGAACGGCTCGGCATCAAGGTCGGGCGCGTGCGGCTCGCGTCCTACGCCCTCACATCGCTCCTGGTTGTGCCGGCCTCAGTGCTGCTGCTCGCCCAGATCGGCATCGGAGACGGCCGACCGGCGTTGCCCTTCACTCTCTCATCGGTGCTTGTGGTCGTCCTCGCGGGCGCCAGCATCTTCGGCGGCCGAGGCTCCTTCATCAGCATCGTGGCCGCGGCGCTCCTGGTGGCTCAGGTGCTGGGGCTCCCCGCGTTCCTGGGTCTCTCAGGCGCCTGGGGTTACTGGCTCCCAGGGCTCATCACCATCGGAGCCACCGTCTTCTACGCCCAGCTACGCAGGATCAGGAAGAACTCATGACCACGACACGTGATCTCATCAGGGTGGATCTCGGCATGAAGCGAGTCCTCTCAGGAGGCTCGGCGGCCATCTGGCTCGCGACCGCCGCGCTGTTCCTCGCCAGCCCGCTCGTAGCTCCAGGCAGCCTCGATCCGGCCCCCGTGCTCGGCATGCTTCCCTTTGCCGCGGTCCTCGCCATCGTCGCGATCGGACAGACCCTCGTGATACAGCAGCGCGGGCTCGACCTCTCGGTGCCCGGCATGCTGGCCTTCGGCGGCGTGCTGGTCTCGGGCCTCCCGCAGAACTTCGGCTGGCCCGTTGGAGCCTCAGTAGTCGCGTCGATCGCTCTGCCGGCCGCGGCTGGGCTGGTCAACGGGATCCTCGTGACCCGTTTCAAGGTCATGCCCCTTGTCGTGACAATCGGCATGAACGCCGCGCTCCTGGGCACCGTCTTCGCGCTCTCGAACGGCACGCCCGCGGGGGCCGCGCCGGAACTCACGGGATTCGCCACGTCAAAGACGCTCGGCGTGCCAAACGCCCTGCTGGTCGCGATCGCCATCGTCGCTGTGGCCGGGTTCGTCTCCCACCGGTCGGTGGTTGGGCGCAGGCTCACGTCCGTCGGAATCAGCGAGGCGGCAGCTTCAGTGATCGGGCTGCGTGTCAGCCTCTACCAGGCCGCGGCGTACGCGTTCGCCGGCGCGCTCTACGGCGTGGCCGCGGTCCTCTACACGGGTTACGTGGCCACACCGCCGCTCTTCTTCGGGGACAACTATCTGTTGCCCGCCGTCGCCGCCGTGGTGCTCGGCGGGACAGCGCTCAGCGGCGGACGCGCTGCGGTCGTCTCCTCGGCTGTAGCCGCTCTGTTCCTCACCCAGCTCGGCCAGCTCCTGCGCGCCTTGGGCGCCCCTGAGCCGCTCCAACTGGTCATCCAAGCCGCCGTGCTGCTCGCTGTGGTCATCCTGCGCGAGCTTGTGCCCGCCGTCGTGCGGGCCGTGAAGCGGCGCACGTCCGCGCTCATCCCGTCGACGATCTAGCCTTGGGAACTCGAGACGTCATGGTCGGACCGCTGAATCCCCTGGAAGCCGGGCGGCTGCGCACCTCATTCGGAGTCGAGTCGGTATGCCTTGATCTTCCGGTAGACGGTGGCGCGGGAGACGCCCAGGATGTCGGCAGCGAGAACCCGGTTTCCGTTCGCCTCGGCCAAGGCCTTGCGGATGGCCTCCAGCTCGACCCGCTCGATGAGGCTCAGGTTCTTCTGGCTCTGCATCGTCATCGGCAGGTCTGTGGCGGAGAGCAGGCCCGTCTTCCCCGCGGAGGAGAGCTGGCTGATGAGCTGGCGAAGCTCTTTGACATTGCCGGGCCATTCATGCCGGCGCAGCGCCGCCAGGGCGTCAGGGGCAAGCTTCAGCCGCGCCGAGGGCGCGACGGCGAGGGCCAGGGCATCCCACAGCTCCTCGAGGTCTCCCAGGCGGTCACGCAGCGGAGGCACCCACAGGGCAATGGACCCGAACTTGAGCCGGAGGAACTCCGAGTCCGCGAGGGACTCGGCGCTCAGCGTCATGATGACGGTGGCCGCCCCGGGGTTTGCCTCGAGCAGGGCCCTGGCGCCGTCAACCGCGGGCGCGTCCAGAGTGTCGATGCCGCGGACGACGACGTTGCGCGCGCCGCTGCTGAGAGCGTCGGACAGCGTTCCCAGCCAGTGGCGGGTCCCAAGGATGTGGGATTCGGCGGCATCGACCAAGGCAGTTGCCGGAGAGACCACGCCGGACTTGGATGGGGCTCCGAGCGCCAGCGACGTCTTGCCGGCACCCGGCTCGCCGACGAGGATGACCGGTTCTCGGCGGTCGCGAAGGTGCTCGACCTTGTTCACGAGCTCGAGCCACTCGGGCGACCTGCCCACAAGCCGCTGCGCGGGCCGTGGAATGGCCAGGTGCTGCGAGCGCGGCGGCGCCTCGGACACCGTGACGATGCTGTTGCCCGCCCCGATGTTCTGGATCTCGATATCGGCGCGGCCGGACGAGAGCTCCAGTGCGTAGCGCCCGTCCGGACGGGTCTCAGCCGTGAGCTGGTGCAGCAGGGTCTTGTCCGTCTCGCTGATCTGCCGAGCGCTCGCGCTCTGGAGCATGATGCCCTGCGGGCCGAAGGCGACCACCGGATCTCCCTGACGGCGCGTGATGTTCATGAACGCGCTCAGTGTGGCGCGGGAGGCCGGGTGTTCGAGCGCGAGCAGCTGCTGCTCAAGTTGAGTCGTCACGGAGCGCACGAGCGGCATGAGCAGGTCGCTTCGGGGGGTCAGATCGGAGGAGAGCGTGATGACGGCCATGAGCTTCCCGGTGATCGGATGCAGCACGGGCGAGCCGGTGCAGATCACGTCGCGGTAGAACTCGGCAAAGTGCTCCTCGCCCCGGACTTGGGTCGCCTTGCCCGTCGCGACGACGGTTCCTACACCGTTGGTGCCGACGACGTTCTCCGCGAGAACCGCGCCGCGCACGGTTCCGACGCGATCGAAGAGCACCATGGCTTTGCGGTCCTCGTACCAACGCTGGAGTATCTGGCCCCGGGAATCTGCCAGGAGAAGTCCCAGGCCCGTGCCCTCGAGGTCGTGAGCGAAGCGATTCAGAGGCGCGGCGAACATCTCCAGGAGGTGCTCGTCCAAGACGCTCTCTGGGACGTGCGGCACCTCCACAACGTTCTGGGGCTCGCCCAATGCGGCCTGCGACCTTTCCCACGACCTCACGAGGGCGGATGGGTCCGAACTCACGTAGCAACTCCTTCGTCGCCATTCCTGCCTCAACGCCAGGCCCCATCCAGGTTGCTGCGGCAAGCAATCCATCTACAAAACGAGCGTGCACTCAGGCAAACAAAATCACAAGCCAGCTGATTCACACATCACGAAGTTAGGGCAAAGCCATGACCACAACACGGACCCTCGAAGCTCTTACAACTGCCATTCGGGGCCATAGAGTGCCCACCGGACTCTACATCGACGGCGAGTGGGGCCCCGGAAGGGACACGTTCGCCGTCGACAATCCATCCACCGGAAGCATTCTCGCGGAAATCGCCGAAGGCGGGCCGAACGAGGCCAAGGCTGCCCTGGACGCCGCGGTGGAAGCGGCCGCATCGTGGCGGGCCTGGGCCCCACGGAAACGAGCAGACCTGTTCCACCGAGCCCACGACATCCTGATCGAACGGGCGGACTCGTTCGCAGAGATCATGGTGGCCGAGAGCGGAAAACCGCGCCGCGAGGCGGAGTCCGAATTTGCGCTCTCGGCCGGGTTCTTCCTCTGGTACACCGAACAGATCGCCCATCTGCACGGCACCTATCAGGACGGCTCGCCCGGAGGTTACCGGGTCATCGAAACACACCAGCCCGTGGGCCCTAGCCTCTTGATCACGCCGTGGAACTTCCCGCTGCTCATGTCGGCCCGGAAAGCGGGCGCCGCGCTCGCCGCCGGCTGCACGGTGGTGATGAAGTCAGCGCGCGAGACTCCTCTCACTGCAGCCCTGTTCGTGCAGGCCCTCCACGACGCGGGGTTCCCGGCCGGCGTCGTCAATCTCATCCACACGACGACGTCCGCGGACGTCTCTGCGGCGCTCATGGAGGACGACCGCCTGCGCAAGGTGAGCTTCACGGGCTCCACCCAGGTGGGCCAGACCCTGCTGGGGCAGGCGTCCAAGCACATCGTGAATTCCTCCATGGAGCTTGGCGGTGATGGCCCCTTCATCGTCCTCGATGACGCCGACATCGACCTCGCCGTGGACCAGGCCGTGGCCTGCAAGTTCAGAAACGCCGGCCAAGCCTGCGTGGCCGCGAACCGCATCATTCTGCATTCTGCGATCGCCGAGGAGTTCACCGCGAAATTCGTGGCAAGGTCCCGAGAGCTGAGGGTCGGCGACGGCTTTGACCCAGAGGTCGCAGTGGGCCCGATGATCTCAGAGCGCCAGCGCCAGCGCGCTCTGGGGCTAGTGCAGTCGTTCCGGAGCATCGGGGCCGAACTCCTCGCAGGAGGTTCCGCGCCCGACCACGACGGATATTTCTTCGAGCCGACCGTGCTGCGCTTCCCCTTGACCAGGCACGAATTCCAACACGAGGAGCTCTTCGCCCCGATCGCGGCGCTCTACACGGTCAATTCCGTGGAAGAGGCCCTCGAATTCGCCAACGACACCCCCTACGGCCTCTCGGCCTACCTCTTCACCAACGACCTATCGCGCGCCGTCGCCATCGCCGAGCATCTCGACTTCGGCATGGTCGGCGTCAACCGCGGGATCATGGCCGACCCAGCGGCGCCCTTCGGCGGCATCAAAGCCTCAGGCCTCGGACGCGAGGGAGGCCACGACGGGATCTACGAATTCCTCGAGCGCAAATACGTTGCGCTCACCATCGACACGACCAAGGGGATGCACTGATGGAATCATCGATCGACAACGTCATCGGCCTCGGGCTGCTGCGCCAGCCGAAGGAGGTCTACTTCGGCCCGGGCCAGCGCTTCCAGATCCCGCGCATCGTCGAATCCCTTGGGGAACATGCGTTGGTCTGCACTGATTCGCGTATGGCCGACACGGACGACTTCGCTGAAATTGCTCGGACAATCGAGTCCCGCGGCGTCCGCGTATCGGTCTTCGCGGAGACCGAGCCGGACCTTCCCCGAAGCAACGTGATGGCCCTCCAAAAGCGGTATGCCGAAGCCGACGTGGATGTCGTGATCGGCGTCGGCGGTGGGAGCTGTTTGGACATGGCCAAAGTAGCCGCGCTGGTTCTCGCCCACGGCGGCGACATCCGCGACTACTACGGCGAGCACCTCGTGCCAGGCCCCGGACTGCCCCTGCTCACCGTTCCGACGACGGGCGGAACCGGGGCCGAGGTCACCTGCATCGCGGTGGTCTTCGACGCAGATCGAGGGATGAAGGTTGGTGTTGCGAGCCCTCATCTCGAGGCATATGCGGCATTCGTCGACCCCGAACTCACGCTCACCTGCCCGCCGGGTCTCACGGCGGCGACGGGGGCCGACGCCCTCTCGCACCTCATCGAGGCGTTCACCGACCGCTCCAAGAACCCGGACGCGGAGGACATCCAGCGCCACCTGTATGTGGGCAAGAACCGTCTCACCGACATGTACTGCCGAACGGGTCTCGAACTGCTGAACACCTCGCTCGAACGCGTCGCGGCGGACCCGTCGGATCTGAGCGCCCGGGCCGACACGATGCTAGCCGCATTCTGTGCCGGTATGGCCATCAACACCGCCGGGACGGCCGGAGCCCACGCGATCCAGTCCCCGATCGGCAACCTCACCCATACCCCGCACGGCTTCGGCGTGGGGGCCCTTCTCCCCTACATCATGCGATTCAACCTCCCGGCACGGGTCTCGGTCTTCGCCGAGATAGGCCGCATCTTCGGGGTCGCGGACCCAACGTCATCAGAGACCGAACAAGCGCGCGCTGCCATCGTCCGCGTCGAGGAGATCCTGGCCGCCCTCGGAGTCCCGCTCAACCTCGATGCCCTCGGATTGGATCCGCAGGATTTCCAGTTCGTAGCCGAGCAGGCAATGCTCGCCACCCGGCTCACCGCCAACAACCCTAGGCCTCTCACGGCGGAGGCCATCATTGCCATCCTCAAGCACGGGCACGGCGACGACCGGTCCTGGTGGGACGCGTGAAAGGCAATCCGATGGCGGAAAGGACTGTCGCGGTCGTTGGGGCGGGATCGATCGGTGTCGCGTTCTGCGTGCTCTTCGCCAAGGCAGGGTTCCGAGTGCGGCTCTGGGATGCGTACCCCGAGGCTCTCCCACGAGCCGAAAAGGATATCGTCGACCGGCTCGAGCTGCTGAGAAGGCATGGCCTGCTGGAAGAACCGGTATCCGTCGTGGCGGAACGAGTCAGCAGTCACAGGGTTCTCCTCGGAGCCCTGCGCGGGGCGCAGCTCGTGCAGGAATGCGCCCCTGAGACTCTGGCCATCAAGGAAGAGCTCTTCGACGAGATCGGGGCCTACAGCGAACCCGGAGCTGTCCTGGCGAGCTCGTCCTCGGCCATCCCCGCGAGCCGATTCGCCGAGTCGAATCCCTCTCGGGAGAGGATTCTCATCGCGCACCCGGGAAACCCGCCGTATCTCATCCCCGTCATCGAGGTGGTCCCGTCCGAATTCACAGCGAAAGAGCCTATCGCCCGGGCCATTCGAATATATCGGGAGACAGGTCTCAGGCCCGTGCTTGTCGAGAAGGAAGTCGAAGGGTTTGTTTTCAACCGTCTCCAAGGCGCCCTCCTTCGGGAGGCGTATTGCCTGCTGCGCGATGGTGTCGCCACCGTCGAGGGCATCGATGAAGTCGTAAGGAACGGTCTTGGCAGGCGCTGGTCTTTCATGGGCCCTTTCGAAACCGTCGACCTCAATACGAGGGGCGGAATAGCCTCGCACGCGGAGAAGATGGGCCCGGCCTACGCACGCATGGGGGCGGAGAGAGGGCAACATGACGTGTGGGCGTCCGATCTGGTCGCCCAGGCCGATGCCCAGCGGCGCGAATGCCTGCCGCTGTCGAAATGGGCAGAACGAGTCCAGTGGAGGGACGAACAGCTCATGCGTCTGTCTAGACTGTTCGATCTCCCCCAGGAATCGGCCGGGACGCCCACTTTGGAGGAGAATGCGAGCTGACCGAAGCGAGACTTCCCAGCGATCGGAGAAGAACTTGCCAACACATCTCACCCATTGGGGAGCCGTCGAAGTCGAGACCGACGGCAAGGCGCTGACATCCCTTCGCCCTTGGTCCGGAGATCCTGATCCGCGCGACATCATCCGCAATCTGGAATCGGCGCAGCATCACCCCGCCAGGGTTCTCCGGCCAGCTGTCCGCAGAGGCTGGCTGGAAAGCGGGGCAAGCAGTCGCGCATCCCGGGGCGACGAGCCTTTCGTCGAGGTCTCGTGGGATCACGCCATCGACGTGGTATCCAAGGAACTCAACCGCGTCTACTCCGAGCATGGGCCTTCCGCCATCTACGGCGGGTCCTACGGGTGGGCCAGTGCTGGCCGCTTCCACCATGCCCAGAGCCAGATCCACAGGTTCCTGAACAAGCTGGGCGGGTACGTGGCCGGCCTCGGGGACTACAGCTATGGCGCTTCCGGGGTGCTGCTCCCCCATATCATCGCCAGCGCCGGAGAGATCATGGGTGGGGCGACCTCGTGGGACGTCGTGAGCGAGGAGACCGAGCTGTTCGTGGCGTTCGGCGGCCTGTCGGAGAAGAACAGCGGCATCGCCCCCGGGGGGATCGGACGGCATGTGGCGCGGTCAGCCATCGAACAGGCAGTCGCCAGGGGTTGCCGCTTCGTTGACATTTCTCCCATCGCCGATGACACCTATGCCGAGGCGAAAGCCGAATGGATCGCCCCACGACCAGGCAGCGACGCTGCCCTGATGCTCTCGCTCGCCTTCGTTCTGGATTCCGAAGGGCTCGCCGATCAGGACTTCCTCGCCCGGTATTGCGTTGGGATGGACCGTTTCCTCCCGTACCTCAAGGGCGATACGGATGGCGTGCCGAAGGATCCGACTTGGGCTGAGCGCTTGACATCTATTCCGGCCAGTCGGATCAGTCGGTTGGCCCGCGAGATGGCGTCCTCGCGAACCATGATTAACCTCAGCTGGTCGATGCAGCGCCAGCAGCACGGCGAGCAGCCGATCTGGCTCGGAGTCGTTCTCGCAGCGATGCTCGGCCAGATTGGCCTGCCCGGTGGGGGGTTCCAGCATGGCTACGGCTCCGCTGCCGACATCGGGCTGCCACTTCGAGTGGCGAGTCCTCCTTCCCTCCCTCAGGGGCCGGAAAGAGTAGCCGCAGCGATCCCGGTGGCTCGGATCTCAGACATGCTGCTCAGCCCCGGCACCGAGATCGACTTCGACGGGCGAAAGATCGTCATGCCGAAGATCGAGCTCATCTACTGGGCAGGTGGTAATCCCTTCCATCACCACCAGCATCTTGCACGACTCCGCAATGCCTTCAAGAAGCCCGCCACCGTGATCGTGCATGAACAGTTCTGGACCAGCACCGCTCGCCACGCGGATATCGTGCTCCCTGCGACAATGTCTTTCGAACGCGACGACTTCGGAGCCGGGCGCAACGATCCGACGTTCTTCCCCATGCACGCGCTCACTGAGCCTGCGGGCGAGGCCCGAGACGACTACGTGATCTTCGCCGCCATCGCCGAACAGCTGGGGGTGGGGGAAGCCTTCACTGGGGGTCGGGACGCCATGGGCTGGCTCAGGCACCTCTACGACGGCTGGCAGGCCAAGCTCAACGACGACGGCGTCACAGTCGTCGATTTCGACACCTTCTGGGCGAGCGAAAGCATCCAGATCCCCGTCATCAACCAGGATCAGATCCTCTTCTCCGAATTCCGGCGCACCCCCGACGCCCATCCGCTGCGCACCGCCAGCGGAAAGATCGAGATCTTCTCCCAGACGATCGCCTCTTTCGGCTATGACGACTGCCCAGGTCACCCCACCTGGATTGAACCCGACGAATGGCTTGGCAACACCACAACGTTCCCCCTGCAGTTGATCGCAAACCAGCCCAAGACCCGCCTGCACAGCCAGCTCGACATCGGCAAGACTAGTCAGGCGTCAAAAGTCGGAGGACGGGAACCGCTCCGGATGCATCCCCACGACGCTGCGGTCCGCGGCCTGAAAGATGGCGACATCGTCCGGGTGTGGAACAGACGCGGCAGCTGCCTCGCGGGCCTGGTGCTATCGACCGCCCTCCGGCAGGGCGTCGTCCAGCTGTCCTCCGGAGCTTGGTACGACCCAGACCCAGACGATCCCTCATTCTGCCGTCACGGCAACCCCAATGTGCTGACGGCGGACAAGCCCTCATCGAGCCTCTCCCAAGCCACGACCGCCACGCACACACTGGTGGAAGTTGAGAAATGGCATGGCCCAACCCCGGGGCTAGCCGTTAATAGGCCTCCGTCATTTGTCTCAGTCTGACGTGTGACCGGTCTTGTCGAACGAAAAGGGCGCGAGCGGCTGACGGAACCTTGCCGATCTTCCAGGGTCCGATCGCGACGGCGATGGGCGGCGTCGACCCCTCGTGGCTCGCCGGAACGGCGACCTCCGCCGCCGTCTACTCTGCACTCGGATACACACGCTTCCGGTCCCGGACGGAACACGACGTCCCACTCATGGTGGCCGCCTCGGCTCCGTCGGTTCCCACCGCGTCGCCAGCACAGAGCGCGTCATGAGCGTGTTCATGGAAGACCTCGACGCGTTCACGCACCGCGAGCGCCTCGCCTCCGGCAATCGACTCGTCACCGTCCCCGTCGGCTCAGTCGAGCAGCACGGTCCGCACCTCCCGCTCACCGCCGACGTCCTGCTCGCCCGGGCCATGAGCGGTCGGCTTGCGGAGGCGGTGGGCGGCCTCGTCGCCGCGCCGATCGTCTACGGCTACAAGTCCCAGCAGCGCTCCGGCGGCCCGAAGGGCCACATAGGGAATGCGCTTGCCAACTTAGAGAGGCGTGTCGCACACTGGACGGAATGCGCTTTCCGAGCCGTGAAGCGCCACACTCGCTCCGGCTCGCCGGAGTCTACGCAAGGAGGCGGCAGTGGCCACCGAAACGAGAACCCTCAGAATCGCCATGAACGGCATCACCGGCCGTATGGGGTACCGCCAGCATCTGCTGCGCTCCATCCTGCCGATCCGAGATGCCGGTGGGCTCCTCCTTGACGACGGCAGCCGCGTGCAGATCGAGCCGATCCTCGTGGGCCGCAACGAGGCCAAGCTCCGCGAGCTGGCCGAGCTGCACAAGGTCTGCGAATGGTCCACGGACCTCGACGCGCTCATCGCGGACCCGACCGTGGACATCGTGTTCGACGCGTCCATGACGAGCCTCCGGGTGGAGACGCTGCGGAAGGCCATGAGGGCCGGCAAGCACATCTTCACGGAGAAGCCGACCGCCGAGACCCTCGAGGAGGCCGTCGAGCTCGCCCGGATCGGGCGTGAGACCGGGGTGACCGCGGGCGTGGTCCACGACAAGCTCTACCTTCCCGGCCTCGTGAAGCTCCGCCGCCTCGTCGACGAGGGCTTCTTCGGCCGCATCCTCTCGATCCGCGGCGAGTTCGGCTACTGGGTGTTCGAGGGCGACATCCAGCCGGCCCAGCGCCCGTCGTGGAACTACCGCAAGGAAGACGGCGGCGGCATGACCACGGATATGTTCTGCCACTGGAACTACGTGCTTGAGGGCATCATCGGCAAGGTCAAGAGCGTCAACGCGCTCACCGCGACGCACATCCCGGCGCGCTGGGACGAGTCTGGGCAGGAGTACAAGGCCACCGCCGACGACGCTGCGTATGGCATCTTCGAGCTCGAGACCGCGGGCGGGGACCCCGTGGTCGGCCAGATCAACTCCTCGTGGGCCGTGCGGGTCTACCGCGACGAGCTCGTCGAGTTCCAGGTCGACGGCACCCACGGTTCGGCCGTGGCTGGCCTGACCAAGTGCGTGGCCCAGCACCGCTCGCACACGCCCAAGCCGGTCTGGAACCCCGACCTTCCCGTGACCGAGTCCTTCCGCGACCAGTGGCAGGACGTCCCGGCGAACCGCGAGCTCGACAACGGCTTCAAGCTCCAGTGGGAGGAGTTCCTGCGCGACGTCCTCGCCGGGCGCGAGCACCGCTACGGGCTGCTCTCAGCCGCGCGCGGTGTCCAGCTCGCCGAGCTCGGCCTCCAGTCAAACGCCAAGCGCCGCACCCTCGAGATCCCGGAGATCGTTCTGTGACCACGACCGTCACCTCCACCCTGAGCGTCACCCTTCCGACAGCCGACGGCGGCACGCGGCGCTACGAGCTGGCCCCGGCGCGCGAATGGCCGCGTCCCGCGGCCCCGTTCCAATCGCGCAAGGCCTACGCTGCGGCCCACGTCATTCCCGCCGTCAGCGCGGACAACACCCCGGGTGCCGCCGCGACGCTCGACTGGGACCGCACGCTCGCGTTCCGGCATGAGCTGTGGTCCTACGGCCTGGGCATCGCGGACGCGATGGACACCGCCCAGCGCGGCATGGGCCTGGACTGGGCCGCAACCCGCGAGCTCATCCGCCGCGTCGGCGCCGAGGCTAGGTCGGTCGCCGCCTCGGGACGGGGTGCCACGGCGGGACTCTCGGTGCGGGACCTCGTCGCGTGCGGCGCGGGGACCGATCAGCTCGAGCTCGCCGACGTGCCCACCGGGCCGGAGGGTGTCCGCCGTGTGTTCGACGCGTACCGCGTGCAGCTCGCCACGGTTGAGGACGCCGGCCCGAAGGCCATCCTCATGGCCTCCCGCGCGCTCGCGAAGGCCGCCTCCGGCCCGGATGACTATCTCCGTGTGTACTCCGCTCTCCTCGGCGAGGCGCGTGAGCCGGTCATCCTGCACTGGCTCGGCGCGATGTTCGACCCAGCCCTCAAGGGCTACTGGGGGAGCGAGGACATCGCCACGGCGACTGGCACCTTCCTCGACCTCATCCGCGGCCACGCGGACAAGATCGACGGCGTGAAGGTCTCGCTCCTCGACGCCGAGCACGAGAAGGCGCTCCGAGCAGCCCTCCCAGACGGGATCCGCCTCTACACGGGCGACGACTTCAACTACCCGGAACTCATCGCGGGCGACGGCGAGCGCCACTCCGACGCGCTCCTGGGCATCTTCGCGGCGATCTATCCCGCGGCGTCCGCGGCGCTCCAGGCATTCGACGCCGGAAAGCCGGCAGAGGCGCGCGCCGCACTCGACGCGACGCGCGAGCTCGGGCTGCACATCTTCAGCGCGCCGACCTTCTACTACAAGACCGGCATTGCGTTCCTCGCGTGGCTCGACGGGCACCAGCCGGGGTTCCAGATGGTGGGCGGCCTGCAGTCGGGGAGGTCCATGCTCCATCTCGCGCGCATCTTCGAGCTCGCCGACCGGGCGGGGCTGCTCCTCGACCCGGCGGTCGCGGCGGCACGCATGGCGGGGTTCCTGAGCGTGAATGGAGTGGCCCAGTGAGCGACTTCTCGCGACTGTCGCTCAACAGCGCGACGACCAAGCGCTGGACCCTCCGCGAGGCCGTGGACGGCTGCGTCCGCGCGGGGATCCCCGCGATCGGTCCCTGGCGGGACCGTGTGCACGAAGCCGGGCTCGAGGAGGCGGCCCGCATGATCAGGGCCGCGGGCCTCGCGGTCTCGTCGCTGTGCCGAGGCGGCTTCCTCACGGCCGCCGACGCGGACGGCCAGGCGGCGGCGCTCGCGGACAACCGCAAGGCGATCCTCGAGGCGGAGGCGCTCGGGACGCGAGACCTCTACCTCGTGGTGGGTGGCCTGCCTGCGGGCGATCGGGACGTCGTCGCGGCCCGTGCGCGCATCTCCGATCGGCTCGCGGAGCTCGTGCCGTTCGCCCACGAGCACGGCGTTCGCCTTCTGCTCGAGCCGCTTCATCCGATGTATGCGGCAGATCGTGCGCTCGTGTCGACGCTGGGCCAGGCCCTCGACCTCGCGGCGCCGTTCGACGCCGCAGACGTGGCCGTCGCCGTCGACACGTTCCACGTCTGGTGGGATCCGGCACTGCGGGAGCAGATCGCGCGCGCCGGGTGGGAGGGGCGCCTCGCGTCGTACCAGGTGTGCGACTTCAACCTGCCGATCGCCGTGGATGCCCTCCTGTCTCGCGGCATGATGGGCGACGGCGTGATCGACTTCCCGACAATCACGTCCTGGGTCCGCGATGCGGGCTACGCGGGGCCGATCGAGGTCGAGATCTTCAACCAGGAGATCTGGGACGCGGACGGCGACAAGACCTTGGCCACGATGAAGGAGCGGTTCACCGAGCTGGTACTCCCACACGCATGAGATTCGTCCTGTGGAACGCCAAAAGGAAGAGCGCGTTGGGACCGTCAGCCGCATGCCCGCCCGCCGCCCGCGCGTGGCTCTGGCGATGCAGGACAAGGAGCTGCGCGACGCACTCTTCTCCGAGCGGCTCCGCCGCAGGCTCGAGGCGGTCGCGGACTGCGACTACGACCTGGTCATCCAAGACTTCGACGCCGTGCCCCAGAGCGTCCTCGAAAGCACCGAGGTACTCCTGACCGGCTGGTCCTGCCCCCGCATCGACGAGGCCGCACTTGAGCGCATGCCCGCGCTCGGGCTCATCGCCCACGCGGCCGGCAGTGTGAAGGGCCATGTTGACGACGCCTGCTGGGGACGCGGCATCGTGGTCACCAACGCCGTTCTCGCGAACGCGGTCCCGGTGGCTGAGTTCAGCCTCGCCCAGATCCTGCTCGCGGGCAAATCGACGCTCGGCGCCGTCGTCCTCTACCGGGAGCGGCAGGAGAAGATCGACAGGGAGCTGGAGTTCCCGGACGCCGGGAACTACGACAAGACCGTCGGGATTGTCGGCGCCTCCACGATCGGCCGACTCGTCCTCGACCGTCTGAGGAGCTTCGACCTCGAGGTTGTCCTCTTCGACCCCACCATCGGCCCCGGGGAGGCACAACGCCTCGGCGCACGCAAGGTCGGCCTTGCCGAGCTGATGCAGGCCAGCGACGTCGTCTCCCTCCACGCCCCCGTCCTGCCCTCGACCATCGGCATGGTCGGCCGCAACGAACTCGCGGCCATGCGAACCGGCTCGACCCTGATCAACACGGCCAGGGGAGCGCTCGTGGACCATACCGCCCTGCGCGAGGAACTCATTTCAGGGCGCCTGAACGCGTTCCTCGACGTCACCGAGCCCGAACCGCTCCCCCAAGGCGATCCCCTCTACGGGCTCCCGAACGTCCTGCTCACCCCGCACATCGCCGGGTCCATGGGCACCGAGCTGCACAGGATGACCGACTTCGCCCTGACGGAGATCGAGCGCTTCGCCGCCGGCCTCGAACCCCGCTACCAGGTCCGCAGGGAAGACCTCGCCACCAAGGCATAACCCAAAGGAGACACCATGACAGAGACCGCAACAACCGCATCCTCGTCCCGCGGCATTCGCATGACACGTTCACGGTCGCGCTCAGCCCGCGCGTTCCTTTCGGCATCAGCAAGGAAGTCCACGCCTTCTAGGACCGTGACGGCCGATTCGCAAAGGAGCCGAGCTCCTCTTCCAAGTCCACACCGAACGGCGATCGATCTGCGGACGGAACTGGAGCGCTCCCTCGTCGCAGAAGCCGCCGGAAGCTCACCGACGACGACTTCTCCGCGATGGTCGGCCGTCTGAGAGTCATGGATCCGGCCACTCAGCTCGATGAACTGCAGCGCGCCGATCTTGCCTTCCACCAGATCTACCGCGAGCATGCAGGCACGAACTGAAGTCCAGCATCGCTCGGCTGCTGGTCGAGGAGATGCCCCTTCCCGAGCGGATCACGCCTGAACCGCGCGACACCTACGACCTCGCGAATAAGCGGTACTGGGAGATCTATCAGGCACTCCGCGAAGGCCGGAGGGACGCCATCGGCCGGTACGTCAACAGATCCGGACTTAGCGCGGCCTCACGAGACGCCGTGAGCCTCGCGGCCGTCCGTCGCAGCCGATAGGCAGGCGAAGGCGTCCCGTGGGCGCCACTCATCGCGCCAGTCGAGGACTGCTTCGCCATCGGCGAGCGTGATCGGGAGCCACACGGCCGGCGATGCGTCCAGAGCCTCCCGCTGCCACCGATCGCCGACGTACAGGTGCCCCGCGCCGACCGGGACGACGACGCTCACCTGCGAGTCGAAGGTTGCGCTGCCGACCGGCGCGAACGGCCGCCACGGCGCCCAGGGCCCCTTCAGCGACGACGCCGTGGTGAACATGTTGTCGTTCGTGCTCCAGCCGGTGAGATCCGACCCGAACAGGTAGTAGAGCCCGCCCGAGCGCACGAGCGTCGGGGACTCGTACCCGATGGCCGGGTTGTTCTCCTGGCGGAGTGTCGCCACCACCTCTTCCACTCCGAGGTAGTCGGGTCGGAGCCTGTAGATGTGCAACCCGTTGTCGCGATCCTCGGACAGGAGGTAACCGACGCCATCCTCCTGATACACGCCGATGTCACGACTGATGTTGCCCAGCGGTCGTTCACTGTGGAGGTAGCGGAACGGGCCGGCGGGGCCGTCGGCGATGGCGTACCCGACCCTTGCGAACGAGTAGTCTGCCGAGTCGACGTGGAGGAGCATCACCCAGGCCCCGTCGGGGCGCTGCAGCACCTTCGGCCGCTCGATGACGCGGTCACCCCCGATGTCGCCGCCCTCTGCCGTGAGAGCGTTCCCCTCGAAGCGCCATGAGACCAGGTCGCCGGACGAATAGCAGGCGACGGCGGTGAACGTTCCTCCGGCCGCTTTGTCTTCACCCCACGCGTACCAGAGCTCTCCCACGCGGGCGAGCCCTATGCCATGCAGCTGCGCGATCCGACCGCGATCGTCGACGAAGGCTGTTCCCGGCCGGATGGCATCGAGATTCTCAGCTGGTCCATCCATCGGTTCCTACACTTCCCATTGCGTTCGGGTTGCACCTGCATCGCAACCCTCAGTGGATATCGTTTTCCAGATCATACGGCATTGGAGACCGGCCAGAGCCGAATGACGGGGCGGCCGACCGCAACGGCAGCGTGCCGTCTCAGTCGACGATCGGCTCTCCGTGGAAGATGGGCGTCGCACGCAAAGCGATGCGCGCGCTGGGATCGGGCTTATCCTCGTCCAGAGCCAGCGACAGTGCCGCCTCGCCGAATTCCTCGAGCGGAACCTCCACGGTGCTGAATCGCGGAAGGACATCTCCGAGCATCGGAACATGGTCGAAACCCGTGACCTCGAGATCACGCGGCGATTCCACGCCGAGTTCCCGCAGCCGTGCGATGGCGCCCACTGCCATTGCATCGCTCATGGCGGCGATCACGTCGAGATCCCGGATCCGATCGCCCAGCTGATCGATCGCGGCGTACCCCCCGTCGCGGGAGAAGGCCTGGTGGATCACATCCGACTCCGGGACCGTGATGTCATGCTCGGCGAGGCCCTCGAGGAATCCCTCGACGCGGTCCCGTGAGGTGATCTCGTTGGACGGTGCCGCCAGGATGGCGAATCGTCTCTTGCCGGATCGAGCCAAGGCGCCGGCCAGGACCCGGCTCGCCTCGTGATTGTCCACGGTGACGGCAGGGAAATCGAGGCCGCTGTCGCCGACGATCACCACGCGCGTTCCGTGCTCGTCGAGCGTCTCGAGCTGGGCCTCCAGCGCACGCTCCCGACGGGCGTCAGTCGTTCTCGCGGTCGCGATGACGACCGCCCGGTGCCGCTCGCCCCGAAGTGCTGTGAGAAGCTCCAGCTCGCGCAGCGGATCGTCCAGGGTGGTGCGCACGGCGACGGAGACACCCCGCTTCTCCGCGGCGTGCATGACGCCGGAGATCATCGTCGCGGAACCGAAGTCTTCGATGTCGCTCACGAGCAGGGCGACGGTGCGCGCGCGACCGCCTTTGGTCACCTGCGCCGCCGGGTTCACGGAGTATCCGAGGGCACGCGCGGCGTCCAGCACACGGCGTCGGAGTTCAGGGGAGCCGCTCTCCTTGCCGCGGACACCTCCGTTGAGCGCACGGGACGCGGTCGGGACGGATACGCCGGCGAGTCTGGCCACGTCCGCCAGCGTCGGCGGCTTGTCAACAGGCAACTTCGATTTCCTCCCGAGGGTGTTCCCGTGCAAACGATAACCCAACTATCCGCCGTGGCTCATGAGGATCTGGAGCCGTCCGGCCGGCCTGCGCGGCATGCCACCGCCAGCGACGCCTTCCGAGTCCGATCGACGCGGTCGCAGCCGGCGAGCCCCGATGGGCCGTGATCCGGATGTCCTGAGCGTCCGGCATGTCCAGTACAACGTCCACCTCCTTCTCGACCGTGAGGATCGCCTCCTGCAGCGCGCCGCCTTCCCGCTGCATGTCCACGACCACGCCCTCTCGCGCGCGCAGCAGTCGATACAGGGCGAGCTCCGCGAGTTCCGCATCGCCGAGCCTGGCAGCAAGACGTCCGCCAGCGTGGGCGGCCTATCCACAGGCAACTTCGACGTCCTTCCCGAGTACTCCCCTGCAAACGTTATCCCATGACGCGATCGATGCACCGGAATGCTAGCCGGGGAGCACGTCGAACGCGTTGATCGCCTCGACGCCGATGGGCCGGTTGGGGAACCGCAGCCGCACTGCTCTGGCGAGCGTGCCCGGGAACTCGAACACATGTCGCAGCGGCTGCGCTGATCCGCCCTCCGCTCGATGCACCACCTGGAACCCGTTCGATACGGTGTCGGCCTCTACGATCCACGGTTCGGTGGGCTCGTCCGCGAAGACGACCTCGACCTGGCGCAGCGGATACGCGAACTCCATGCTCGCAACGATCCACTCCCCCGCGTCATTCACCCCGGATCGCCAGCACTCGCCACTGCCCGGTGTGGTTGCGTGACTGCCCGGGTGGCCGGGAGCGGCACTGCTGACTGCGACGGGACGGAATGCAGTCAGTGACGTGCGTCCAACGCCGGTCGGGGGCGATGTCAGGTAAGGGGCCGGCGGGGCGTATCGCCATGCCCCCGCATGCACGGCTTGAAGCTCGCCCACCGCCTCGATGGAGATCTCCACCGGGGGCAGGCCCACGCACTCGACGAGAATCCTGTTGACACCGGGCCGGTACGACCTGAACTCGATGGCCCCCTCCCCGTCGAGCATCGATTCCGTCTCGGCAGACAGCGTGATCGACGGCCCGCTCGGGAACAGCCCTTGCCCGTCGACGACGGTGAAGGTGACGGCCCGTTCGTCCGTCACGCGCTGCCCGTCGGCGTTGATGAGGACGACTCGGAGTCGCGCGTCCCCTGTGCCGTCGGTGGGGATCCGGTCGACGTCGGCGGTGACCTCCAGACGCGCCGCAGTCCCGGGCACCGCGAACTGGGGAGGCGCAATGCCGAGCAACTGCTGCCGATACCAGTGGTAAGGATGGCGAAGGTTGCGGAAGTAGTCCATCAGACCGTGCCGACCGTGATCGGGCACGATGGTCTTGTAGTGGAAACCCGACCACAGGATCTTCCCCGAGCGCCAGGCATGCTCGGCCCCACACCGTACTGCCACTGCACGTCGAACGAGCCCGAACCACGACCGGCGACGCCGTGGTACTCAGCGACAAGACTGGGCACGCTGGGCTCATGAAACAGCTCGGCCCCATCGCCGTTGTAGCCGGCGACGTCTCCCAGGACGTCGAAGCCCTTGCGCTGCGCACCGCCGACGCTGGCGGGGCGAGTCGGATCCCACTCATGCACGAGCGACACCAGCTCGGTCGTCAGGGCCTTCGCCTTGTCGATGACCGCGTCCTCTGAGAAGAATGCTTCGTTTCCGACGCTCCAGGTGATGATGCTCGGATGGTTGCGCTGTGTGCGGATCATCTCCCGCAGGGCGGTGCGAAGGCTCTCTTCGAAATCCGCGTCGTCGGCTTCGTTCACCGGATACGCCGAGGCGAACCAGTACCCTTCCACGTTCTCGCCGCCGATGCCCCAGAAGTGCAGCTCCGACCAGAACAGCACGCCCTGCCGGTCGCATTCCTCCGCGAAGGCGAGATGATGAGGATAGTGGGAGCCGCGGATGATGTTGAACCCTGCGTTCTTCACCAACTCGACATCGCGGCGGATGGAAGCGCGTGTGCCAGCATCACCCCACCCGCCTCTGTTCTGATGCACGTTCACTCCGTGCAAGTCGACGTGACGCCCGTTGAGGAAGAAGCCGCGGTCGATCGTGAACTCGATCGACCGTACTCCGAATCTCGTTGACACTTCGTCCCGGACGACGCCGTCCACGGACACCGTGACGACCAACTCATACAGGTGTGGCGTATCGAGATCCCAGAGGACCGGGCTGCCGAGGCTCCCCTTCAACAGCACCTTGGCCGACCCGCCGGGGCGCACGGCCGCAACGGCGTGAGACAGATGCGCGACGGTGTGGCCTGCGTCGCGCACCTCGGCGCGGACGGTCACCAGTGTGTGCTGGTCCTCGTCGTTAGCGATGTCCACTGCCGCGGCGAGCTGGGCCGACTCCGGCGTGATGATCGGCGTGGACACACCGATGCCATGCCAGTCGGTGCGTACACGGTCCGCGACAAGGACACTCACATCGCGATAGATGCCGCCGGCGAAGCTGTAGTCGCCGCCGCGGGGCGCTATGCGGGGGTTCCATCGGTTGTCGACCCGCACGAAGAGCTCGTTGCCCCCCGCCCGAACTGCGTCGGAGATGTCGACGATGAAGGGCGTGTAGCCGCCTTCGTGCCGGCCGACGTGCACGCCGTTCAGGTAGACGTCAGCGACCTGGAACACACCGAGGAACTCCAGAGCGACCCATGCCCCCGTCCAGGATTCCGGAGCGTCGATCGTGCGGCGGTAGCAGCCGAATCCGACGTAGAACCGTTCCTCGCGGAAGTCAGGGAGGCTGAAGGAATGCGGGAGTCCGACGTCGTACCAATCCGCAGCGGGCGGCATGCGTTCCGCGCCGGGGTTCTCTCCGAAGGCGAACTGCCAACCGGCGTTGAGGAGGTGTTGTTCGCGTCTCATGGATGAGTATCTACTTCTGTTGATGGACGGACGTTTGGGCGGCGAAGGGTGTCAGCCTTCACCGCTCTCCCGAGGGTTCCGCGGGACTGACCCCGCGTCGTGACAGACATGGCCACGGACGAGCCGGTAGTGCCCACCCGCGCTCGCCGTCAGTTCGATGCGGTGGCGTCCTTTCGGGCTCGCGACGCTCACGAATGGCACCGACATGTGATCTGCGTCAAGCAGCTCGACGTGAACCGTCTCAGGCAATTCAACGACGACCGGTCCGGGTACGGAGGCCTTCAGCTCCGCGGCCTGCAGTTCGCCGTTCGCCCAGGTGATGTCGACCGTGATGCCGCCTCGTGCTCGCAGACCGCGAACGGAGCCACTTGCCCAGCTCGGCGGGAGTGTCGGCAGGAGGGACACGGCACCGTCGTGGCTCTGCATGAGGAGCTCGGCGATACCCGCGATCGCCCCGAAGTTGCCATCGATCTGGAAGATGTTCCCGCCGGGCCAGTCCTGATGTGGGTGCAGATCCAACAGTGATACCGAGCTCAGGTCCCCGAGGAGACGCGACAGCGACAGCTCCGCGAGTTCCGTCTCGCCGAGCCGGGCTGCCAAGCACAGCACCCAGGCCTGACTCCAGCCCGTGTACCCGCCGCCGTGCTCGAGTCGCGACTTCAACGCTGCCCGCACTGCTTCGAACGCAGCAGGCGTCTTGGTCACGGTGAGGCGCGAACCCGGGTAGGCCCCGTACAGGTGCGAGAGATGTCTATGGTCCAGCTCGGTCGCGGAGTAGCCTGGCAGCCACTCCTCGATGCGGCCCTCGGCGTCGGTTCCCGGCAGATGAAGAGTCTCCTTCGCGGCACGGACTTGGTTCACCAGATCGCCTGCGATGGCGAGGCGTCCGGCGATCTGCAGATATCTCGAGAGCACGTCATGCGCGAGTTCCTGATCGATGGTGGCACCGGCCGTCACACTGGCTACAACGCCTCGGTGCACGAAAGGGTGCTCCGGAGAGGTGGATGGACTCACGAGCAGCTGTCGATCCTCGCCCTCGACCAGCTGATCGAGGACGAACTCCGCCGCGGCTCGCACAGCCGGCTCTGCGAGGCATCGGGCAAACTCGTCCGACCACCGATAGTCGAGTCTGTCGCCGAGGAGCGCGCACAACCAGGACAGGCCCATGCTCCAGTTCGACCACTGGGGTTCGCCTTTGACAGGAGCGCTGAATCGCCAGATATCGGTGTTGTGGTGCGCAGCCGCACCGCGCGCGCCGTAGCGGCCACGGGCGGTGACCCGTCCGGCATCCGCCAGCTCCGAAACGAGCGCATGCAGCGGCTGTGCGACCTCACCGAGGTCGAGAACCTCGGCGCCCCAGTAGTTCATCTGAACATTGATGTTCGTGGTGTAGTTGGAGCTCCAGCCCGGGAGCACATCGATGTTCCAGATCCCCTGGAGATTCGCGGCTTGCGTTCCGGGACGGGACGAGGAGATCAGCAGGTAGCGCCCGAGATCGAAGTATCTCTGCGCCGCAACAGCCGACGCTGATCCCGAGGGCGTGAGATCCAGCTTCACGCGGTCGAACAGGCGGGCATAGTCAGCGCGATGCCGAGCGATCAACTCGGAGCGCGGTGCCGCCAGCGCCTCCTCGACGAGCGCACGAGCCTCGGCGGTGAGGGCGTCCAGATCGATGCTGACCGGCTCACGGTAGCCGCGGAATCCGCTCGCCACCGCCGCGATAAGCCGGGCGCCTCCGGCTGCGCCGGGAACGATCGCGGCCACGACCGCCCACCCCATCCCGGCGGATGCCACGGCATCTGGCCCGACGGGCTCTTCACCGTAACGGACCGTCTCGGTCGTGACGTAGTTCGGCGGCACATGAGCGGGAGCACGGCCCGCCGCGACGACCCACTCGACACCGGCCGTCATGAACCTCTCCTCGCGCAGCACGGGATGCGGACTCGTGAACACCGCGGACGCCGCGCCGACGTCCGCCGTCGTCTCGGCGACGAGCACCTTGTCCGGCGCACTGACGAACGCCGTCAGGTGTCGGCCGCCGTTCTCGACGCGCGCCTCGGCGGACGCGAGATCGAGGAGCCTCTGATAGCGACCGTTCTCGGACGGATCCCCCCAGGTCCAGGAGAGCCTGCCCACTGGCTCATAAGACTGAGTCCAGCGGGACGATTGGAGGCGTCGCGCCAGCCGATCCGCGAGCACGTGATCCTCGTCGGAGATCGCGCGACGAAGCTCGTCGACGACCGCGGGGTCCGCCACGTCTCCCTCGTCCCGGAGGGGGCCCCCTGACCACACCGTGTCGAGGTTGAGATCGAAGGTCTCGATGCAACGCCCCCCGTAGACAGTGGCCCCAAAGGAGCCGTTGCCGAGGAGGAAGGCGTCAGTGAAACACGCCGCGGGCTCGGTGACGACGATCGTCGCAGCGTCATCGACGCTCGCCGAGTCCGAGATCGCGCCGGCACGATCGGGACGATGCCAGGCATTGCGCTCGCTCGACGAGGATTCGTCCTGAGTCATTTTTGTTCCTTGTTGCGACGGATCACATGTCCCAGGCCATACGGAGCCCGTCATACCGCTCTGCGGTAAGAGGCAGCACGACCCCGTGACAAGGATGCTCAGGCAGACGGAAACTCTTCGCCGGAGTCCACCAGCCGGCCTCCAGATCCGTCGTCTCGAAGGGGACGTAGCGACGCTCCGGCGTGAATTCATCGATCCAGAGGAACCACTTCTCCTCAGTGTTCGATTTGTAGACCAGCGGGCCCTCGCCCTGGCTGATGGCGTCGAGACCGATGCCCTCGGCAAGAGGAGTCCACTCAGCGGTGGTCAGGGTATCGGCGTACTCAGAGAAGATGGATTTACCCTGGGGCGCCTTCCCTCCACGGGCTCGTTCGTCCTTGAGAAAGCGGTAATAGCGGCTGCCGTGCTCGATCACGGTGGCATCGATCGTCGACCATCCTCGATCGATCCACACACGCGGCTCCGAGAACTCACGGAAGTCCCGAGTCGCCGCATACATGATCCGGTTATAGCTCTGCCCCTCGTGCCGTTCGTCGTCGTATAGCGTCGAAGACCAGTGGACGAGAAAGGCGTTCTTCTCAGGATCCCAGACAGACTCGGGCGCCCAGGCGTTCCCGGCCTCGATCGGAGCGACCTCCACCAGCCGGCCTTCCCCCCAATGCACCAGATCCATCGACTCCCAGACCACGATCGAGCGACTCCCCCAGCGCAGATGGCGGTCCCAGTCCAGGCTGTCGTACAGTCGCAGATCCGTCGCGACCAGGTAGTACCGACCGTCGACGGGCGACTGGACGACGTGGGGGTCGCGTACTCCGCCCTGACCGACGGCAGAGCGGACCACTGGTCGGCCGCCGTTGAGGTCGTGGAAGTGAAGTGGGTCGTTCCCTTCGCTCAACGCGAAGTGGATCTGCTCTCCCTCCTCCGATTCACGCTTGAAATGGACGTAGAGATATCCCACGTACTCTCTCCTAGACGTCATCGCATCGTCTCTTTCTGCCAAGGTGGCTGCTATCAGCGCGAGCCGGCTATCTGATCAGCACGACGCCGCCGCCGCGGATGCGCTGTCCAAGCCGCGACCGGCGGAGCGGCCCGCGACCCGAATCGAACTGCAAGCCGTTCCCGTTACCTATCAGCCGCCGCCTCAAAGTTGTACCCGGCTATTTGTTACCGCACATGAGTGCGATCGGCTGCACGTCGACGATCGCCGACGGCGCCACCAGCGATTGGTCCTCGCACCGGTCGACCAGTCAACGACACGAACCGGGCGGTCGTCCTGGTACTCGAACCGAAGACGCAGGCCAGCGGGTTCCCATGTGATCCCTGGTGTTTGGCGTGCGGGCACGGTCATGGTTGATATCGGAGTCACTTCGGTGTTCCGCTCCGTCTAGGTTGATGGGTCAGGAAAGGGGAACGGGTGGGCGAACGGGACGCCCGCAACGTATCGCTCAACTTCGGCCAGCGCCGCGTGGCCGAGCCTCCGCAGTTCGACACCGGTGGATCCGGCGAGGTGGGGGGTGAGGAAGACGTTCGGCAGGGAGTACAACGGGTGCCCCTCCGGCAGCACCTCCGGTTCGGTGACGTCGAGGATCGCCCGGATCCGGTTCGCGGCGAGCTCCTCGACCAGGGCGTCCTGGTCGACCAGGATCCCTCTGGCCGTGTTCACGAGAATCGCCCCGTCCGGCAGGGCGGCGAGCACCCGACGCGTGATCATCCCCTCCGTCTGGGGGGTCACCGGCGCATGCAGAGACAGCACGGTGCTGCGCCGGGCAAGGTCCTCGAGGTCGCGGACGATTTCGACCCTCAGGCTCGACGCGGCCGCTTCCGTGAGGTACGGGTCGTAGACGAGAACCTCGACGTCTCGGTCGCGGAGCTGCTCGATGACCAACATCCCGATGGTCGATGCCCCGACCAAGCCCACCGTGGTGCCATACAGGCCGGTGTGTGGCAGCTCGGCCTCGCGGTCGATATGCCGTTGCTCGCGGCAGTACTGTCGCGAGACCCAGAGGGCGTCCTTGGCGGCCAGGGTGATCATTGCCACGGTGAACTCCGCGACCGGGATACCGTTGGCCGCGCGGGCGGACGACACTTCGATTCCGCGTTCGCGCGCGCTCTGATCGAGGAACCCGATGCCCCCACCCCAGTGCACCACGGCGCGCAGAGCGGGCAGACGGTCGAGCTGCGGCGCGCCGAGGAACGGCGCGCCCCACCCGCTGAGCAGCAGCTCCACGTCTGCGAGGCTCCCGAGTTCGGGTTCACGCCCCTCCTCCCAGGCGAGGATGCGTTGCGGGTCGAGCTCGACCAGTTCGCGCAACCGGCGGATCTCGCTCTCGCCGAAGATGAACGGCACCATCTCGGGCGCCATGGCGAAGACGGCCTTTACGCCCGGCATCAGATCTCCCCCGCCACGGTGATCACCCGGGCCGTCAGTCCGGGCAGTGTGCGCACGGCGAGTCCGTCGGGCCGCGAGTCCATTGACCACGCCGGTGCGTGGCTCGGATAGCTGATCGACACGGTCCCGCGCACTCCCGGGATCAACAGCTCTGCCGGATCCGCGCCGCGATCCCAGATGTAAAGCGTCGTTGCGTCCGTGTGGCGGAGCCCCAGGCACACGACCGGATCGTTCCACGCCGGCAGACCGAGCGGCCAGAACGGGATCGCCGATCGCAGCAGGTGCCGATCTCGTCGATGCACGGCGACGGCCTCATGCACCAGCGCACGCTGCGCAGGGGAAAGCTCATCGAGGAAGCCGGAGAGATAGAGCCGGCCGCTGAGCCCGGTGACAAGGGTGAACGCCGTCTCCTCCGGCGTCATGTCCGCGGCCGGATAGGCCCAGTTGCCGCACTGCTCCGGAACGACGTGCGCGGGTGCCGATGCCGCGATCGGCGGGTACAGGCGGAAGTCCTGCTGGTCGCTCGTCGACTGAAGGTGGGTTACGGACAGGAGCGAGTAGTCGGCCCGCATCGCCCCGGAGCTGCAGTTCTCGATGAGCACCTGCGGATGCCGCTCACCGATCCCCGCCAGCCAGTCACGGAGTGCGCGCGTATGCGCGAGCAGCCCGTCGCCGGCCCCGGCCGCCCGCCACTCCGTGCCCGCACCTGGATTGATGTTGTAATCGAACTTGAAGTACGACACGCCAAGATCGGCGACGAGACGATCGATGACGCGATCGAGATGGCTGCGCACCGCGGGATGGCGCAGATCGAGGTGGTAGCGGTCATGCTCTCGGACACGCTGTCCGAATCGCTGGAAGAACCCTTCCTCGGGAAGCTCACCGGCCAGCGGGCTCCGAGCACCGACGATCTCGGGTTCAAGCCAGATGCCGGATCGCATGCCAAGACGGTGGATCTCGTCAATGACGGCGCGCAAGCCGCCCGTGAAGCGGCCAGGCGCTTCGGTCCATTCGCCGATGGTGTCCCACCAGTCGCCGATCTCAGGATCAGCGAACCATCCGGCGTCGATGCAGAACACCTCCGCGCCCGCCGCCGCAGCTTCCCGGATAAGCGGCAGGAGCGCTTCCGTCGTGGGCTGACCCATGAGCGTGTTCATGAAGTCGTTGTAGATGACGGGCAGATCGTCGCCCCGCGGGTCTTCGTCCCGCAACCAGCGACGGTACGCCGTCAGCTGCCCGAGCGCGTCGTCGCGACCGTACTCTGAGACGGCGATGGCGACCGGAACGGCCTCGAACGTCGCACCGGGAGCGAGCCTATGGGCGAAATGATGTTCGAGGTCCGCCGGCCCCAGGAGCGACAGGACGGCGCCTTCGCGCGTGCCGGAGAAGTCCATGTGCCACCCGGCACTCGTCTCGACCTGCCAGGCGACCGCCTCTCCCGAGCGGCCATCGAGGAGATACCCTGCCGGAAGATGCTCACCGCTGGACCATCCACCGTGACTGGTGATGCTGTGATGCCCACGCGCGTCCTGGTCATGCAAAGCCAGGTCGAGGTACGGGAGAACGCCAGCGAGCGGACGTTCGCGCCAGCGGTTCTCCCCGAGCCATTCGCTCGCAGCCGTTCCCAAGAGGATGCCGTCGAGACGCTCGGTCCGTGCGATACCGAAGGACGTGGCGATCGCGGTGACGGTCAGAGGCTGGTCGGAGGTGTTGCACAGCAGCGTTTCGACGCGCATCGCGTTGATCCCGACGGGACGGCTCAGGGTGGTCTTCACGGAGAGGCCGGAGATCTCGTCATGCTGATCGACGATCAGACGTCGTACGCCCGGATCGTCTGCTGCGGCGATGCTCTTCACCCGTAGCCGGGCTCCAACGGCGGAGCGCACGTAGGCCTGGCTCGTCCGCGCACGTTGCTCGCGCGCCGTGAACACCTCGACAAGCGGCACGCCGTGTCGCCCGAGAAGGCCGACGCCGTCAAGGGAGACCAAGGAGAGCGGTTGCTCTGCCGACCAGTGCACTTCAGCGAGAAGCGGAGCCGGCTGCCCGGCTTCATCGCCTCCCCTATTAGCCGTGCTTACATCCCCGGCGTCATCGGCCAGTGCCACCCGTTCATCAAACACGGTCATTTCAGGCTTCCCATCGTCACACCTGCACGCCAATACCGCTGCATGGCGACCAAGAGGAGCACCATCGGAATTGTCGCCACGAGCGAACCTGTGATCACGAGCGTCGTGACGTCCACCTCGGAGTCGGTTCCCCGACCGAGCCAGGAGTAGAGCCCCAGCATGACCGGCCACAGATTGCGATCGCGGAGCATGATCAATGGTCCATAGAACGAGTTCCAGGCGGCGACGAAGTGCAGCAGGAAGATGGTGGCACCGGCAGTAGTAAGCAGCCGCAGTCCAATGCTGAAGAAAGTGCGGTACTCGCCAGCACCATCAATTCGGGCCGCTTCCAAGAGCTCCTGGGGCACTGCACCTTCCGCATACACCTTGGCCAGGTAGACGGAAAAGGGGCCGAAAAATGCGGGGATGATCATCGACCAGATGGTGTCGAACAGCCCCAGCTGCACGAACAGCAAGTAGGACGGGACCGTGAGAAGTGCACCTGGAATGAGGAAGGATCCGATAACGAACGCCATCGAGGTTCCCTTGCCCCTGTACTGGTACATTGCCAGACCGTAGCCGGCGGCCAGCGCGATGATCGTCTGACCGATTGACCCAGCAGTTGCGTAGAGGACCGAATTCCACAGCCAAAGACCGAAAGAACCGTTCTCATACTTGAAGAGTTCAACGATGTTGTCGATCAGGCGGAAGTCCGCGAACCACAGACCGTTGGTGGTGTACAGCTGCTCTCGGGACTTGGTGGCGGAGACGATCAGCCACCACGCCGGACCGATGGAGTAGATCGTGAACAGGATGAGGCCGGTAAGGACGAACCACTTCGACGCGCCGCGGGCGGCGACGCCGCCGGACTCCTCGCCGCGCGCGATGCCGCGCCGCCTGCGACGTGCTGCGCGGAGATCCGTCGGCGCCGGCATGATGATCTCTCGAGTCGTGCCCGCGGTTTCGATATCTGTGCGTGTGAGGCTCATGACCCGACCTTGTTCGTGAAGCGGTAGATGACAGCGGAGGCGATCCCGACCACTCCGGCAAGGATGATCGACAGCGCTGCGGCATAGTTGAGGTTTCCAACCTCGAACGCCTGGTTGTAGATCACCATGGCGGGGGTGAAGTCCTTCGTGATCGTCTCAGGCGACACCGAACGGAACAGCACCGGCTCGGCGAAAATCTGCAAGGTGCCAATGATCGCGAGAAGACCCGTCAGCACGAGCGACGTGCGGACGAATGGCACTTTGATCGACAGTGCGATGCGCAGCTCAGAAGCGCCGTCAACGCGTGCGGCGTCGAAGAGCTCGCGTGGAACGGACTGCAGCGAACCGTAGAGAATCAGCATGTTGAAGCCGATGCTGCCCCAGATGTGTAGGTTCCCGATGGATACCCAGATCATCGACCCCGCGAAGAAGTTGACGTCGAGATGAAGCAGGCGAAAGAGCGGTTGGAACGGGCCCACAACCGGGCTGTACAGATAGATCCAGATCATCGTCGCAACGATGCCCGGGATCATGTACGGCACAAGCAGCGAAAGCCGGAAACGACCCGCAAGTCGGCGAGTGACGGCGTCAACCAGGAGTGCGAGGGTGAGGCTGACAATCTGGGTTAGCGGGACCACGACCACGGCGTAGCTCCCAGCCCGGAGCATCGACTCCCAGAACACCCCGTCGGCCAGGCCGCGGGCGAAGTTGTCGAGACCCGAGAAAGTGACCTTTGCTCCGCCGAATCCGAGGCCGGATGACTTGGTCGTGAACAGGCTCTGCCCGAGCGCCATCACCACCGGAACCAGCGTGAACAGAGCGAAGCCCGCGAAGAAGGGCCAGGTGAAGGACGCTCCCTTGAGTCGCTGCACGGTGCGCCAGGAACGGCGTGGAGACGCGGATCTCTCACGTCTGACCCGTTTCGACGCCGGGTCGAGTTCGTGCTTGCGCACGTCTGTGACGGATGACATCCGCGTCTCCTTCCTTGATGTGACGAACGGACTACTTCGCGATCGTGTAGTCGATGCCCTTGCTCTTCAGATCGTTCGCGATGTACGCCTCGACATTCGCCAGTGCATCCTTGAACGTGATCTGCTTGGCAACGGCCTTGCCCCACTGATCCTGCAACTGCGGGAACCACGCATCGTAGTCAGGTCCGAGCTCGAACCCTCCGATCACATTGGCCTGCGCATCGGCGATGACCCTTCCGACCTCCTTGGGCGACTGGCCGAAGAGCTTGGTGGGGACCACCGCCTCCGTATACTGCGAGACGTCCTTCAGCGCCGCCGGAATCCCGACTGTTCCTGTGTCCTTATTGCGGGACGCCTCGATACCCTTCGGGTCAGTCAAAGCGAACGTCGAGAATTTCACCGCCGCCTCCGGGTGCTCGCACCCGACCGGAACGATCGAGGCCGACCCCCGACCGGGGACCCGTTCGCCCGTCGCGCCCTCGAACTGCGGGTTAGGAACGGCTTCCCAATCTCCGAGCGAATTCTTGAAGTTGGTCTGCAGTCCAGGGAGAGACCACCACTGCGTCGGCAGCGTCGCCAGCTTGCCACTGTCGAAGTACGAGTACAGCGCCGGGCGGTCCTTGTAAGTCTGCGTCGAGTTCAGGCCGTTGTCGACAATCTGCTGGAAGACGTCAGCTGCCTTCAAGGTCTCCTTGCCATGCAGGTTCACGGTCCATTTGTCGCCGTCGATCTTGAACCACTCGGCGTCAGCCTGCTGCGCGAGATTGACCAGCACGCTGGGGTCCTCACCTGCGAGATTGATCACCTTGACCCCGGAAGGCGCAAGCGACTTCCCCGTCTTGATGAGCTCTTCCCAGGTCTTCGGCGCCTCGACACCGCCGGCCTTCAGTGTCTTCGCGTTGACCATCATGAACTGCGCGCTCGGGGCCCCGGGGATGCCATAGTACTTGTCCCCGAGCTTTGCCCCAGCCAACGCCCCGGCGCCAAACTTGTCTTCGATGGGCTTGATATACGAAGTGATGTCCTGAGCCCATCCGTTCACGAGCGAGGTCGCCAACGGCGCGAAGCCCTGCGCGAGGCACGGGACGTCCTTCTTGGACTCCATCACATTGCGGAAATTGGTCTGCATGGCAGTATTGCTCGCCTGCTGCACGTAATTGACCTTGACCTGGTCCTGACTCTTGTTGAAGGCGTCAGCGACCTGCTTCGTGATCGGATCCCACCCCCAGACGTCTATTGTGACTGGACCGCTTGAATTCGCCCCGGTTGCTGCAGGGGCCGAGCCGGCGCCAGCGGAGCAAGCACTCAAGAGCGCAGCAGCCGCAAGGCTGGCGGCGAGGGCAAGAGCCCGTCGATTTCGAGATCGCATGAATCACTCCTTCGTGATCCACACCCACCATGGTGTGCGGATCGATACCACGTAAGTCCCACTCGACACCCCGAATGGATAACGTCATCCAATCATGCTGTGACTGTCGTCACCCTGTCAACGTCGAATGTGGACCGTGACAGAGGTTCAGAAGACGGTCAAGACACGACGAGAGGGGGACCAGGCATGAGCACGATCCCCCTCTCGTCGCGGGCTACCGCGACCGTTCAGCGTTAGGACGCAGCTTTCTTATCGGAGCGTTCCGTAGAGCTGGAGCTCCGCCATGTCGCCACGCCAGTTACTCGCATTCGTCACCTTGAAATAGCGGTAGGAGGTGCCGTCCGTGACAGAACGCTCAGTCCACACGCCATCCTTGGTGCCCGAGAGCGGCTCGCTCAGGTTCGTCCAGCTTGTGCCATCGTTTGACCCTTGCACGAAGGTGCCGTTCGCCCGGACCGTCTGACCGGTTCGCGGAAGGAAGAACAGATCATTGAGCTGGACCGACTTTCCGGCACCGAAATCGAGAGTGTAGTAGGCCGAGGCCGACTGGAGATCCGTGAAGGTCGTCGCATCGTTGTCGAACATCAGGTACCCCACCTGGTCTGCAGGTAGCGGGTTGCTAGCGGCCAGTTGAGGAGACGACGCGATGACCTTCGCGAGATGTGCCACATCGATGCGCTGGTCCCGGTTACCTCCGACAAACAGGTTATTTCCGTCGGTGGTGCCGTACAGGGTGGGACCGGCCTTATCGCCGTAGGTGTAGTCGACGCTGAGCGAAACAGGGCCGGCTGCGACGCCGTCAAGAACGACAGGGGCCATCCAGTTGATACCGTCGCTCGACGTGGCAGCCTTCTGGATGCCCATGACGTTGACTGTGACGGACTGAACCGCCTTCCTCGTGGTGACGGCGACGTTGACGGTATCGCCAATCGACACCTTTCCGGCGACGGCATCGGTGGACGTAATCACGGCCGAGGCGATCTGGTTCCCGATCTCGTGGCGTTCGCCGTAGATGTGGAACTCGGTCATCTCGAACAGCCCGCGGACGATGCCGTACAGCACGTCGGGCAGCGCCTTGACCATTTGGACCTTGAAGTACCGGAACTGCGTGTCCACGAACTCCGGTGCCACATCAAGGGTGTTGTAGTCCTGAGTGAACGCAGTGACTCCCGGTGTGATCCGGGTCCAGTTGACGCCATCGTTCGAGCCGTACATCGTTGAGTTGGCAAGCCGGTCGGCGAAGATGTTGCTCTGGAACCCGAACTTGGTGGCCGAGACACGGAAGTCGGGGCCGAAATCGAAGATGTGCGACAGATTGACAGCCTGGGAGTATCCGGTGCCGGTCTGCTCATCACCGTCCAGCAGGAGGGGTGTGCGTTCCTTCGCCGTGGAGGAGAACAGGACATTCCGGTAGTCGAGGCTTCCGTCAAGAGCTGACTTCGGCGAGATGAGCCGCAGACCGTCGGCCGCGGCGACCATAGCGGCCAAAGCGGCCTCGTATTCAGCGTCGGCGCAGTCCTTCCGTAGGTTCTTGGCAGCATCTCGTGCTGCGACGAACGCGGCGTCGGTTGCAGATTCATAGCCGAGGTCCGGCTTGTAGTCCTTCCCCGCCACCGCCAGAGCCGCGGCGCGAGTGCTGGCGGTGTCGAGCACGATCGTGCGGGCGACGACGCTCGTGCCGTCATCAGCTGCGAGGGTGATCGTCCCCGAGTTCTCGCCATTCCACCTGAGGTGGCCCGTGGCGGCGTCGAGCTTCGCGCCATCCGGCAGTCCGGTCGCACTGTACGTGACGGCACCCGGGCCGGTGGCCGCGAGGTTGATGTCGAGGTCAGCACCCTTCCACCCGACGATCCGCTTGGCAGCGTTCGCCGGGAAGGTCGGGCCGTGCAGGTCTGCCTGAGCGTTGATGTCGATGTGATCGAGGTCGACAGTAGCGCCCTCGGTCTCGATGTACAGGATGTCGCCCATGGATCGTGTCGCTGTGACATAGCGCCATTCACCGTGGGTGTCAGGCACCGTGATATCGGTGTCGCGCCGCACGGTGTTGTTGTGGCTCACGGAGCCGAGATGAATGACGGCCGAGCCGTGCGTGCGCACGCGGAAGCCCTGCTGCGGGTTGTTGTTCGCACCGCTGAGGTAGGCGATCTTCGACCCGCCGGCCATGGTCACAAAGCCGTCGCCCGTAGTGACGTCGCCGGCGAGGTGCGTGTAATGCTGCTCGACCTCGAGGATGTTGGGGTTGGCGTTCGGCTTCGCCGCCGCTTCGCCCGCCGCCGCAGCGGGTGCGAACATCCACGAGTCGCCGCCGCCGTCGTGACCGTCCCAGCCGATCTGCTGGGGGGTCAGACGCTTGGCGTAAGCCTCAGCAAAGAAGGGAGCCATCTTCGCGACGTCCACTCCGCGCGTGTACTTGTAGTAGTAGTACATCTCCCAGAAGCTCGCCGTCGCGTACCGGCCACGGTAGCCATCGGCAATGTGGTTATAGGTGTCGCGGATCGTGCCGTCCGGAGAGATTGCGTACCCGACCGGGGTCCACTCAGGATCGCGGCCGGACATGAACTGCCAGAAGTAATCGGCAGCCTTGATGATCCGGTCATCGAGGAACTCGTACGGTCCCACAGCATTGGCTGCGGTCGATACCGTTCCTTGAACAGGATCCACCTTGGTGCCCTGGGACAGCATCATGCGGGCCAGAGCCGCAAAGTTCGTGAGATCGCCGCCGCCATGGGCTTGATCACGGCCCATTTCTACTTGCTGAACATGCGGGTTAGGGATCGGTTCGCCGGTCTTGTCGTTCTTATCGACCCACCGGGCCAGACGCGAGATGGACCCGTTGAAGCCCTGGTCCTTGGCCGTCGAGTTCACCGTGAACCATTCGACCTTCTCCCGGTACAGCGCCGCATCGTCCATGAAGATCGATCCAGCCATCGACCCCAGCAGCGGGTAGTTGTGCTGATTCATAAAGTGGTCCGGCGAGGACATGAAGGTGGCGATTGCCGGCCGGATCAGATTGTTGCTGAAGGCCTTGGCGTCGGCGTCGGTCAGCACGAGCGCCGGGTCGCTGCCGCAGCTCGTGTACCGCAGCAGTTCGGCCGCGGTGGCCATGCGGAACAGCGGAACGCCGTTGTGGATGTGCGAATCGGTGTAATACGTGAACTGGGTCGGGTCCATCTGCTCCCAGTTGCGGATGATCGCCAGAGCGTTGGCCCGGTAGACCTGCTTTCCCGTGAGGACGTGCATGACGGCCTGCGTGTAGGCCTTCAGCCCGTCGGACTCGAACAGGAACCGGGTGCCCGAATTGAACGCGGTCGTACGTGGCTTGGTCGGATCGGCGCCGGCATTGGACGGCTTGACGTTCTCCGCGGCGGCGGCCGAGCTCTTCAGTGCTTCGAAACCTGAAACCCACGGCTCCGCTCCGGCCGCAAGCTGGGTGCGCACGTTCTGGATGACGGGCTCAGTGAGGCCAATCCCGGGGTGCGCAAAGCCCTCCGCGCTCGTGGTCGGGTGGAACTGCACATCGCAGGTTCCCGAGACGGTCTCGGCGTGCGCCATTGGCTGCGGCAGCGGGCTGAGCGCAATGCCGAGCGCCGCTCCGAGGGCGAGCGCCCTCTTGAGCAAATGGGAACGTCGGGAGGCGACGTGCGATTGGCTCATGATCCCTACCTTCTCCGTTGAGGGTGATGTGTGGGACGCGTCGCCAGAGGCAAACGTTATCCGCGCGGCCGACGATACCGAACTTACGGGTTCAGGGCAACGCTCAGTTCAAGCGAGAGGACCAGCGTGTCAGTTTGGGACAAGATCGAAGTCCTGTGGACTGCCGTTGTTCCAGGGCGGGTTCAGTCTGCGAACATGGTGGCGTGCTCGCGCAGATGGTCGAGGCGTGTGAGCGAGAGAGCGCGTCCCGGGGACAGGCTGAGGAAGATCTCGCGGCCGCATCGCCTGATCGAAGACGCCAACGCCTCGATATCGGTCCTCTAGGGCCAGGGCATGTCGTCGGCCTTGATGAAGTCAACGCCCCATTCTGCGTAGAGCGCGAGCAGGGAGTCGTAGTAGGCCTGGTTGGCAGGCACGCATGATCGAGGCCGAGCATGTCGGGGTTCCACTCGCCCACGTTCCCGGCGTCCGCGACGTCACGCGCGTACGACAACGTCCCCAGGACCGGGGATTCCGAGTCGCCGCCCTTCGGGGAATCCCCCGCATCACGTGGATCCCGAATTTCAGCCCCAAGGCATGGATCCGTTCCGCGAGAGGCCCGATTCCCTTCCCGCCCACGGCACTTGGAAACCTGGCGGGAGCTCGCAGCAAGCGCCCGAACGGGTCCATCTCGAGCGGCGCGTCCTCGTTGCAGCCGTGCGTCCGGGCCCTGGGGTCCGCCTAGTCGATGCCCACGACGACCGTGTCCCCACCCCTACATCCCATCGGCGGGCGTCCAGGCATGATCAGAGACGCCACGTCACTCCTTCATCGGTTGTGGCTTGTTATCCAGCGGTCATGGCGCGGGGACAGGTGTGTCGGCGGCATCCGTCAGGAGCAGGATGCGGCGCAGTCGAGGCATGGGGCGGCCGTCCACGGCAGCCAGAGTGATCCGGGTCTCCGCCTCGCCGTCCGCGGTCAACGGCACCTCCCAGGTGGTCGCGCCGTCCAGGGCGACGACGGCGTCCCGGCCCAGGAGGAAGGCGGGCTCGCCGTCGTCGTCGGGAAGCCATTCGAGGCGCAGGCTCTTGGCGACCGCCTCCCAGTCGCGCAGCACGAGCGACAGGGAGCCTGCTGGGCGAAGCCACTTCAACCCATCCTCAGTGGTGCCGCGCTCCGCACCCGGCGCGACGACCTCGTGGTCGCTTTCGGGCTGCTGCTCCCCGAACGCGACGCCATCCACGACGCGGGCTTCGAGCCCCGTGCAGGCCCGATCGAGATCCTCGAGCCTGCTCCGGACCTCCGCGGCCGCGTGGTGCCCGCGGGAGATCGGCCACGAGATCCTGTACCGGGAGTCGTGGATCCGGTGCAGGGGCTTGAGTTCAAGGCGTGTCCCGTCGGCGGCGCGGATCGCCACCGAGCCCCCCTCGAGGGCTTGGGCCTCAAGCCGTGAAGTATCGATCACGGGCATCTCGGCCAATGGGCGCAGCGGCCCGGACGCGATGTGCGCCGTTCTGGCGCTCGTCGCGCGGTACCCGAGCGTGCGGTCCGGGATCACCTGGGCGAGCACCGTTGGCCCGTGCTGGAGCCACGCCCACCGGGAGCCGTCCGGGGCTGGGACGGCCTGGACCGTCCTGCCCAGGGAAAGGCTCATCACCTCCGTTCCTGTCCAGGTGCGCCGCACGCGCCACCAGCCTGCGCCGTCGTCGTCGACTGCCGTGCCGTCGGTGAGACACGCCTCTGCCCCGGCCGCCCACGGCGGGATCCGCACTGCGAGCGTGAAGGTGGCGGGTTCGGCGGCCTCCACGCGGAGCTGGGCGCCGCCTCCTCCTGGCCAACCGGAGTCGATCCGCACAACGACGCCGAATTCCTCCCAGCGCAGTTCGCTCGCCAGGAGCCAGGCGACCCGCAGTTCGTCGCCTGTCGTGGCGTAGACATGCGCACCGTGGCGGGCGTGCGCCTCGAAGCCCGAGCCCATGCAGCACCAGAAGCCGTCCTGCTCGGGCGAATACACGCGGTAGTGGCCCGGACGGTGCGAGGTGAAGTACACGAGCCCGCCGTGCCCGGGATGCTGGGTGGAGAGGACGTGGCTGCACTGCGCGACTTCGAGGAAGTCCAAGTACTTGGGGTCCTCGGTGAGCAGGTAGAGCTCCGCTGCGAGCTTGACCATGTTGTAGGTGTTGCAGCTCTCGGGCCCCTCGCGGGCAAGGAACAGCGGGCCGAAGTCGTCGCGGGAATGGAAGTGCTCCTTGACGCCATGGCCCCCGATCGCCGTGCTGTGCCGGTAAGCCACCTCGTCGAAGAAGGCCCGCGCGGCCGTGCCGATGCGCAGGATGTCCTCGTCGCGGGCGTCCAGCGCACGCGCGGTCCGCTCGATCGTGGCGTAGCCCACCACGACAGGGATCTGGGTGTTGGCATGCAGGCCAGCCAGCCGGTCCGCGTCGTCGTCGCCCAAGCGCTCAAGGCGACCGAGCAGCTCCGAGTGTGCGAAGCGCACTGCCAGCCGCAGGTAGCGCTCATCGTGCCGGAGTAGCGCCAGGCGCGCGAAGGACTCGGTGAGGCCGCCGAATTCGGTGACCAAGATGCGTTCAAGGGCCTCTTGGTCCAGCTGCGCGCAGGTGTGCAGCCACCACTCCCCGAATCCGTCGAGCAGCTGGTCCGCGAGCCGGCCCGGAAGGTGCTCCGCGACGTCGATGAGGCCCGCGACTGTCTTGTGCAGGTTGTAGAGGGGCACCCATCGGCCGTTGAGCTCGAAAGGCGATGCGTCGATGGTGCCGCCCATGAGCTCTTCCCAGAGCTCGACGCCGGAACTCACCCCGCCGAGGTAGCCGGTGCCCCCGGCGATCTGTGCCTCGTGCAGGCCGATGAGCAGGCGTTCGAGCATGCGGACGGCGCGCGGGTCGCCGGTGCTGGGGATCGCCAGGGCGAGAGCCGATAGGACGTGCCCCGCAGTGTGTCCCCCAAGCCCGGACGCTTCCCAGCCTCCATAGGCTTCGGCGACGGCGGCGAGGCCAGCTTCGCTCCTGAAGGGCGCCAGGAGCCGATCGGGGTCCAGCCGCAGCAGCGCTTCGAGGTTCACTCGCTGCGCATGGTCGAAGTCTCCCGGCAGCAGGCGGACTGCGGCCGGGGTCTGGAAGGCGAGAGTCATCAGGGTTCCTGCTCCTTGGTAGAACAATAGGGGTCGCTGGGCGTCCCGCCGAGCGCGAGGGACACCCAGCGACACCGATTCAGCAGTTGAGGCAGGGCTTGCTCTCGCTCGCGACGACGGCGGCACCGGCGGCTGCCGAGGCTGCCGGGGCGGCATCGAGCACCTGGCCGCGCACCGTGGCGAAGGAATGGGGTGGCAGCACAAGCACGAACTGACCGTCTTCGAGCTCGCGGACCTTGAGCGGTCGGGGCGCGACGGCGTCGGGGTGCTTCGGGGCGTTGAATGACGCCGCGCTGTCGCCAGCGAGCACGAGAGACTCCCCGATCTCGAAGCCGCTGCCACGGAAGTCGAGCACGAGCTCGCGTTCCTCCTCGAGCTCCAGGTTGGCGAGGGAGACGAGCACCTCGCCGTCCTTCGTGCTCGCCGACGCCGTGAGGGTCGGCAGCGCGGCGTCCTCATGGCGGTGCGCCGCGTCGGTCGCGAAGTGTGTGTGAAGGGCGAGCGCGTCCTGATGGTCGGCGTTCATGGCGAAGACGTGGAACGTCGGCGTCTTCACGAGGGCGCCGGACTCCGGATCCGTGAGCAGCATGGCCTGGAGGACGTTGACGGCCTGGGCGATGTTCGCCATGGCGAGCCGGTCGGCGTGCCGGTGGAACGAGTCGAAGTGGATGGCGGCGACGAGGGCGTCTCGGACCGTGTTCTGCTGGTACAGGAATCCAGGGTTGGTGCCGGGCTCGACGTCCCACCATGTGCCCCACTCGTCGAGGATGAGGCCGACCGACTTGTGCGGGTCGTAGACGTCCATCATGGTCGAATGCGCTGTCAGCAGGGTCTCGATGTGCTGGGCGGCCTTGATGGTCTTCCAGTATTCGTCGTCGCTGAACTCGGTCGCGGAGCCCTTCGCCGACCACGTGCCGGACATCGTGTAGTAGTGCAGCGAGATGCCCTGGTAGGGCCAGCCCTTGCTGTCGGGTCCGCCCGGGCGGACGAGCCCCTCCATGAGCGCCTTCGTCCACGCCACGTCGTCGGCATTGGCCCCGGCCGCGATCCGGTAGACGTCGTTGCCGTTGTGGTTACGGACGTACGTGCTGTATTGCCTCGCCAGGTCGGCGTAAGCCTCGGCACGCAGGTGCCCACCACATCCCCAGGGCTCGTTGCCGATGCCGAAGAACGGGACCTTCCACGGCTCGTCCTGCCCGTTGGCGCGCCGCAGCGCCGCCATCGGCGAATCGTCGTCGCGTGTGAGGTACTCGATCCACTCGCTCATCTCGCGCACGGTGCCCGAGCCGACGTTGCCGTTGACGTAGGCCTCGGCGCCGAGGAGCTCGCAGAGGTCCATGAACTCATGGGTGCCGAAGGAGTTGTCCTCGACGACATCGCCCCAGTGCGAGTTGACCATGCGTGGGCGCTGATCACGCGGGCCGATGCCGTCCCGCCAGTGGTACTCGTCGGCGAAGCACCCGCCGGGCCAGCGCAGGTTGGGGATGTTCAGCTCCCGCAGGGCGGCCACGACGTCGTTGCGGATGCCGCGGGTGTTCGGGATGTCGCTGTCCTCTCCGACCCAGAACCCGCCGTAGATGCATCGGCCGAGGTGCTCGGCGAAGTGGCCGTAGAGATGCCGGCTGATCGTGGGGCCCGCGATGTCGAGGTTGACGATGAGTCGATGGCAAGGCGTTGAAGCCATAGTGGCGTTCTCCAAGAGTCGTTGGGTGGTTATGCGGTTGATTCCCGGGCGACGAGCCGGAAGGGGGCCACGAGCTCGCGGCCGGGGCGGGGGGAATGGTCCTTGATGCGCTCCGAGAGGAGCGTGAGGGCGGTGGTGACCATCCAGTCGTGGTCAGGGGCGATGGTGGACAGGGAGGGGACTGAGAATTGGGCGTGCTGCACATCGTCGAAACCGATGACGCGCACGTCCTGCGGCACCCGGAGCCCCGCGTTGGCAAGGCCTCGCATGACGCCGAAGGCAACCGCATCGGTGACTGCCACGACGCCGTCGAACTCGACGCCGTCGCGCACCATCTGCGCGATGCCCGCGGCCGCATCCGCCATGGTCGGTTGGTCGACCGGGACCAGCAGCTCGGGGTCCTCGCGCAATCCGGCGTCCGCGAGGCCTCGGCGGTACCCGAGCAAGCGGTCGATGACCACGTTGTGCTGATCGTCTTCGGGGACGGCGTTGCTGGCCCAGGCAATGCGCCGACAGCCCTGCTCCACGAGGTGCACGGTGGCCGCTCTGGTGCCTTCGACGTTCGGCATAGCAACGTGGTCCACCGCCTCGCCATAGAGCCTCTCGCCCAGGAGGACCAAGGGGATCGACCGGTTGAGCAGGGCTGCTTCCTCGGGGCCGATCTCAATGGCGGAGAGAATCAGCCCGTCGCAGTCCAACGTGTGGGACATCGCCACGGCGTCGATTTCGCCCTCGATGTGGGCTCCCGTCTGTTGCACGGCCACCCGGTACCCCAGCTCGGCCGCTTTGGCGATCACCCTGCTGCCCAGCTCGGCGAAGTACATGTGGTCGAGCGAAGGAACAGCGAGCCCGATCACTCCGGTCGTCCCGGTCCGCAGGGTTCTGGCCGAGCGGTTCATCGTGTAGCCGGTCTCCCGGACTGCGTCGAGCACGCGCCGACGCAGGTCCTGGCTGACCGAACGGCGGCCGTTGATGACGTTCGAGACGGTCATCGTCGAGACGCCCGCCAGCCGTGCAACATCGGACATGGTCACCATCGAGGGTCTCCTGTTCGCGCTACTTGATACCGGCTGCGCTGAAATTCTGCGTGTAGCGCCGCTGGACGAAGAAGAACACGGGAACCACAGATATCACGGACAGGATCGATCCAGCCGCGATGAGGTTGTTCAGAGGGAATCCCCTTTCGTTGACGTAGCCGAGGAAGGCGAGCGGCCAGAGTGCTATTGCTCTCATTCACAAGCAGAGTGGGGCTCTGGCCGAACCAGGCCCTGATGGCGTTGATGGCCCCACCTTCCTTCCTACGTGTCTGGGGAGATAATTCTCGATGGTGTATCGATAAATTGGAGGGATGTTCCGGAACGCTTCGAAGGGTTCAGAGAGACGTTTGTATCGTTACACAGGCGGGTGTGAACGTCAACAGATTCGCCTATGTTTCCCCGGGGGCTTTCTGACGTACGCCGCCCTGCTGAAGGTTCCAGGCTCTTGCGTAGCGCCCGCCCAGGGCGAGCAGCTCGCTGTGGGTCCCTTCCTCCGCCACGCGTCCGCGCTCCATCACCACAATCCGGTCGGCGCCCCTCACGGTCGAGAGGCGATGCGCCACGACGAGAGTCGTGCGGCTTCGCCTGAGTCCTTCGAGGGCTGCCTGGATGTGGCTCTCAGACTCGGAATCCAGGGCACTCGTGGCCTCGTCGAGGATGAGGATCCGTGGATCCCGGATCAGGGCCCGTGCGAGCGAGAGCCGCTGCCTCTGCCCGCCGGAGAGCTTGGCTCCGCGCTCGCCCAGCATGGTGTCCCACCCCTCTGGCAGAGCTTCGACGAAGTCGAGCGCGTTGGCGTCGGCAAGCGCCTGCCGCACGCGGTCGTGGCCCATTGAGCCGAGCCCGTAGGTGACATTCTCGAAGACGGTCCCCGCGAAGAGCACCGATTCCTGCGGAACCACCGAGATCTGGCGCCGAACGGTGCGCAGGTCGTACTCGGCCAGATCCCGTCCGTCGAGGATGACGCGGCCGCTCCGCGGTCTGACGAACCCGAGGATCGTGTTCATGAGCGTCGACTTGCCCGAGCCTGACGGGCCGACGAAGGCCACGGTCTGGCCGGGTTCTACGGCAAGGCTGACGTCGACGAGTGCGGCCTTCTCGGCTCCCGGATAGGACGCCGAGATCCGTCTCAGCTCGATCCGGCCCGAGATCGGGCCGGCCGCGAGCTTTCCGTCGTTCCGCTCGAGGTCTGGATCCTGCATAATCTCCGCGGCGGACCGGATCGACTCCGCACCGCGGGTGACGAGCGGGACCAAGCTCAGGACCGTCGTCACGGCCCCCGTGAGCGCGGAGAAGTAGGTGCTCAACAGCACCACCTGCCCGGGGGTCATGGGGGCCAGGCCGAGCAGCGCAAGGGCCGCCGCGACGAGCAGACAGCCCACCGAGAGGATCTGCATGGTGACCCAGCTCGCCGCGCCGAAGCGGCCGTTGAGCATATCGAGGCTCACGCCTCGTTCACGGACCCTATCGGCGGCCTCCCTGACACGGCCCACCGCCACCTCCTCCAGGCCATGCGCTCGCGTGACGGGGATCAGAGCCGCCATCTCCCCCACACGCGCCGAGAAGGCCTCCAGGTCTCGGCGGAATTCCTCGTTCCGGCGCCGTACGCCTCGACGCATAAGCCACCACACGGCGACCCCGCACGGCACCGAGAGGGCGAAGACCGGAAGGAACTGAGGAACGCTGACCGCCGTGGTGACGATGGCACCGGCGAAGACGAAGAAGGCCGACAGCGCTGGGCTTCCTGCCTGGGAGAGCATGAGCTCGATGTTCTCGACATCCCTGACGATCTTGCTCTGGGTGACCGACGCGCTCGAACGGGCGTGGTAGTCCATCGAAAGCACCTGAAGGCGCCGCGCGAGCAAGTTCCGCAGGCGCGCCCCCACGGAGCGCACGCTGCCCATGAACAGCCTCGTGAAGAGCAGGTGCATGGGGTAGTTCTGCAGGAGCAGCGCCACGGCAGCCAGGGACAGCCAGCCGAGGGACGACGGCGCCCCGCGCTTGACCACGATGTCCACCGCCGCACTGGTCACGAGGGGGAGCAGCCACAGGGGGCAGTCCTTCACGGCGAACACCAGAACGGAGAGCAGGAGCCTGGCGCGATGGGGCTTCAGGAGCGCTGCGAGAGAGCCGAGCGGATGCCCGGGGTCCAGAGGGATTTCCTCCACCTGTTGTTCCTTGCATGGGAGTTGGGAAGAGGCGCCATGCCTCAGTAAAAGGCCCCGGTGGCCGGGTCGATGGCCCACGCGTCACGCCATTCGAGCTCCGCCGCACCGTCGCGGAGGTGCAATTGGAGCCAGACCGGCGCGGAGTGGAACAGATCGTCCTGGAACCAGCGGTCGCCGACGTAGACGAACGAGATCTGCTCCGAGCCATGGACCGGAACGACGACGGAGGTCTGCGAGTCGAACGTCGCCGATCCCGCGGGAGCGAAATCCCGCCACTCGCTCCACGGGCTGGCGAGAGAGGCCGCCGTCGCGTACCGGTTGTCGTTCGTGGACCAGCCCGTGAGTTCGGAACCGAACAGGTAGTACAGGCCCTCGTGCTTGACCACCGTTGGGGACTCATAGCCATGCAGACCGGCGAGATGGTCGCCCGGGGGCGCCAGCGTCATCGAGACGATCTCCACGATCTCGAGGCAGTCATCGGAGAGACGGTAGATGTGCAGCCCATGCTCGCGGTCCTCGCGAGGACGTAGCCGGCGTCGTCGTCCCGGAAGACCCCAATATCACGGCTCAGGTTGCCGAGGGGCCGCTCACTGCGGAGGTATGTGTACGGGCCCTCCGGGCGATCGGCCACAGCCCAGCCCAGGCGCGCGTACGAGTAGTCCGCCGACTCGACATGGAGGAACATCACATACCGTCCATCCGGCGCCTGGAGCACCTTGGGCGCTCGATGATCCGGTCCGGCCCCAGCTCGGGAATGCCCTCATCCAACGTGAGCGCGTCCCCCAGCGACGTCCAGGTCGCCAGATCCGTCGAGGCATGGCAGGCGACGCCGGTGAACAGAGGACCGCGGGACTTGTTCTCGCCCCACGCGTAGAAGCGGTCCCCGAACTGCTGGATGCCGACGCCATGGAGCTGTGCGACGCCTCCGCCGTCGTCGCGGAAGAGCTTGCCGGGGGCGATGAAGCCAGAGGGGGAGAATTCGGGTACTGGCATCTGGGACTCCTGGGAGCAGTCGAAGGAGAGGACTTCTTCTTGGGGAACTTCGAGGGACTCTGAGGGGCAGCGAGAAGGCGGCCGTCGAGAAGTGTATCGATAAACACCGTCTCTGGACAGCCCCCTGTGCCCGGACGCGGGATCTAGAGTGTGATGCATGACGGGTCCCGCATCGGGAGTGCGCGCGCCGGGTGTCCGTGAAGTCGCCGCCGCGGCCGGAGTGTCGCGCCAGACCGTGTCGCCGGTGCTGAACAACTCGCCGAGCTTCAGGCCGGAGACGCAGGAGCGCGTCCTCGCCGCGATGGAGGAGCTGCGGTTTAGTCCGAATCGCGCCGCGCGGGCCCTCACGATGTCGAGATCGCACATCATAGGAATGCTCGCGTCATCGGCGTCGTCGCTGTAAGGGCCGGCCTCGAGCAGAACAGATCTCGTTCATGCCAGCAGAGCCTGTCGCCAGTGTGCTGACCAACGCTCACAATCGGACCGCGGTCGAGCAAAGGGGCGGAAACGAACTTGCCCCGCCATCAGGCGGGGCAAGTTTCGATCTTCTCAAGTTACGTGGACATCCTGGGAACCTATTCCAAACAACGATCCCTTGAAAACACTGGGATCGAAGCCCTATCGCAGGCCCGAAAAAGGCAGAGGACGGGGCCAAAAGGACGCCCCAGCGGCCGACACCTTAGAGAATGAGAAACACCCAATCGATGCCCTTGCCGACAGAGGCGCGGTCATTGAGTGAGAACTCCTTTGGGACCGCCACTCCGCGTTGAGATGAGATGGCTAGCACCCGAGCATCTGCTGGAGGAATGAGGCTTGGTTCAGCCAGTCGGCCCCAGTGAGCTGTGGGATCTTGCTCCCGGACCACTTGTTGACCAAGGATCCGAAATCGGTCAGCCCGTCGCAGGCCTTCCTTGTATCGATGAGGTCTGGGCCAAGGCTGCGTTGACGTCGCTCATGTCAGACAGCAGCTGGGCAACGACAGACTTGTCCAGGCCCGAGTTCTGCACTGCGCCCGTCAGGCTCGCGGCGAGAGCGACGGGGACCGCCGCGTCCACGACTCAAATAGGCCCGGAGTTCACTGCGGCTGAAAAAGTCAGGTCCGGGCACGGGCAGGTGCCGTAGTTGACGAAGCCATTGATGTCGAGCCGGATGACGCTCGTGCAGTCTTCGAAGACTCGATCCCGGAAGACGACGACTATGTGGATATCTTCCACGGCTTCGAATACCGGATGAGCCTCCTCCACGAGACCACGAACGCGACCAGCTCGAGCGCCGACAGGGCGATGGATGGTGAATATGCTGGAGAGCGCTCCTGGTCCTGGGCTGACCTAAACGCGCCTCTCGCGGAGATCGCGTCCCGCGAGACCGGACAGCGGGTTCCCTTGCTGGCCGTGGATCCGTCTCCCTGGAAGAGAGGACGCCTACGACCAAACGCTGATCGATCGTCGGGCTGTGCTGGAGAACTTCAAATAACAACATGAGCTGAAAGGGCACGGCACTACGGATACACGCGCGCTTGCCCTGGCGAGGTTGAAGACCACACGCGCCTCACGCACGGCGACATACCATGGCTTCCCAGACGTGAGTCGCAGGAGACTGCGCCAGAGCGAGTCGATGTCGGCGAGTCCGATGAAGTTTACGAGCGTTCTACGCAGCGCCGCGATCACGGCGATCACCCCGCCCGTGTTCGGCCTGAATGTGCATCGCTTCGGGCACGGGGTCGGGAGTGACCGCCCTCAGGTTCTCCTCTTCGCTGCATCAAGGAGCCAGAACTCGTCGTTGATCTTGATAGTCAACGCGATTATCAGCCGCATCGCCCGGAAGTACGTCTCCTGGTGCTCGGCTTCGCCGACGCCCTTCGGCTGGAGCCCGTGCTGGTACTTGTTGCGGAGTTTGGGGCCGTTGCTGAAGTCGACCGAGTTGAGGTTGTAGTTGAAGTAGGCCGCCTCTGCGTCGGTGAGGAGCGATGACCGCCGGACTAGCCACCCGGCGGACACCATCTTGTCGACGTGCGCCTGGGAACCCCCGTTCAGATGGTGATAAGCAACGGCCTCGTTCTCACTCAGCGACTTCAGGACACGAAACAGGTCCGGGTCTTTGAGGCGGACCTGGTCGCCTTTGTTCTCAGCTATCCCGATTTCGATGAGTTTGTCCATCAGGGGCTGCTGATACTCGTGGAGCGCCTCGTAGGGCACCTTGTTCCGTTGCAGCAGGTCCATCGCGTTCTCGCCCCGAAGATCCTCGTTGATGTAGGTCAGGCGCGACTGATTGGAGAAAAGGATGTGCAGGATGGTCCGGATTTCGGTGTGGCTTGTAGCGTAGGCGTACTTGCCTTCTAACGCGCTTGGGATGGTCCGGTAGCGGACCAACTCGGCGCCCGCTGCGGCGACCTCATGGTCGATTTCATCGTCCTCGACCAGCAATCCGAACTGTGTGGCGATCGACTCCATCTCGGCGAAGAGGTTTCGGCAGCGTTCCAGATAGTTCGCCATCGGGCTGGACGGACTGAACACAAACCCGGTGATGCCGTACTCCGCAGGCAGATGCTCCTCGAAGTACCAACGGAGCACCTCTTCAAGGTCGATGTCCTTCGACGCGAGGTAGCGCTGATACATCACTGTCTGAATGAGCGTCGACCGGTCCTTGACGTCGAACACATGCCCGGTCCGGTAGTCCTTGGCGCCGTTCATGCCCATCATGTCCGCAAGCCCGCGGCGCTCGCTGTCGAACGAAGGCAGCGTGAGGAGTCCGGACTGGGGCGCGAACTCGAACAGGAACTGGAAGTTGTTCAGCACCGACGGAAAGTCCAGAGTGTCCTCCAGCCATGCCTTGCTGAAAGTGAACTCGATGACCAGGTCGTTCAACTCAGCCTTCACTGGCTCGACCTGGGTCTCGGAAACCGAAACGGTGCAGCCGGTCTTGAAGCCAGAGGTCGTCTTGAAGAGGTCTGTGACGAGGGTGTCATAGCGACGCCTCGCCTTCACGACCAACCTGGCATCGATCCCGGTCTTGTCGTCGATCGGGGCGGTGGCGATCAGTTTCAGGTAGTTCAGGTTCGGATCTGCGCTGTCGATGTAGGCAGCCATCAGGCTCCGTGAGTCGGCAGGGGTGAAGCTCGCGGGAAGATAGGTTTGCTTCTTCGCGTCGCCGTCAAGGTGGTGCCTAACCACGAGTTCCGCCCGACTGGGGGCTGCCAAGAGTCGGTCTCGCAGATCCGCGTCACACGCCTCGACGAGCCGCTTGCTCGTGAGCATGTCGCCCAAATGGACGCGAACGGTATCGAGCGCGGTCAACAGGGCGTTCGGCGAACAACGACCGAAGACTCCGAGACCGGCGAGGAGATCGAGGAGGTGCTCGTGGTACGGCCAGTCGACTTCCGTCAGCCTCTCGGACACGTTGTCATCCCGTAGGGCGTTGAACCACTCTGCAACGGTCCGCCTGATTGCCCTGGCTGATGCGACGAGCGTCGCGCGGTCGTCGTCGCTGATGTCGCGAGGGGTGAAGCCTGCCTCGACGAAGAGCCGAGCGTTGTGTAGTTCGACGATGCCGTTGGCATCGTCCGGCGGGCAGGAGGGGTCGAACCCGCGGACTACCTCCGCCGCTCGTTCCACCTGCCAGTACGTCGCGAAGTCGCCGGCGCCGTAGAAGCGGAGCCGAGGTGTGAACTGGTCGGGTGCGGTTTCAGCGTCCATGTAGATCCCTTGCGAGCGTTCAGCGTCGGTCAATGGAGGGGTAGGTCTCGGCGTGCCTTGACTAGGCGGACCGAACCAATGGGTCGCCCTTGCCAGGTCGGGTCGCGCGCCAAGTTGGCGCCGCTCTCGGAAGGAGGACGCACTAACCCCAATTTCACCTTAGGTCACTCGCCCATTCCGCGAAGAACGTCCTGGCCTCGGGGATCTCGTCAGCGGTGAGTAGGATCCGACGTCCTGGTGGACGGCGACCTGGGCGGTCAGACGGTGTACGAACTCGCCACTGAATTCGGCATCGAGCGGCGCCCGGTGAACGCGCATTTGCATCGCCGCGGCGTCCCGATGCGACGCCGTGGCCTGTCCCCTGCAGAGGAACAAGTCGTTCACGCTTCGGGATCGTGGCTGGTCGTTGGCTCGAAACGGGCCAGATTCGATGTGGATCCCGTACCGTGGGAACGCCCTCATGGCCTCGCCCCAGGCTCAGACACGAGTGACCAAGCCAAGAGTCCCTTATCTTGTCCTTGCTTTCGCCGACACGGGAGCGCCGCCCGAGAGCCTCACGAACGCGGATTCGAGCCAGGAGCACGAGCAGCTGAGCCAGCCTGCACCACCCTCGGCGATCAGACTTATGCAGATGCTCGCGGCGAGCAGGTACGGGACGGCGAGCAGCATCGCGGGCACGTCCCACTTCAAGCCGCGGCGAGTACGGATCGCCTCAAGCGCGATGTTGGTGGGCATGTAGTGGCGCAGGTAGTAACGGGTGCGGACGCTTGCGGCCAAGAGCGGTCGGAGCATGGCGCTGTCCTCTCATCGCACGGATGTTCAACGAGACGGCCTGCCCGTGAGGGCGCCATTGTGTGCAGAGGAAGCTGCATACCCCAAACGTCTGGGCGCATCGCGTGAGATATACGTGGTGCTCGCAGCCCCGATCCGCAGATCGGGTATCGCTCGCCCAGGCCGCGGACGCTGGCCCGAGCAACGAAAGGACCGCGTCAGAGCCCGCAGACTCCTTGGGCGGCGCGCTTTCCGGCCCCGGACCAAATCACAAGGTCCGACCAAGGTGCTAACAAGGGCGGATGTTTTCCCACGTCAAACAGCGATGGGACCGTCTCATCGACCGTCCCGTCGCCTGTCTTTTCGGTGGACATCCTGGGATCGTATTCCAAACGGCGGGGCCTTGAGATACCTGGGCTCTGAGACTGGATACAGAATCCCGACGACGCTGAAGCCCCGTCCGAAACTCACAGACCTTGCGTGATTAGAAACAGCCAACAAACCATGGAGGCAGGTTGGAGGAATCGCCTCTCCAATCACTCGGCGTGGATGCTACCTCATAGCAGCAATCGGACCAAGAAGATTGAGACCTTTCCGTCTACGGCAGACTGGAAGAGCCATCAGAATCTTCAGCTGAGCCTCGATCTCGCACGCTCCAATGACCCTCAGAGCGCCCATCACCGCACAAGCCATGCAGGAGCATCACCGCCGAGGAGGGCGTAAGGACAGGGCTGACGTTCATGATTCGACCCAAAATGTCCGCCCTCGTCGTTAGCCTGACGTACATGAGGCACGAACTCGAACCAAGCCATCCGCCCGTGGATGCCGCCGATGAGTTGATCTCCGACGGCGCGGCGACCTCAACAGGGTTTGCCCAGCGGGTGAAAGCGTTGGCGACTACAGCGCCGCTGCACGACCTTGATGCCCGGAAGGCTCAAGTGCAGTCAGCGGACTACACCGTGTATCAGATGGCCGAACTCGCGCTGCACGCCATCGACCTGGTAACCATCGCGATGGACTTTGATACCGGTGCCCGCCCCGAGGCCGTGCTCAGAGACCTGGCCGCCCGGGTCGCCGCCCAAGCCCCAGAGCGCGCACCCACCGAACATGAGCGTGTCGCGAGCTGGGTGCTGGAGAATCTCCTCAACGTCGGCTCCACCGACCGCGGGTTCCGCACCGTCTATGGCCTGACCGGGCCGGACGGGTACGACCGGCGCACCTTCGACTTCAAGCTGCTTGAGGAGACTCGCGGCCCCGACGGCGACCTCTACCTGCGCGCGTCAAACGAAGCCGTAAACGTCCTCGTCGGCGCACTCGAGGTTGACCTCGAGGCCGCACACATCGCCGCTGACGTCCGTCTGGATATCCTCATAAAGCGCGGCCGGCTCAGCGAAGCCCAAGCTGCGGCCCAGAACGCCCGCTACCGTACTATCCAGTACGGCGAGATGCTCCGGCAGCGTCTGGAGGCGACCAGCCGCGATGTCCGCAACGTCGACTGGTCCTTGGCCATGCCGGCGTTCATCGACGAAGCCCTCGCCCACATCGAAGGCCGGTACCGGGCCGAGAACGCCATTCTGGTCAACCTCACGGAGGTTCGCGACGTCGCCGACACTGCCGCCCGCAAGGCCCAAGCAGCTCGTCTCGTCGACGTCGTACGTGACTGCCTCCGCCGCCACGACCAGCTCCAGACCGGCCTCCAGACCGCCGGCCGCCGGTTCCGGGCCGAACAGGACCGCCAGACCTTCGCCCCAGGACCGACCCGGGCCGCCCTCGACCTACATGCCCAGCTGCTCCAACCAGCGCTGACCCGTCCCGTCGCCGAAGCCGATGTGGCCTTGCTGCGCTTCTTCAGCGCCGCCGCCGGCCTCGTCGTCCCGTACGCACTGCGCCTGGTCGACCTGTTCGAAGCACTCATCACGCCGCCGGCCGAACGCGACACCCTTGGCGACCTCATCGAAGACCCCGCAATCGATCTGGACGAGGAACCGCCCTTGTTCCCTGACTCCAGCTACGAACACCTTGAGTCCCTCCTGGACCTCGACCCCGCCGCACCACAGCGCCTGTCCGGGCTGCTGGCCGACGCACGCGTACGGCAGGCCGAGGACCCCGAGGCCGAGGACCTGCCACTGCTGGTCGTCGTCCGCGTCTTGGCCCTAGCCGCCCAGGAGATCGGTGTCGCACGCCGCCGCCACGACCCCACCGTGCTGATGGCCCTCGACGACGGGACCGCGCTCGACGATCCGGAGTTCGCCGGCGGCGACCTCCTTGTCGCCCGCGCCGAGGTCCTCCAGACCGGCTCCGCCCACCCTCCACCTGCCTCCGGCGAGGGCCACGGCGCCAGCAACGGGACCGAGACCAGCGATGCCGGGCTCACGAACGGCAAACCGGACGGCAACACGAACAGCAATAGGAACCAGGAGGGCGTGGCATGAGCCCGGCCAGCCAGATCACCCCCAGCTCCGTCGGAGCCGTCGCCGACGCCTCCCGCTTGGTGGCGTTCGCGCTGCGCCCCAAGCAGCGCCCAGCCCGCGACGAGACCTACGCCGAACTTGTCCGACGGTTCCGTGAAGACGACGGGTTCGCCGAACTCGTCAAAGCCATCTGCCTGGGGCTTGACCTCGTCATCCTCGATTCCGACGACCGGCACGGTCTCGTCGTCGCCAGCAGCGAGGACAGCGTCTTCGCAGTCCGGATGACCGACTACGCCCGGCGCACCGGCGGCGAAGGCAAGGCCGCGGAACGAGTCCTGCACGCGCTCGCGCACCTCGGCACCGCCACTCTTGCCTACCCACGCCCGGCGGACCTTTCCAATCCCGCCTATGTCGGCCGCGTCACAGTCAACGGCGTCGAGGCGTTCGTCCGCGAAGCCTGCCGCCGCCTCGGTGAGGCCGCCGCCGAGGCCGGGGACGACGTCGACCCGTCCGTCGACACCCCCGACCTGGAGGCCGCTTGGCGGGTCTACCAGCGCCGCGCCGCGACCCCCGGCTCGGTCGACGGACGTCGCGTGGCGTCCTCGACCATCGGCATGGTCGGCAAGGCCCTCACCTTCTTGGCCGACCAAGGCATGCTTGTCAAGCGCAGCGACGAGGACGGCGGCACATACGCCACCACCAGCCGGTACCGCGTCCAGGTCGCTGAAGCCGGCAGCCGGATGTTCGCGGAGCTACTCTCCCTCGGCATCACCGACATCACCGATGGCATCGGAACGCTGACCCACGTCGAGTGGACAGACGAGGCGGTGAACCGCCTGTGACCACGACACCTGCGGTGGCAGGCATCGCAACGATCCGCAATACCCCCTTCTGGAGCTGAACGCCAACATGTACGAGTTGAACCGAGCCCGCCTCGTCGGCATCGGCCCCCGCGGTGCCCGCTACTCCGACGTCACCGTTGACCTGTCCGGGCTCGGGGAGCAAGTCCCTGCACGGAACCTGTTTGACGCGCCCACTCGGCGGCCTTCGCCGTTCTCGCTGCTGCTGCTAGAGAACGGCGGTGGCAAGTCGGTCCTGCTCAAGCTGCTGTTCAGCGTGGTACTACCCGGACGCCGCAACACCGTCGGCGGCGCTTCGCTGGACAACTTCGTCCTCGACGGCGATACCGGCCACGTCGCGCTGGAGTGGATGCACGTGGCCACTGGAGAACGGCTCGTGACTGCGAAGGTGTGCCAGCGGCGCACTCACAGCGGCGACAAGTACCCGGTCGCCGAGGCCTGGTACTCTTTCCGACCCAGCGACGCCCTCGACCTCGACACGCTCCCGGTGACCTTCGATGGGCGCCGGCGCCGGCTCGACGGCTTCCGCGAGGCCGTGGCCGAGGCTGACCGGCTCGAGGCCACCACCGAGCTGTCCTGGCTCGGCGATGACCAGGGCCGGTGGCGCGGACACCTGCGCGAGCGCGGTATCGAACCGGACCTGTTCGACATCCAGCGCCGGATGAACGTCGATGAGGGCGAGGCCGCCAAGGCGTTCAAGTACTCTTCCTCCAAGGAGTTCGTCGACTGGCTACTGACCACCGTCACCGACTCGAAGGATGCCACCTCGGTTGCCGAGACATTCAGCCAGTGGGCGGTGAACCTCGCCGACCGCGAACAGATGCTGCTCGAGCGCGATTTCCTCGAGGGCGTCATCGCCGCCCTTGACCCGCTCGCGGTCGCGTATATTGCCCATCAGGAGGCGGCACGCAATGCGGCGGCCGCACGGCGTGGCGCCGAGACCCTCGCCGTTGAACTCGACCTGCGCCTGCGGTTGGAGCGGGAGAAGGTGACCCAGCTGTCCGCGGAATACGAGGCAGCACAGGCCATCGTCGGCACCCGTTCCACCGAGCGCGATGCCGCCCGTGCGCTCCTCAACGAGGTCCGCCGCCAGACGCTCCAGCTCGAGCTCGAGGAGGCTGAGGCGCAGGCGGCTTACGGCAAGGAGCGACTGGACGTTGCCGATCTGGAGCTGCACGGATGGCAGACTGTCGCCGCCGTCGAGGAACGCGACCAAGCCATCGCGACCGCAGACGGCCTGGCCGCGCAGGTCGCGGCCGCTGACGAGGACGCCGCACCCGCGCTGGCACGACGTGATGAGGCCGCTGGCCAGCTGCTGGCGAAGTACTTGGCCGAGGCCGACGCCAGCGACCGCGAGGCTGCCAACTATGACGCCCAAGCTACCGCCGCAAAGCAAGCAGCGGCCGAGGCCGACACTGCCCGCAGCCACGCGCTCGAGGCAGCCGCTGCCGCTGGCGAGCGATACCGTGCCGCGGCCGAGACGGTCGGCGCAGCGAGTGACCGACTCACCGCCGAAGCGTCTAACGGGCTGGTGCCGATGCGGACGACGCCAGGGCAGGTGCCATACCTCGTAGAGACCGCCCGAGCGGTTCATGCCGGCACCGTGACCCGCCTCGCCGAGAGCAAGGGCGAAGCCGCCGCCGCGGCGACGATGGTGAAACAAGCCGCCGTAGCGGTCAGGGAAGCCGAGAAGGAGCTCCGCACCGCAACCACAGCCGCCGACACCGCCTCCCGTGACCTGCGCACCGTCGAGGACGAGGCTGCGCGACTGGGCTGTCTCAGGGTACTCGTCGAGGCCGCCGGAGCAGAGTCGGATCCCACCGAAGGCAACGGACCGGAATCCGTTGCCGCGTTGAGCGTCTTTGAGCTTGAGGAGGCATGCGACCGGCTCCTTGCCCAGCTCGCCCGTGACATCGACGACCACACCGAGCACCTCGATGAGTTGCGGACAGCCCAGCGCGACGATGCACGGGTCGTCGAGGCTCTCGGCAACGGCGGGCTGCTCCCTCCGCGCAAAGAGGTCGAACGGGCACTGGAAGTCCTCGACGCGGCGGGCGTCGTCGCTCACGCCGGCTGGCGCTACCTGCACGAGGCGGTTCCGGCCGCACAACGCACTGAGCTGATCGCCGCACACCCCGCTCTTGCTGACGGTGTCGTGGTCATCGACCGCGCCCAGATGCCCACAGCCCGTCAGGCTCTGAGCCAGGCGCGGCTGCTTCCGGCGGCGGCGGTCGCGGTCGGGTCCGGCGCCGAGCTGCTCAGTATTGACGCCGGCGTCTCAGAGGTCGACGCAACCGCCGTCCGGCACAGGGACGAGCGCTCGGACGCGTTCGTGGTGGAGCCGACCCCCGCACTGTTCGACGAGGAGTCCGCCGCCCAGCGGCGCGAGGAGCTGCGTGAGCAGATGACCCGCCGTGGCGAACAGCTGCAGGTTGGCGTCGAGCAGTTGGCCGAGGTGAGCGCCGCACGCAACGATCTCGACCGGTGGCGGAAGGCGAACCCGCCGGGACACCTGGTCAAGCTCCGCGAGACCGCAGCAGGCGCCGTCAGCCGCGCAAGCGCCGTGCGGGAGCGTCTCGACGCTGCCGAGGGGCATCTGGAGACGAGCACGGTGGAACGCGAGCGAGCGGATTCCGAGGTCGAGCAGGTAGCAGGCGAGGAGCGGCTCGCCTCGGAACGCGCCGCGAAGCTGGAGGGTCTCGCCGACTTCGTCGAGTCCGCCACCCAGGCGCAGCAGCTCCTGCCTGAGTACGAGGCAGAGGTCCACCGGCACAACGCAGCCGCAAGCGACGCACTCGACAGCCGCGAACGCGCCCTGCAGACACACGAGGAGCACACCCGGCTGGCTGAGCAGGCACGCGGACAGGCTCGACGCCACCGTGCCGCCTGTGACGAAGTCACCTCGACGAGTGGGCAGCCCGCGGAGACGGTTCCCGAGACGTCCCTGGCCGACCTGCGGGCAGCAGCAGCCGCAGCACAGCAGATCTACCTGGCCGCCGTCGTCGACGCCGACTTGCGCCGCCGCGCCGACGAGGCCGCCGAGAAGGTCCAGTCGCTGCGCTCTGCGCTTGCCATACGCGACCCCAGCCACGTCACCGAAGCTGAACGGCTGCGCGCGACTCCAGCGGGCGCCGATCGAGCGTCGTGGAGTGTCGGCGCCGACAACGCACGTCGGGCCGTCTCGAAGCTGCAGGCCGAAGCCGAGCGTCTCGGCAAACGCGTCGGGCAGCTCGAGCATGCGGTTAAGAGTGCTTCCCCGACAGAGCCTGGTAGGCGATCGTGGACCAGCCTTGGCGAACGGTGGCAGCCCATCAGCCCCGGACACGGCCGTGACCTCCAAGTCGAAGCGCAGCAGGAGTCCCGGCAGGCGCAGCAGCGCCTTGACGAGGCGTCCGGCATCGTCAGTGAGCTCGAGCGGCAGCGGCGGGCAGCTGACGATGCCGCCCGCGGCATCAATGAGGCGCTGCTGCCGCTGTCCGCCCTCCTCGGAGGAGTTCCCGAGGGAGTCCTAGGAGGCGTTGCAATATCTCCGTACGCGGCCGACGAGATCGCGGCCCAGCAGGCTGCATCCGTCGCGGTCGACACACTGCGTGAGACCAAGGACCGGCTCGAGAGCTGCCTCAGCCACCTCGCGGACACGGCCCAGGATCTGGTAACGCACGCCAACCTCGCACGGTATGAGTCCCTGGTCACTCAGGCGCGGCGCAGCATCTTGGAGTCGAACCGGGAAATGCTCGCGGCGCGTGCCGCCGATTGGTCCGCCTCCCTCCAGACCCGACTAGCGACCCTGACCAGCGACCTCGAGAACGCTAACCGGCACCGAAAGACCATCGTCGACAGGCTTAGCGCACTGGTCGACCAGGCAGTCAAGACCCTACGACAAGCCACGAAGCTGTCCCGGCTGCCTGACGACCTTAGCGAGTGGGGGGGACGCCCGTTCCTCCGCATACGCTTCCACGAGCCCGACCAGACGACCATCAGCGTCCGCGTTGGAGAGGTCATTGACCGAGTCGCCGGTGAATACGCCTCCCGTGCTATCGGCACCCGATCCCGCAATGCCCGGCGCGACGGTATGGCGCTGTTGCTCGACGCCGTCCATGCCGCGGTACCGAAGGGGTTCACCGTCGACGTACTCAAGCCCGACTCGGTGCTGCGCGATGAACGGGTCAGCATCGAGGAGATGAACGACGTGTTCTCCGGCGGACAGGAGCTAACCGCGGCGATCGTCTTGTACTGCACGCTGGCCGCTCTCGCCGCGAACGAACGAGGCCAGATGCGGTCCAAGCACTCCGGCGTTCTCTTCCTCGACAACCCTATCGGGCGCGCGAACGCGTCCTACCTGATCGACCTGCAACAGTCCGTCGCTCGGTCTCTGGGTGTCCAACTGATCTACACGACCGGCATCTCCGATGACCGCGTGCTCGCTGCGTTCCCACTGTGGGTGCGGTTGCGCAACGACGCCGACCTGCGGGCCGGGCTCAAGCACATCCGGGTCGCCGAGGTCGTGCGACGCCAGCTGCCCGCCCCGTTCTCCGAGGCCGAACTCGCCGCCAACACGGACCAGAGCGGTGGTCAGTCCGCGCCAGGCACGGTCACCGCGACCCGTATCCACCGCCGCCCGTCCGCTCCGGGCGGCGACGTACGCGACTCCGGTCAGTCGGTGGCGGCGCAGTGACTGCCGCCGGCAGCCGCCAGGCAAGCCAGCCGGGAAACGGGGCCGCAGAGCCCCTCAGCCCGCGCGCCGTGCGGCTGGCGACTCTGCTTGAGGGCGTCTCTGGTAGGACGGTGACCCTGACGGATCTGTGGCCATTGTGGGCGGCCGCCGACCCCGCCTCTGCAGGACGTCCGGACCGACGAGCTGGGCTCGCGCAAGCCATCGAGCAGCTCGCGGCAGCCGGGCTCGTGGCTCCTGTCAAGGGACATCTTGATCTCCCTTTGGGCGGACAGGTCTGATCCCTGCTGGCGGACAGTTCATCTCCCTGTCCGCGGACGTCTGATCTCCCTGTAGGTGGTCAGGTCAAGGGGACCACCCCGCGTCCGGCTGTGGCCTCGCTCAGGCGGAGTGAGGTGCCCTCGGTGGTGATGACGTGGGCGTGGTGCAGGAGCCTGTCGACCGCTGCGGTGGCGAGGGTCTTGGGCATGATGGTGTCGAACCCGGCGGGGTGGATGTTGCTGGTGATGGCCAGGCTCCGGCGTTCGTAGGCGGCGTCGACGAGCCGGTAGAACGCCTCCGCGGCCTGCTGCCCGGACGGGAGCATGCCGATGTCGTCGACCACGATGAGCTCGGCACGGGTGATCCTGGCGATGGTCTTGCCGATCGACCCGTCCACGGCTGAGCGGGTGACCGCGGCGGTGAGGGACTCGAGTGTGTACCACGCCACGCGCATGCCGGCGTCGATGACTTGGTGGGCGAGGGCTTCGACGAAGTGGGTCTTGCCGGTGCCGGACGGGCCGGTGATCGCGAGGTTCTCGGCGCGGCCGATCCACTCCAGGGTTCCCAGCGCCGTCTGGGTCGGGACCGGGATGGAGGAATCTGCTTCGCGCCACGACGCGAACGTCTTCCCGGCTGGCAGCCCTGCCTGTTTGCGGCGCATGAGCCGGGTGGCCTCGTCACGGCCGCGGACTTCCTCGGCCAGCAGCACCCGCAGGACCTCGGCCGGGTCCCAGCGCTGTGCTCGTGCGGTGGCGAGGACCTCCGGTGCGGCGCCACGCAGATACGGCAGCCGCATGCGCTTGAGCAGGGCGGTCACCTCATCGGGCAGCGGCGGCGGGGTCGGGCCGGTGCCCACCCGGGTGTCCACGCTGCGCACGGCGGTGGTCATCGGCTCGTCTCCTTGCTCATCGTCGGGGTGATGGTGGTGAAGCCGGCCCAGCTGCTGGTGCCGGGCTGCGCCGAGTAGGCCTCGTCGGCCACAGCGGCCTCGACATCGCCGCATCCGTTGGTGGGGTCGGTGGCGTAGTAGTCGACGATCGCGGGCAGATCCGCCTCGGCGAACCGGCCGGCTGCAGCGGCCACGCCCAGGGCGTGGTCGACGCGGCTGGGTCCGACCAGGGCGGCCAGGTCCACGGCGTCGGCCATCTTCGCCCGGATGCGGACGGTTCCGACGGCCGAGGCCTCGGTAAGCCAGGTGAGCGCGCCTTCGCCGATGGCCAGGAACGCCTCTTCCTCGGCCGTGCGTGCCCGGGGCTGCGGCAGCCGCGGCGCCCCCGACGGGTCCTGCGGATGACCCGGGTAGTGCGCCAGGTCGATCCGCGGGTTCCCCGGCGTGGACGTGCGGTGCCGGGCGACCTCGACCAGGCCACGCCGGTCACCAGCCCACGCGGGCCGGATCGGGAGCCTGTCCAGGTCGGCCACGATGACGAGCTCGCTGCCGGCGACGCGGACCCACACCTCGGCGTCGACCAGCCCCTGCGGGGTGCTGTAGCGCACCGACCCGAATCGGATCGTCTGGTCCGTCGCGACGACCCGCGTCGTCCCCAGCGCCATCGTGTGCGGCACCGACGGCAGCGTGTGCAGTCTGGCGCGCTCCTCGAGCAGCGCCTGCGCCGGGATCCGGCCCGTCTCGCGGTGCCGACGGCCGTTGACCTTGGCCATGAAGTCCACGCACGCCGACTCCAGCTCCGCGAACGAGGCGTAGACGGGCAGCAGGTTCGCCTCGGTGGGCACCAGATCGGCTTTGGCGATCCTGACGCTGGACTCCGACCCACCCTTCGACTCGGGGTCGTAAGGGACGCAGGTGTGGACCTGGGTGCCGTAGTGGCGGCCCATCGTCACGATGTCCGGGTGCCGCACCGGCACCCCGGCGACATGGTCGATCGTGACCGTCTTCGGGTTGTCGGTCAGCAGATACGACGGCACCCCGCCGATCGTGCGCAGCGTCTGGTCGACACACGCCACCAGCCCCGGCAGGGTCAGATCCCACACCGGGATCACCACCCGGAACCGCGACCACGCCAGCCACGCCACGAACAGCCAAGTCGTGCGCAGCAGTCCGTCGGGGCCGGGAACCTTCGGGCCCTGGCCCCAGTCGAACTGCAGCCACAGGCCCGGCTCGGTGATCCACGGCCGATACGTTCGCCGGTGACCAGCACGCCACGCCCGCTTCACCTCGGCCACAGCCCTGCGGGTGGACCGCTCGTTGCCGCCGAAGCCGAGCCCGAGGAGCCGGGCGTGGACCACGTCGGCGCGGACCTGGCCGCGGGACTTATCCACCCACTCCTCGATCTTCGGCAAGAACGGGTCCGTGATCCGCTCCCGACGCGACGGCCCCGTCACCGGCGCCCCCGCGTCCCGCGCCGCGACATAGCGGCGCACCGTCTTCGGATCCACACCCGCCAACCGCGCCGCCGAGTGCGCACTGCCCGTGGTGTCGTACGCTTCCAGAATCTCCATGATCTCCCTGTCAGACTTCTTCACGCGCCCCTCCGATTCCGGTTCGCTCGTGCGTGGTCGAAGACCACGAGTCGAACCCCGGAGGGGCGTCTGCGACGGGACCGACACACGCCGGCACGGCCCCACGACCTCGGCTGGGGACAGGGAGATCAGCTGTCCGTCAGCAGGGAAGCCCGTGTCCGCCTACAGGGATCTTGGCGTGTCCGCTAGCAGCTCCATCGAAGAAACAGGACATCCACGCCCGGCCACACCTGCCGGCCAGGCTCACGCTGGCGTCGCCGGCGCCCTCGGAGTCTGCGGCCGCGCTCGCCCGCACCGTCGCTTGGCGCCCTGAACTTGCATGGGTGCTGCGGACCCGCCTAACCTTGGGGCAGGTCGAGCAGCTCCGCCTGATCAACAACTGGTTGCGAGACCGCGGCCGCGATGCCGACGTCGTCCCGCTGCGCGAGCGGTCACTGGAGGTTCTCGGACACGAGAAGGCGCTCGACGGCCTCCTAGCGACGAATGTGTTCGCGCCGGACCGGCTCAGCCTCACTTTGCTCCGTACGTTCCGGACCCACCCACCCCTACCCGTCGTCCGAATCGGAGACGGGCCCGTGCTGCTGGTGGTCGAAAATGACGACACTTTCCACAGCGTCTGTACTGTCCTGGCCACAGATCCGGGGGCCGTCGGCCACGTCGCCTGGGGCGCCGGAGGCGCGTTCGAGGCCTCCGTGCGGTCCGCCGGTGACCTACCCGGCGTGGAGCGGGTGCGGTACTTTGGCGACCTAGATGCCTCCGGACTGCGGATTCCGCGCAACGCCGCCGAGACCGCGGCACGAGAGAGGCTGCCGCCCGTTACCCCGGCGCTCGACCTATACCGCGCCCTGCTGGTCAGTGGCATACGTCAGGGTGGGCAATCACCTCTGGCCCCTGAGCAGACTGATGCCCTTATCGGGTGGCTTGAGGACGCAACGTTAATGCTCGACGTCGCTGGCCTGCTGCGCTGTGGCGTTCGGGTGCCGCAGGAGGCGCTCACACTCACCTCGCTGGCCAGTGACCGCTACTGGCTCGATGCGCTGTGACGGGACCAAAACTTCCGGGTCAGACAGGTGATAAGAGAGTCTCTCGACGTCCGTCGCCTGTCTCTTCTGTGGAGTTAAGGGTGTGTGTGATACCAAGCCCTAGGCAATACATGACTCGCGGGGATGGGCGACAGCTGATCGACAGGTGTCTCGGGATATAGACGACGCTTCCCGGCCTGTCTCGCGTCATCGGCGACACCCGGGCCGAGCATGGGCTAAGTCGAAGAACAAGGCCATCTCCCTCGCGGTCGTCGAGGGCGGGACGTCCAAAGCAAAAGGCTGTCTCTAGAGCAGGAAGTTTCCCCGTGTCAAGCAGCGATGGGACCGTCTCATCGACCGTCCCATCGCCTGTCTCTTCGGTGGAGGTAAGGGGATTCGAACCCCTGACCTTCTGCATGCCATGCAGACGCGCTACCAACTGCGCCATACCCCCGTGGAGCTGAGGGGACTCGAACCCCTGACCCCCTGCATGCCATGCAGGTGCGCTACCAGCTGCGCCACAGCCCCAGAATCGCTCGCGAGAGCGGAGCAAAGAACCTCCACCCGCCGAAGCAACTCGTCCATCTTAGACCGCGCGGCCTACGCCGCACAAATCGACCAGCCCCCCTGAGCGCCCTCAGAACCAGCCCAGGAAGAGCGCCCAGAATCAGCCCTCGACCACCGCAACCGGCACGAGCAGGGTGCCCGCATTGTGCTCCCCAAGCCGCCACCGAACGCGCCCATCCGAACCGGCAACAGGCCGAGACGACCGCTCCTCGAGAACGGACCAGTTGCAGTTCGACAGCCCGGACAAAGCGCCCCACAGCTCGTATGGAAGCCCCAATAGCTCGGCGAGGGCAACGCGGATGGCGCCACCGTGGCTCACGACAACGAGCGTGCCAGTCTCCCCCATCGCCGCGAGAGCCTGCGAAATAGCAGAACGCGTCCGCGACGCGACGTCGAGCCGGGTCTCGGCGCCGCCCGCGGGCACCTCGACGTCGCCGTCCTCCCAGCGCGAGAGCTCCTCGCCGTCGGTGCCGCGGATCTCGTCGAACGTCAGGCCCTGCCAGCGCCCCGCATTGGTCTCGCGCAGCCCCGGATCGAGGGCCACGGGCAGCCCCGTCTCGGAGGCGAGGGCCTCTGCCGTCGAACGCGTCCGCTCGAGGTCGGACGAGACGATAGCGGTCGGCCCCATCGCGGCGAGCAGGCGCGCCGCATGCTTCGCCTGCCGCACGCCGTCCTCATTGAGGGGGATGTCGGTCTGGCCTTGGAAGCGGCCCGCCGCGTTCCAGTCGGTGCGCCCGTGCCGCCAGAAGACGATCCGTCGGTGCCCCACCCCGCGGCTCAGCCGACCGCCGACGCCGCGGCGCCGGGCTCGTCGAGCCCGAGGTCCACCACGGGGCAGTCCTTCCAGAGCCGCTCGAGGGCGTAGAAGGCACGGTCCTCGTCGTGCATGACGTGGATGACCATGTCACCGTAGTCGAGCAGGACCCACCGGCCCTCGGAGCGCCCCTCACGGCGCACGGGGCGGCGATCGAGCTTGATGAGCTCATCCTCGATGTTGTCGACGATCGAGTTGACCTGGCGTTCAGTCGGCGCCGACGCGATGACGAAGAGGTCGGTGATCGCGAGCCGCTCGCTCACGTCCACGGCCACGATATTCTCCGCCAGCTTGTCCGCGGCGGCCTTGGCGGCCACCTTGGCGGACTCGACGACGGTTTCTGCTGCGCTCACACATGCTCCTAGATGACTTGTTGTGCGCCGCGGGCTATCTGCCGAGCAGCACGATGAGGACGGCCACGATGAGGGCCACGATGCCGAGGGCGCCGATCGAAAGGAAGAGAACGCGCTCCCGATCCGCGCGGGAGGTCTGCGGCCCGAGCGGATCGAGGCCGTGGGCCGACGCCGCCGCAACCGGGGCGGCCTCCGACGCGGCTGCGCGACCTCGGCCGCGCTGCGCGGGCGTCCGGTCGGTCACGACAGGAACGTGCGTCGTGGTCGGCGGCTTCATGACCGGGTGCGGGAGCCCGGGAACCTTCATGAACTCGAGCGGGGTCACCATCGCGAGGTTGTTCGCCGACGTCGGCGCGGGACCCGCCTTGCGGGTCGCCTCGGCGTCGCGCTTCGTCTCCTCGGCGAGCCGCTGGCGCGCCTGCGCCCGCCGGCTGAGGATCGCCTCGCGCTCCGCGACGGCGACCTGCTGCTTGAGCGCCTCGGGGTCGACGGCGTCGCCCTCGCCGCGCTCACCCGTGGCCGGCTGATGCTTCCCCTGCCCCTTGAGAGCCTCCCGCGCAGCGGCGATCTGCTCGTGGCTCAGGCGGCTGAACGAGCCCGTCTCGGGCCCCAGCACGGGCGACCCGTCCGGAGCCTGGCGCACCGGTGCCCGCCGAATCGGAACGGGCCTCCCGAGCGCCTGCGCGCCATTGCTGGGAGCGGACGACGGCGTGGCCTCGGCGAGGCGCGGCGACGGCGCTTCCTGAAGGGGCGCCGGCGGGACGACGGGAAGCGCCTGAGCCGGAATGTCGCCGGACGCCGGGGGGCGCTGCGGCACGGGAGGCACCCCGCCCTGGGGGGCCGAGCTCTGCTCCGGCGCCTCCCCTTCGGTTTCAGACTCGGGCGTCTGCTGGCGCAGGGACCGCCGGCTCGGGAACTGAGCTGCCTGCTCCTTCTCCGCGAGCTCCCGCATCACGCGATGCGCCTCGCGGTCGCGTGCCCTAACCTGCGAGCTGCGCTCGGCACGTACTGCATCAGGCGGGACGTCGAGGGCGCGGCGCGCGCGGATGCGGCCCGTCTCGGTGTTCTCCGCAGCCTGGACTCCGGGCGCTGCCGCCTCGCCATCACGCACACCGAGACCCTCGCCGGAGACGCCCTGACCGGCCTCGCCCTGCGCGGCGGCCTCTGCTCGCGCCTCGTCCTCGGCCCGCGCTTGGGCAGGGGTCAGCCGGGCGGGGCGCTCCTCGCCGCGGGTCGCCTGCGCGAGGCGCCGCTCGCGGCGGCTCGTCATGGGCTTCTCTTCTTTGTTCATGGATCTGTTCACCCGGCCACTGAGGTGCTGCCGGTGTCGCCGAGCCCCCGGTGCAGCCCCTCGGCGGGGGCCAGATGGACGACGTCGGCCGCGCCGAGCGCGTCCTCGCCGTCTCGGTACAGCCCGTACTTCGCGATGTACTGCACCACGCCGTCCGGCACGAGATACCACACCGGCTCGTGCGCCGCGACGCGCGCGCGGCAGTCCGTGGACGAGATCGCCATCGCTGGAACCTCGAGCAGACTCACCTCGGCGCGGCTGAGATCGGGAAGCTCATGGCCCGGCCGGGTCACGCCGACGAAATGGGCGAGCGCCCACAGCTCGTCCACGTCCTTCCACGAGACGATCTGCGCCATGGCGTCGGCGCCCGTGATGAAGTACAGGTCGGCCTCGGGCCGCTCGGCCCTGAGGTCGCGGAGGGTGTCGATCGTGTAGGTCGGGCCGGGCCGCTCGATGTCGACCCGGCTCACCGTGAACCGCGGGTTCGACGCCGTCGCGATGACGGTCATGAGGTAGCGGTGCTCCGCGAGGCTCACGCGTCGGCTGGACTTCTGCCACGGCTCGCCGGTCGGGACGAAGACGACCTCGTCGAGCCCGAACTTCGAGGCGACTTCGCTCGCCGCGACGAGGTGCCCGTGGTGGATCGGGTCGAACGTCCCACCCATCACACCGAGGCGGACGCGCCGCCCTCCGGGCACCTGCACTGGTTCGGCCAAGGGTCAGTGGCTCGAAGCGCCCTGATGGCGGTCGTGCTTGTTCGGGTGCTGTCGGTGCGGGTCCGCGTGCTCCTCCGTCGCGGAGTGACGGCGGCCCAGATTCGTGTACGAGAGCGTGACGAACATGAGGATGACGAAGATCGCGAAGAGCACGCCGCCGACGACGAACGGCGGCGCGATCGTGGGCGCCGGCGCCTCGTGTTCCGCGGCCTCGGCGCTGACCGTGAGCGCGGTCGACATGAGTACTGCCAGCATGGTTACCCCTTAAAAACCTCTCGGATCCTTGCGATCACTGGGCGAACTTTTCTTCCGCTCATCCTACCCCGGCCCAAAGGCCGGTCGAGGCTCGCCGCGCGATCTAGCCGCGCACCTGGCCCTCGCCCTGGACGATCCACTTCGTCGTCGTGAGCTCGGTCAGCCCCATGGGCCCGCGGGCGTGCAGCTTCTGCGTCGAGATGCCCACCTCTGCCCCGAGCCCGAGCTCGCCACCGTCCGTGAAGCGGGTCGACGCGTTGACGATCACAGCCGCCGAATCGATCTCGGCGATGAAGCGCTCCGCGTTGCGGAGGTCGTTCGTGATGATCGCCTCGGTGTGCCCCGTGCTCCACCGGCGGATGTGCTCGAGCGCCTCGTCGAGGGAATCGACGGTAGCCACGGCGAGATCGAGGTCCATGTACTCGGTGGCCCAGTCGTAGTCGGTGGCCGCGACCCCGCCAACGCCCTCGGGAAGAGCCGCCATCGACCGTCCGTCGACGTGGAGCCGCACGCCGCGCTCGGCCAGGGCGCGGGCGACGGCGGGGAGCACCGTGCTCTTCGAGTGGACGAGGAGCGTCTCGACCGTGTTGCACACGCTCGGCCGCTGCGTCTTGGCATTGAGCAAGATCTCGACCGCCATGTCCTCGTCTGCCGACTCGTCGACGAAGATATGGACGTTGCCCTCGCCGGTCTCGATGACGGGCACGGTCGAGTTGAGCACGACGTTCTGGATGAGCTCGCGCCCGCCGCGCGGAATAAGCACGTCGACTCGGCCCCGGGCCTTCATGAGCACTTCCGCGCCCGCACGGCCATACTCGTCGATGGTCTGGACGGCGTCCGCGGGCAGCCCGACGTCCACGAGCGTGTCGCGGAGGATCGCGACAAGCTCGCGGTTCGTGTGCGCGGCGGCGCTGCCGCCACGGAGGATCACCGCGTTGCCGCTCTTGAGCGCAAGGCCCGCGATGTCGACGGTCACGTTGGGGCGCGCCTCGTAGATGGCCGCGACGACGCCCATCGGCACGTTGACCTGGCGCATGCGCAGGCCGTTGGGCAGCGTCTGGCCGCGGACGACGGTCCCGACGGGATCGGGGAGCCCCGCGAGATTCTCGAGCGCGGCCACGAGGCCGTCGATGCGAGCGGGCGTGAGGGCGAGGCGGTCGAGGAGGGCCTTCGAGGTCCCGTTCTGCCGCCCCGACTCGAGGTCCTTCTCGTTCGCGGCGAGAATGCGGGCCTCGTGCTCCTTGAGCGCGGCGCCGATGGCGAGCAGGGCGCGGTCCTTCCACGCCCGGTTGGCGCGGGCGACGGCGCGGGAGGCCGCGCGGGCCCGGTCGCCGACCGCGAGCACGGCGGCCTCGACGTCGGCCGGCTGAGCGGCCGGGAGTTCGGCCTCCTGCGCGGCGGCGTGGGCAGTCTCGTGGTGGGCGACGGTGTCAGTCATGCAGTCAAGTCTACGAGCTAGAGCAGCACCAGGTCGTCAGTGTGAACGACCACACGCTCATACTCCGGTCCGAGCTCGCGCCCGAGGTCCATCGTCGAACGTCCGAGCATTGCGGGAAGCTCGTCCGCCGAGAAGTTGACGATCCCGCGAGCCACGACGTGCCCCGCCTGATCCGCGATCTCAACCGGGTCGCCGGCCTCGAAATCGCCGTTCACAGCAGTGATCCCCGCCGGGAGCAGCGAACGGTGACGCTGGGCGACCGCCCGCACGGCGCCGTCGTCGACCGTCAGGGTCCCCCTCGTCGCGGCGAGGTGTGCAAGCCACAGGAGCCGCACGGGCTTCCGGCGCCCGCTCACGCTGAACCACGTGCCCACGTCCTCACCCGCGAGCGCGCGCGCGGCGGCGGCGGTCGACGTCACGAGTGCGGGGATCCCCGAGCTCGCGGCGATCGTCGCGGCCTCGATCTTCGTGGCCATGCCGCCCGTTCCGACGCCGGCCACGCCAGCCGTCCCGATGCGGACACCGTCGAGATCCTGCGAGCCGCCGATGTGCGGAATGCGCTCGCCGCCCTCGGACGGCGGGCCCGTGTACACGGAATCGACGTCGGAGAGGAGCACGAGCGCGTCGGCATGCACGAGGTGCGCCACGAGGGCGGCGAGCCGATCGTTGTCCCCGAAGCGGATCTCGTGGGTTGCGACGGTGTCGTTCTCGTTCACGACCGGGACGACGCCGAGGTTGAGGAGCTTCTCGAGCGCGCGATGGGCGTTCTTGTACTGCGTGCGGCGCACGAGGTCGTCCGCCGTGAGGAGCACCTGGCTCACGGTGACGCCGTGGGCGCCGAAGGCCTGCGTATACCGCGCCATGAGGAGCCCCTGGCCCACGCTTGCCGCCGCCTGCTGGGTCGCGAGGTCCCGCGGACGCTTCGCGAGCCCGAGGGGCGCGAGTCCCGCCGCGATCGCGCCCGAGGAGACGAGGACGATCTCGGTCCCGGCGTTGGCACGTTCGGCGAGCGTGTCGACGAGCGCCGCGAGCGACTGCTCGGAGATGCCGCCGCGGATGGTCGTGAGCGAGGACGAGCCGACCTTGACGACGATTCGTTGCGCCTCCGGGAGCCACTCGCGCCCGCGCTCCCCCAGCTCGAGCGCCACGTCAGCCTTCAGCGTCGTCATCGCCGTACTCGTCCCCGCTTGCCCTCTCCTCGGAATCGAGATCCGGCGCCCATTCCTTGCGGCGGCTGGACTCGGTCCAGATGCCCGCCCGGCGTTCGGCCTCGAGCTCGTCGCGCGCCGCGGCGCGCGCCGCCTTCCGGTCCTCGTACTCGTCGCGCTTCTGCGCGCGCGTGGGGCGGCTCCAATCCGCGAACCGGATGTCGGTTCCGCGCGGCCCGGCGAGAAGCTCGGCGCCGGCCATCATGGTCGGCTCCCAGTCGAAGACGACGGCGTCGTCCTCGCCGATCACCACCGTGTCCCCAGCCTTGGCCCCGACCTTGAAGAGCTCGTCCTCCACCCCTAGGCGGTTGAGCCGATCGCTCAGGTAGCCGACGGCCTCCTCGTTGGTGAAGTCGGTCTGCTTGACCCAGCGCTCAGGCTTCTCGCCCAGGACGCGGAAGAGCGGCTCGAGGTTGCGCTCCTCGCGGCGGATCGTGAACTCGGTCTTGTTGACGGCACGAGGGCGGAGGACGGCGGGAGCGACCTTGGGCGGGGCGGCAATGAGTCCCTCGCGGGCCTTCTGCACGATCTCCGCCATCGCGAAGCCAAGGCTGCGGAGGCCCTCATGGCTCGTGGCCGAGACCTCGAACACGCGGTAACCACGGTCCTCGAGCTCGGACCGGACCATCTCGGCCATGGCCTTGCCGTCCGGGAGGTCGACCTTGTTGAGCGCGACGAGGCGCGGGCGCTCGTTGAGCGGCACGATCTCGCCGTCGGGGCCCGCGAAGCTCATGTCGACGCTGTACTTCGCGAGCTCGCCCTCGATGATGTCGAGGTCGTCCACAGGGTTGCGGTCGGACTCGAGCGTCCCGCAGTCAAGGACGTGCACGATCGCGGCGCAGCGCTCGATGTGCCGGAGGAAGTCGTGCCCGAGGCCGCGGCCCTCGCTGGCGCCTTCGATGAGGCCGGGCACGTCCGCGATCGTGAATCGCACGTCTCCGGCCTGGACGACGCCGAGGTTGGGGACGAGGGTCGTGAACGGGTAGTCGGCGATCTTCGGCCGGGCGGCGGACATGGCCGCGATGAGACTCGACTTCCCCGCCGACGGGAAGCCGACAAGGGCGACGTCGGCAATGGACTTGAGCTCGAGGACGATGTCCCGCTCGTCGCCCTCGATGCCGAGGAGCGCGAAGCCGGGCGCCTTGCGCTTGGCCGTCGCGAGCGCCGCGTTGCCGAGGCCGCCCTGGCCCCCGGCTGCGGCGACGAACTCGGCGCCTTCGCCTACGAGGTCCGCGAGCAGAGCGCCGTCGCGGCCCTTCACGACGGTGCCGTCCGGGACCGGAAGCACGAGCGTCTCCCCCTTGTGGCCCGCACGCCAGTCGCCCATTCCCGGCCCGCCGTTCTCCGCGTGCCGATGCGGCGAATGGTGGTAGTCGAGGAGCGTCGTCGTCTGGGAGGAGACCCGGAGGATGACGTCGCCCCCGTTGCCGCCGTTGCCGCCGTCGGGCCCGCCGAGAGGCTTGAACTTCTCCCGCTTCACCGACACGCAGCCGTGGCCTCCGTGGCCTCCGGACACATGCAGCACCACGCGGTCGACAAAGCTCGCCACGCCATTCTCCTTACGCCGGGGTCATCCCCGATTGTAGTTCGCGGTCCCGGCGGCGCCGGGCTGTGGGCCCGCACGGCGGGACCCCTGGGGACGGGCCGCCGCAGGCGTGCCCTGTTCGGGAAAAAAAGTGGAGCGGGCCACTGGCCCGCTCCACCGAAAAAGCAATTGGTCCGGACTCGCCGGGCCGCTCAGACTACTGGGCGGCGACGATGTCCACGACGCGGCGACCGCGACGTGTGCCGAACTGCACGGCACCGGCCTCAAGGGCGAACAGCGTATCGTCCTTGCCGCGGCCAACGCCGTTGCCCGGGTGGAAATGCGTGCCGCGCTGGCGGACGAGGATCTCGCCGGCGGAGACGACCTGGCCGCCGAAGCGCTTGACGCCGAGGCGCTGCGCGTTCGAGTCGCGGCCGTTGCGGGTGGAGCTTGCGCCCTTCTTATGTGCCATGAGCTGTGCCTACCTTGGAATCTGTTGGGTTGCTGAAGTGCGGTAAACCGAGATCAGGCGGAGATGGCCGTGATCTTGACCTTGGTCAGGTCCTGGCGGTGGCCCTGGCGCTTCTTGTAGCCCGTCTTGTTCTTGTACTTCTGGATGATGATCTTCGGGCCACGGAGGTCCTCGAGGACCTCGGCGGTCACCTTGACCTTGGCCAGCTCGGCGGAGTTGGACGTGACCTTGTCGCCGTCAACCAGCAGGAGGGCAGGCAGCTCGATGGTGCTGCCGGCTTCACCGGCGACGCGGTTGAGCGTCACGAAATCTCCGACAGAAACCTTTTCCTGGCGGCCGCCGGCGCGGACAATCGCGTACACCACTGGGGAACTCACTTCTCTCGACGTTATTACTGAAAGCTCTTGCGCGTGGCGCTCCGCACTGCTGCTCGTGCAGCTGCCGGAAACGCTCGACTGTGCCTCTTGCCGTGAGCCCGCGAGGGGGTTCCCTGGGAGCAAAACCCAGTGGTAGGCGTAAGCACCGAGGATCTAGACTACGCCAATCCTCCACCCGGCCGCAAATGAGCGGCCCGCCGCGGGAAAGATCCCCGTGAAAGACCCTCCGTGCCGGGAAGCACGCTGGACCAGTCTAGCCCACGCGGAGCAGGCCCACGGTCACGCGTACTTCGACGGCGCGTCGAAGAAGTCCCGCTCGTAGACGGTCGACTGCCGGAACGCCTCCGCCATCGCCGTCCGCTCCGCGGCGGACGCCGAGCGCCCGGCACGGTCGGTGTAGCTGATCGCGCGCCGCGTCGACTCGGCGAAGGCCTCGTCCGCGTAGGTCTCGATCCACGCCCCGTACGGATGTGCGCCGGCGTCAGCGTTGGCCGCACTGCGCGCGACGTGGCGGCGATGCAGCTCCTCCCCCACGGCCGCGTAGATCCAGTAGCACGGGAGCACCGCGGCCGCGAGCACCGCGTAGCTGCCCATCGACGATGCCGCGAGCAGATGGTCGAGGTACGCCTTCGTCACGGGACCCAGGGCGAACCCCTCGCCCGGTGGGAGCGGATGGGCCGAGAGCCACGTGCGGTGGAGCTCGGCCTCGACGATGAGGCAGACCTGGGCCGAGTTGGCCCAGAAGGCCTGCTCCTCCTCGGTCGGCGCGAGTGCGCTCGCGCGGGCAAGGGCCCGCGAGAAGCCGTTGAGGTACTGGGCGTCCTGCGCAAGGTAGTACGCGAAGTGGCTCTCGGGCAGCAGCCCCGCGTCGAGCTGCGCGATGAAGGCCAGCGCGTCGATCTCCGCCCGGACCTTCGCCGTCGCCTCCCACAGGCCGGCGGTGAACTCTCCTTCGGCGAGCGGGACGGTTCCCTCGGCGTGGTGGAAGTGATGCACCGGCCCGTGCCCGGTTCCGACCTCAAGCTGGTCCGAGGCAGCGAGGGCGCCACGGAGCCACTCCTTGACGACGCGGAGCGACGCCTCCCAGTCCCCCGTGCGGGCCTGCATCGTTGCCATCGCGGAGGAGAGCGAGCAGCCAGTCCCGTGGGTATTGCGAGTCTCCACGCGCTCGCCCGGAATCTCGACGATCCGCAGCGCGCCGCCGTCGTCGTCCCTCAGCACGAGCGCGTCGGGGCACTCCGCACCCGCGAGGTGGCCCCCCTTGACCAGGACCGATGCCCCCGTCCGCTCGGCGAGCCGGACGCCCTGGGCAAGCGCGTCCTCCCAGGTCGCCGCGGTCGGCTCGTCGAGCAGCACGCCGAGCTCGGGAAGGTTGGGCGTCACGAGGTCCGCGTGGGCGAGGAGGCCCCGCAGCGCCTCGGCCGCGTCGTCGGCGAGGAGGCGGTCCCCGCTCGTCGCGACCATGACGGGGTCGAGGACGACGACGCCGGGCCGGGACTGGGCGAGCCACTCGCCGACCGTCGCGATCACCTCGCCGTCGGCGAGCATGCCGATCTTGACGGCATCGACCACGATGTCCGAGGACACGGCCTCGAGCTGACCCTTGAGGAACGACGCTGGGGGCGTGTGCACACCCGTCACGCCCTGGGTGTTCTGGGCCGTGAGGGCCGTGATGGCCGCCATCCCGTAGCCGCCCATCGCCGCGATGCTCTTGAGGTCGGCCTGGATGCCGGCCCCGCCCGAGGGGTCGGAGCCGGCAATGCTCAGGACTCGCGGAATGCGCCGCGCCATGCTCACAGCTCCGAGGCGGGGACGCCGACGCCCAGGATGAGCGGCTCGTCGCCCGCGGGCTTGGCCGGTGCTGCGGGGACGTCTTGGGTGGACGCCGTGCGCGTCCGGCCGCCCACCGCGCCCTCGGAATCGTCGACGCGCGTCACTTCGGCAGAGCCCTGGCCGCTCTTCGCGCCGCGGCTGCGACGGCGCTTCCCGGGGCGATCCTCGCCCGAGTGGCGCTCGCCTGTGAGCTCGTCGAACGCATGGCTCAGCGCGTCGAGGCTCAGCGCGGGCCCGGAACGGGGCGCCGCCGCGACGCGCTCGCCCATGGGAAGCTCGATGCGCTCGCCGCCGATCGTGAGCACGGCCGCGTTCTCATGGTGCGGCTCCGGGACGTGCGCCGCTTCGGGGACGACGGGAGCCTGCTCGACGTGGCCGACCTCGTGCTCTGCCGCGTGGGCCTTCTCGTCGTCGTGCAGGTGCGCCGCGTGCGCGGCGGCCGCGACCGCTGCAAAAGCCGCACGCGTCGCCTGGGCGCGGGCCTGCCTCTCAGGGTCCTCCGGCTCGGGCACGGGGTGCTCGTGCACCACGGGAGCGGCCGGCTCGGCCTGGCCCCGCCCCCGACGGCGGCGCCGCTCGCCGCGGCTGGCGGTCTGCTGTCCGTCGCCCCGCAGCGGCTGGTGCTCCGACGTCGAACCCTGCGGGCGGCCCTTCTCGACCGGCTCTTCGTGCGTGATGACGCCGCGCCCGCCGCACACTTCGCAGCTCTCGCTGAAGACCTCAAGGAGCCCCGTGCCCATGCGCTTGCGGGTCATCTGGACGAGGCCGAGGGACGTGACTTCGGCGACCTGGTGCTTCGTCCGATCCCGGCCGAGGCACTCGACGAGGCGGCGCAGCACGAGATCACGGTTGGACTCGAGCACCATGTCGATGAAGTCGATCACGATGATGCCGCCGATGTCCCGCAGGCGCAGCTGCCGGACGATCTCCTCCGCGGCCTCGAGGTTGTTCTTCGTGACGGTCTCTTCGAGGTTGCCGCCCGATCCCGTGAACTTGCCCGTGTTGACGTCGATCACGGTCATGGCCTCGGTCCGGTCGATCACGAGTGAACCGCCGGACGGGAGGAAGACCTTGCGGTCGAGCGCCTTGTGGATCTGCTCGTCCACACGCCACTCGGCGAACACGTCGGCCTCGCCCTGGTACTTCTCGAGCCGCCCGAGGAGATCCGGGGCCACGTAGGTCACGTAAGCCTCGATCGTGTCCCACGCGTCGTCGCCGCTCACGATGAGCTTCGAGAAGTCCTCGTTGAAGACGTCGCGGACCACCTTGATCGTGAGGTCCGGCTCGGCGTAGAGGAGCTCGGGAGCGAGGACCTTCGTGGACGTAGCCTGGTTCTGGATCGCCTCCCACTGCGCGCGCAGGCGGTTGATGTCGTGCGTGAGCTCTTCCTCGCTCGCGCCCTCGGCCGCGGTGCGGACGATCACGCCCGCGTCCGCCGGGAGGCGGTCCTTGAGGATGCGCTTGAGGCGGTTCCGCTCGACGTCGGGAAGCTTGCGGGAGATGCCCGTCATGGACCCGCCCGGGACATACACGAGGTAGCGGCCCGGGAGCGAGATCTGGCTCGTGAGCCGCGCGCCCTTGTGGCCCACGGGATCCTTCGTGACCTGGACGAGCACCGAGTCGCCGGACTTGAGCGCGTTCTCGATCCGGCGCGGGGCGCCGTCGAGTCCGGCCGCGTCCCAGTTGACCTCGCCCGCGTAGAGCACGGCATTGCGCCCGCGGCCGATGTCCACGAACGCCGCCTCCATCGACGGCAGGACGTTCTGCACCTTCCCGAGATACACGTTGCCGATGAGCGAATCCTGCTGCGTCTTCGACACGAAGTGCTCGGCGAGCACGCCATCCTCGAGGACCGCGATCTGGATGCGGTCCTCCCTCTGGCGCACGACCATCTGCCGGTCCACCGACTCGCGGCGGGCCAGGAACTCGGCCTCCGTGATGACGTGACGCCGGCGGCCCGACTCGCGGGACTCGCGGCGCCGCTGCTTCTTGGCCTCGAGGCGCGTGGACCCCTTGACGCTCTGCACCCGGTTGCTCGCGCCCTCGGACGGGGTGCGCGGAGCACGGACCCGCGTGACGGTTCCCGGCGGGTCGTCGTCGAAGCCTCCCTCGAGTTCGAGATCGACCTCGCCGCGGCGACGCCGACGGCGGCGGCGCGACGTGACCTCTTCGGGCTCCTCCTCGGCGGCTTCGCCCTCCTCCGAAGTATCCTCAACGCCGTCCTCGGCCCGCACGCGGCCGCGGCGCCCGCGGCTGCGGCGACGACGCCGCGCTCCGGCGGCCTCGTCGTCGTCCTCGTCCTCGGCCTCCTCAGGTGCCTCGACAGGGGCCGGGCGCGCAATGACGCTCAGGTCCGGGGCCTGGAAGATCATCGACGTCGGCGAGAGGGGCTCGCTGAAGAGCGCCGCGAACGGGCTCATCGCGACCTCGGCCGCGGCCTCGTTTCCGGGCTCTCCCGGGGTGGCCGTGACTTCCGCGGCAGTCGACGGCGCGGCCTCCGCCGGCTTTTCGACGGCGGGGGCGGCCCCTTCAGCGGTCGACGGCGCGGCCTCCGCAGCGGGCACCTCCACCGTGTTCTCGGCGGAGGCTTCGGGGGCGACGCGCGGGGCGGCCGCACGACGACGCGCGCGGACCGAGCTCTTGGCGCGCGAGGCTGGCGCCGCGGCGGCCGCCTCGTCTTCCTCGATCGGGAGGGTCGGTGCAGCCGCCGCCGACTTCGAATCGGCCTGGGCTGCCGCGGCGCGGGCGGACGTCCGCCGCCCACGCGTCGCCCTCTTGACTGCGGGCTCCTCGACGGGAGCCTCGGAGCCCGCGGCAGCCGCCGTCGTGCTCGCCGCGTAAGCGACCGGCGCCTCGTCGGGCGCTGCACCCGAGGGCGCCGCTTCCTCGGCCGCCGGCTGGACGGCCGTCTCGGCCGCCGGCTCACCGGATTCCGCCTTCTTGCGGCTCCGGCTGGCCCGCTTCTTCTTCGGTGCCTCGTCCTGCGGCACCTCCGCCGGGGCTTCGCCGTCTGCGGCGTCGGCCGTCACGGCCTCAACCGCCACGACGTCTGCGGCATCCGCCTTGGCCTTGGCGCGCCGGGGCGCCCTGCGGGCTTTGGGCGCTGCCTCGTCGTCTCGACGTTCAGGGCTTTCCTGGGCCTGCTGATCAATGTCCATTTTTGAGTACTCCACAAGCCGCCCTCAGCGCCGCCACATCCGGCACCGGGACGGCACCACGTGCCGGCACCCGCAGGCGCCGACGAAGTCGACCCTGTTCCCGAACGGCTGCGGCTCCGCCGACCGTTCGAGCCGATGCTGCGTAGACCCGCGGCCTGTCCGGCCGTCAAGGTGCCGCGGCACAGCGGGCGGCTTCGAGCGGATCGCTCCTCGCGCCCGGCGTTGAGCCGGCGGTCTTCATCGCACTGCATCGGACCAGCCGCCGCATGTGGATCGGCGCCCGGCCATCTGCATTGTCTCACACGGAGCCCAGCCAGCTCGGACTCACACGACGTCCGGCCAGCTCGTGTTCAGGCGGGCCGCCTAGAATCGGGGCAGGATCGAGGAAGGACTCCGAGAACATGACGAAGGCCACCGCCTCCGCACAGATTGACCCCGGCGCGCCGGCAGAAGCGGGCCCGACCATGACGCGCACGTCTCCGTACGCGTGGCTCCTGCTCATCACGAGCATCGGCGGCTGGCTCGCCTCGGGCGCGCTCGTCCTCGAGAAGCTCGCGAAGCTCGCAGACCCGCACCACACGACGATCTGCGACGTCAACCCGTGGATCTCCTGCGGCGAGGTCATGAGCACGTGGCAGAGCTCGGCGTTCGGCTTCCCGAACATGTTCATCGGGATCGTGGCCTTCGCGATCACGACGACAACCGCAATGGCGCTCCTCTCGGGCGCCCGGTTCGGCCGCTGGTACTGGGCTGGCCTTCAGATCGGCGTCACGCTGGGCTTCGCGTTCATCGTGTGGCTCTGGAGCCAGGCGCTCTACTCGATCGGCATTCTGTGCCCGCTCTGCATGATCGTGTGGGCGATGATGATCCCGATGTTCGTGTGGACGACCACCCGCAATGTCCACCACGGCGTCATCCCGGCGCCCGCGGCCCTCGCCCGGGCGCTCGGCGATTGGGGCTGGGTAATCGTCGCCGTCCTCTACATCGGCGTCATCGCCTCGATCTTCTTCCGCTTCCTTCCCCTGTTCGTGCCCTCGACCATGTGAGCCGCCGTGGGCACTCCCAGCGGCCCACGGCGAACGACGACGGCCCCGGCCTTCCTCAGGGAAGGCCGGGGCCGCTTGTACCCGCGACTGCGTCGCGGTCGAGGGCGCGTCAGTTGGCGAACCAAATGCCGATCTCGCGCTCCGCGGAGTCGACGGAGTCGGAACCGTGGACGAGGTTCTGCTGGACCTTGAGGCCCCAGTCCCGGCCGAAGTCGCCGCGGATTGTGCCGGGGGCCGCCGTCGTCGGATCGGTCGCGCCGGCCAGCGCGCGGAAGCCCTCGATGACGCGCTCGCCCTCGAAGACGGCCGCGACCACGGGGCCGCTCAGCATGAACTCGAGCAGCGGCTCGTAGAACGGCTTGCCTGCGTGCTCGGCGTAGTGGGCCTCAAGCTGCTCGCGCTTCGCGGTGAGCAGGTTGAGCTGGGCCAGCCGGTAGCCCTTGGCCTCGACGCGCGCGAGGATCGCGCCGGCGAGGCCACGGGAGACGCCGTCCGGCTTGACGAGGACGAGGGTGCGCTCTGCGCTCACAGTGGCTCCTAGGAGTCGGGGCTGAGGTTCGCGACCAGTCTACTGAGTCGCGGCCTCTCCCCCAGGTTCGTGACCGCCCTCGTCAGGGTGCGCTCGCTCCCATTCCGTCTGTGCGCGGTCGCGCTGCACGTTCTCGCGGTCGAGGCGGGCGCCCGTGCGGATCGCGTACCACCACGCGAGCGCCATGAGGACGCCGACCACGAACATCATCGGCTCGACGAACCCGAGCGCGATGAGGACGAGCTGGAGGACCCAGCCGAGCCCCATGCCCCACGGCCTGCGCACGACGGCGCATGCGAGGACGAGGACGACGACGAGCCCTAGCCCCAGGCCGAGCACAAGGCCCGAGCCGAGGTCGCGGCCCTTGAGCCCGAACACGGCGAGCGTCGCGAAGAACGCGACGAACGCCTCCGTGAGCAGGACGATCGACGCGAACTGGACGCGGACCGACCGCCGCTTGCGGGGCATGCCCGGCCGCCATTCGCGCTGGGCTCTCGTGAGGCGGGCCATCAGAGGGCACCAGTTCCCAAGAGGATGCGTGCTTCGCCCACCACGGTGATCGAGCCAGTGATGAGCACGCCGCCTCCGAAGTCGCCCACGTCGTCGGCGCGCTCGACCGCGTAGGCGATGGCGTCGTCGAGCTTTTCCTCGGTGTGGACGGCCTCTTCGGCGAACCCGAGGTCGAGCGCGAGCTCGGCGAGCTCGTCCGCGGGGATGGCCCGCGGCGACGCCGACTGGGTGAAACAGAATTCGACCTGAACGTCCGCGAAGGCCTCGTCGAGCGTCCGGAGGATCTCCTCGGCGTCCTTCTCCCGGAGGACGCCGAGGACGACGACGAGCCGCGTGAAGTCGAAGGCTTCCGTGAGTGCCTCTGCGGTCACGCGGATGCCGCCCGGGTTGTGCGCGGCGTCGACAATGATCGTCGGCGACGTGCGCACCACTTCGAGCCGGCCGGGTGACGTGACGCCCGCGAACGCCTCGCGGAGGATCTCGGCGTCGAGCTCGCGCTCGCCCCCGCCGAAGAACGCCTCGAGGGCCGCCACGGCGACGGCTGCGTTCTCCGCCTGATGCGCCCCGTGGAGGGGCACCGTGAGGTCCTCGTAGCGCCCCGCGAGGCCCTGGACGGTCACGAGCTGGCCTCCGACGGCGAGAGTGCGGCTCTCGACGCCGAACTCGACGCCCTCGAAGCGGAATTCGACGCCGACCTCGCGTGCCTTCTCGAGAAGCACCTGCGCCGCGTCCATGGGCTGGGCAGCGCTCACGAGGAACCCGCCCGGCTTGATGATCCCGGCCTTCTCCCGCGCGATGTCCGCCGTCGTCTCGCCGAGCAGGTCCGTGTGGTCGAGCGAGATGGGGGTCACAACCGAGACCACGCCGTCGCCAACATTGGTCGCGTCCGTGACCCCGCCGAGGCCCACCTCGATGACCGCGACGTCGACGGGCTCGTCCGCGAAGATCGCGAAGCCGAGGATCGTGACGCATTCGAAGTACGTGAGGCGCGGCTGGCCGGCGGCCACCAGCTCCGCGTCGACGATGCCGAGGTACGGCGCGATCTCGTTCCAGATCCGCACGAAGGTCGTGTCCGCGACCGGCTCGCCGTCGATGCTGATGCGTTCGGTCACGCGGCTCAGGTGCGGGCTCGTGTAGCGGCCCGTCCGGAGCCCGTAGGCGCGCAGTCCGGCCTCGATCATCCGGGCGGTCGACGTCTTGCCGTTCGTGCCCGTGATGTGCACGATCGGGAACGCCTTGTTCGGCTCGCCGAGCACGTCCATGGCCCGGAACAGCGGAGCCAGGCGCGGCTCCATCTTGTTCTCGGGGGCGCGGCCGAGCAGCTCGGCGTAAACCTCCTCGACTGTGGTGGGAGCACTGGTCTGATCGGTCACAGGAGTCCATCCTCGAATCGGCCTGCCGAGAGGGGAGCCACCACGGCGGTCGGCTCGACGTCGGCCTCGAGCAGTTCGAGCTCGAGGCTCAGCGTCTCGCCCTCGATGAGCTCGCGGTGCACGAGGGCCGCCGCGATGAGGGCCGGCCGCGCGGTCACGCTCGTCTTGATCCGGTCGCTCACGTTGAGGTCGGCCTCCTTGCGGGCCTGCTGGATCACCCGGACGAGGTCGCGGGCAAGGCCCTCGGCCTCGAGATCGGGGGTGACCTCGGTGTCCAGCACCACGAAGCCGCCGCCGGGCAGCATCGCGACGGCGCTCGAGCCGCCCGCCTTGGCCGAGTCCACGACCGTCTCGAGCGCATACTCGTGTGGTTCGAGGGCGATCCCCCCAGCGGTCACGAGCCCTTCGCCGTCCACGGACCAGTCTCCCGACTTCGACCCCTTGATGGCCTGCTGGACGTTCTTGCCGAGGCGGGGGCCTGCGGCGCGTGCGTTGACGACGAGCTTCTGCTCGATGCCGAACTCCTCGGGCGAGGCATGCTCGGTGTCGAGCAGGCGCACGGACTTGAGGTTGAGTTCGTCCGCTATGACGCCTTCCGAGCCCGCAAGCGCGGCGGCCGCGGGCACGACGACGGTCATCGCCTTGAGCGGGAGGCGCACGCGGAGCTTCGCGGCCTTGCGCAGCGACGAACCGGCCGAGCAGACGGCCTGGGTGCGGTCCATCTGCTCGACGAGCGCGGGCTCGTCCGGGAAGAGCGCGGCGTCCGGCCAGTCCGTGAGGTGCACGGAGCGGCCGCCCGTGAGGCCACGCCACATCTCCTCCGCGATGAGGGGCAGGAGCGGCGCGGCCGCGCGGCACACGGCCTCGAGGGCGGTGTACAGCGCGTCGAACGCGTCCGCGTCCTCGTCGAAGAAGCGCTGACGGCTCCGGCGCACGTACCAGTTCGTGAGCATGTCGAGGTACTCGCGCAGGAGGTCGCACGCGTTCGAGATGTCGTAGGCGTCGAGGTGCCCCCGCATGCCCTCCACGAGACGGCCCGTCTCCGCGAGCAAGTACCGGTCGAGCGGATCGGTGTACCCGTCGTAGCGCAGCGTCGCGTCGTAGCCGCCCTCCCCGGCGCCGTCGCCGGCGCCCTGCGCCGGGTTGTGCGCTGCATTCGCGTACAGCGTGAAGAAGCTGTACACGTTCCACAACGGGAGGATCACCTGGCGCACTCCATCGCGGATGCCCTGCTCGGTGACGATGAGGTTGCCGCCGCGCAGGATCGGGCTCGCCATGAGGAACCAGCGCATCGCGTCCGAACCGTCGCGGTCGAGCACCTCGGAGACGTCGGGGTAGTTCCGCAGGCTCTTGGACATCTTCTGCCCGTCCGAGCCGAGCACGATGCCGTGGCTGATGACGTTGCGGAACGCGGGCCGATCGAAGAGCGCCGTGGCGAGGATATGGAGCGTGTAGAACCAGCCGCGCGTCTGGCCGATGTACTCGACGATGAAGTCGCCCGGGTTGTGCGTCTCGAACCAGCCCTGGTTCTCCATGGGGTAGTGCACCTGGGCATAGGGCATCGACCCGGAGTCGAACCACACGTCCAGCACATCCGGGACGCGGCGCATCGTGGACTGGCCCGTCGGGTCATCGGGGTTGGGGCGCGTGAGCTCGTCGATGAACGGACGGTGGAGGTCTGGCTGGCCGTCGTGGTTGAGCGGGAGGCGGCCGAAGTCGCGCTCGAGCTCGGCGAGGGAGCCGTAGACGTCCATGCGCGGGTAGTCGGGGTTGTCCGAGACCCACACGGGGATGGGCGAACCCCAGTAGCGGTTGCGGCTGATCGACCAGTCACGCGCGTTCTCAAGCCACTTGCCGAACTGGCCGTGCTTGACGTTGCCCGGGATCCAGGTGATCTGCTCGTTGAGCTCGATCATCCGGTCCTTGATCTTCGTGACCTCGACGAACCAGCTCGAGACCGCGCGGTAGATGAGCGGATTGCGGCAGCGCCAGCAGTGCGGGTAGCTGTGCACATAGCTCGCCTGCTTGACGAGCCGGCCCTGCTCGCGCAGCACGCGCGTGATCGGCTTGTTGGCCTCGAAGACCTGGAGACCCACGATATCCGCGAGCTCGCCCGACGCGAACAGCGGGAGGAACTTCGCGCCGTCGTCCACGGAGAGGATCACGGGGATGCCCGCGGCCTCGCACACCTTCTGGTCGTCCTCGCCATAGGCGGGCGCCTGGTGCACGATGCCGGTGCCGTCCGTCGTCGTCACGTAGTCCGCGACGAGGATCTGCCAGGCCTTCTCGGTACCCCACTTCTCCGCGTCCGCGAAGTAGCGCCACAGGGGCTCGTACCTGATCCCGTCGAGCTCGGCGCCCAGGAACGTGCGCTCGACGGCGGCAGCCGCGGCCTGGGCCGCGGAAACCTCGCCGTCGTCGTACCCGAGGTCCTTCGCGTAGCTCGCGAGGAGGTCCTCGGCGAGGAGGAAGCGCGCGTCGTCCGGGATGTCAGAAGCCTTCACGCCGAGCGGGCCCACAGGCACGACGGCGTAGCGCACCTCGGGCCCGACGGCGAGGGCCTCGTTGGTCGGCAGCGTCCACGGCGTCGTCGTCCACGCGATCGCGAGGACGCCCGCGAGCGCCTTCGACGCCGCTGATTCTCCGGCCAACAGAGGAAACGTCACGGTGACGGTCTGGTCCTGCCGGTCCTTGTAGACGTCGTCGTCCATGCGCAGCTCGTGGTTGGAGAGCGGCGTCTCGTCCTTCCAGCAGTACGGCAGCACGCGGTAGCCGCTGTACGTGAGGCCTTTCTCGTGGAGGGTCTTGAAGGCCCAGATCACGGACTCCATGTACTCGACGTTGAGCGTCTTGTAGTCGTTCTCGAAGTCCACCCAGCGGGCCTGGCGCTTCACGTACGCCTCCCACTCGTGGGTGTACTTGAGCACCGAGGCGCGGCACGCGTCGTTGAACTTGTCGATGCCCATGCGATCGATATGGGCCTTGTCGCTCATGCCGAGCTGCTTCATGGCCTCAAGTTCGGCCGGGAGGCCGTGGGTGTCCCAGCCGAAGCGCCGCTCGACGCGCTTGCCGCGCTGGGTCTGGTAGCGCGCCACGAGGTCCTTCGCGTAGCCCGTGAGGAGGTGGCCGTAATGCGGGAGGCCGTTCGCGAAGGGCGGGCCGTCGTAGAACACGAACTCGCCCGAGCCGTCGTGGCCTGCGTCGCGCTGGTCGATGGAGGCCTGGAAGGTGCCGTCCTCGTCCCAGTACTTGAGGATGCGCTCCTCGAGTTCAGGGAAGCGCACGGAGCCGGTTGCCGGCGCGCCGGCCTGCTCTGGGTTCGGCGCCGTCGTCGCCTTGGGGTACACGCTCACGGAAGGTCCTTGGCTGTTGGGCTATCGGACGCGAGGACGGCGAACGCCCGGATCTGCCGGGCGGCACCGCGGTACCACCTCGCTTGCCCGTCCATCGTGCTGTGCGCACGGTGGCCGAGCCTCTCGTGAGGGCTATGACGGGCCTGCCCGTCCGGTTCTACTGGGCCGCTCCCCCGCTCGGGAGGCGCGCGCTGTTCTTCCGGAAGCTCGCCGGTGATGGCCGGGTCGACGCTTTGCGAACAGTTTACCCTCCCGCGGGCCGCGACCGGTCAGCCCCGGCGGATGAGCTTGTGCGTGGCCGCCTGGGCGACCGGACGGATCACGATCTCGTCGAGGTTCACGTGGTGCGGAACGCTCACCGCGTAGCGGACCACATCGGCCACGTCTTCGGCCGTGAGGGGCTTCTCGACCCCCGCGTAGACCTTCTCGGCCGCCTCCGCATCTCCGCCGAGCCGCCTGAGCGCGAACTCCTCCGTCTTGACGAGCCCGGGCAGCACCTCGACGACGCGCACGTTGTGCTCGGCCTCCTCGAGCCGCAGCGCCTGCGTCATGCCGTGCTCGGCGTACTTGGCGGCGTTGTATCCCCCGCCGCCCTCGTAGGCGCTGATCCCCGCCGTGGACGTGAGGTTGAGCACGGTCCCCTCGCCGTGTGCGCGGAGCATCGGCAGGAACGCGCGCGTGATCTTCATCGTGCCGAGCACGTTGACGCGGAGCATCCATTCCCAGTCGTCGGTCTGGGCGTCGGCGACCCAGTCCCGGCCGCGGGCCCCGCCGGCGATGTTGACAAGCGTGTCGATCCCGCCGCCGTCCTCGACGACCGCGAGAAGGCGGGCGACGTCGTCGTCCTCCGCGATGTCCGCAGCAACGGGCACGCCTCCGGTCTCCGCGGCGAGCCGCTCGAGGCGCTCGGCGCGCCGCGCGACGGCATAGACGCGCCAGCCCTCGGCGGCGAGGGCGCGCACGGTCGCCTCGCCGATGCCCGTGCTTGCGCCCGTGACGACGGCGGCGCGCGCGGCCGGGCCGCCGGGCTGGGTGGAAGCAGGATTGAGCTGAGTCGCGTCCGAGGTCATGACCCCAAACTACCGCGCCCGTCCCCCTCGGCCTGTGAGCACGTCACGCAAGACGACGGCCTGATTGTGCTCCTCGTCGCGCGCGGAGTACACAAGGTCCACCTTCTCGTGCTCAGAGACAGCCGCCTTGAGCTCGGCCAGGGCGCCAGAGCCGTCGAGCTCCGCGCGGTATCGGCTCGCGAATTCGTCGAAACGCTCGGGGTCGTGGCCGAACCACTTCCGCAGCTCCGCGCTCGGGCCGACCTCTTTGAGCCACAGGTCCGCGCCCGCCTTCTCCTTGCTCACGCCCCTCGGCCACACCCGATCGACGAGAATCCGATAGGTCCCGGCGGGAGAGGGCTCGTAGACGCGGCGCACGCTGACTGTGCCCATGGGCCCATGGTTGGCATTCGTACGTAGAATTGCAACCATGCCTGAAGCGAACCCCACGGGTACAGACACGCCCGATTCGTCCCGCACCGCCGCGCCGTCCGCGAATGTCCCGGAAAAGCCAGCCCTCGAGGGCCTCGAGGCCAAGCTCACCGAGCGGTGGCTGGCCGAGGGCACGTACCGGTTCGATCCCGAGACGAGCCGCGAGCAGGTCTACTCGATCGACACTCCTCCGCCGACGGCGTCGGGCTCGCTTCACGTGGGCCACATGTTCTCCTTCACGCAGACGGACCTCCTGGCCCGCTACCAGCGCATGACGGGCAAGAACGTCTTCTACCCCATGGGCTGGGACGACAACGGCCTCCCGACCGAGCGCCGCGTCCAGAACTACTTCGGCGTGCGCTGCGACCCGAGCATCCCGTATAGCGCCGACTACCGCCCGCCCGCGCAGCCTGCCAAGAACCAGCGCGACTTCGACGTCGTCTCGCGCCGCAACTTCATCGAGCTCTGCGAGGAGCTCGCGGTCGAGGACGAGAAGGTCTTCGAACACCTCTTCAAGACGCTGGGCCTCTCCGTCGACTGGGACATGACGTACCGCACGATCGACGACGTCTCCCGCGCGGTGTCCCAGCGCGCCTTCCTGCGCAACCTCGCCGAAGGCGACGCGTACCTCGCCGAGGCGCCCACCCTCTGGGACGTCACGTTCCGCACCGCGGTCGCCCAGGCCGAGCTCGAGGACCGCGAGGTGCCCGGCGCCTATTACCGCTACGCCTTCACGGCCGACGACGGCGCACAGGTCCACATCGAGACGACCCGTCCCGAGCTGCTCGCCGCGTGCGCGGCGCTCGTGGCCCACCCGGACGACGAGCGCTATCAGCCGCTCTTCGGCACGACCGTGCGGTCGCCCCTCTTCGACGTCGAGGTCGAGATCAAGGCGCACCCGCTCGCGAAGCCGGACAAGGGCTCCGGCATCGCGATGGTCTGTACGTTCGGCGACCTCACCGACGTCACGTGGTGGCGCGAACTCCAGCTCCCGACGCGCTCGATCATCGGCCGCGACGGCCGCATCCAATCCGAGACGCCCGAGTGGATCACGTCCGAGGAGGGCCGCGAGGCGTATGCGGAGATCGCGGGCAAGACGGCGTTCTCGGCGAAGGAGGCGGTCGTCAAGCTGCTTTCCGAGCGCGGCCTCCTCGACGGGGAGCCGAAGAAGATCATGCATCCCGTGAACTTCTACGAGAAGGGGGACAAGCCCCTCGAGGTCGTCACGAGCCGCCAGTGGTACGTGCGCAACGGCGGCCGCGACGCAGACCGGCGCACGCGCCTCCTTGAGCGCGGCCGCGAGTTCGCGTGGCACCCCGGATTCATGCGCTCGCGCTACGAGAACTGGGTCGAAGGGCTCAACGGCGACTGGCTCGTCTCTCGCCAGCGCTTCTTCGGCGTGCCGATCCCGGTGTGGTACCGCCTCGACGAGGGCGGGAACCCCGACTACGAGAACCCGATCGTCCCGGACGACGCCTCGCTGCCGGTGGACCCTGTCGCCGAGCCGGCGCCTGGCTTCGACGAGTCGCAGCGCGATCAGCCGGGGGGCTTCACAGGCGACCCCGACGTGCTGGACACGTGGGCCACCTCTTCGCTCACGCCGCAGATCGTGGGCCGCTGGAGCCGCGACGACGACTTCTTCGGCAATGTCTTCCCGTTCGATCTCCGCCCGCAGGCGCACGAGATCATCCGCACGTGGCTGTTCTCGACGGCGGTCCGCTCGGACGCGCTGCACGGCTGCGCGCCGTGGCGGAACGCGGCGATCTCGGGATGGGTCCTTGACCCAGATCGGAAGAAGATGTCGAAGTCGAAGGGCAACGTCGTCGTCCCGACGGACATCCTCGACGAGTTCGGTGCCGACGCGGTGCGGTATTGGGCGGCCTCGGCCAAACTCGGAGCCGATACGGCGTTCGAGGTCGCGCAGATGAAGATCGGGCGCCGCCTCGCCATCAAGATCCTCAACGCGTCGAAGTTCGTGCTCGGCCTCGGGGCGACGGAAGCCAACGTGCTGCGCGATCCGGCCGACCCGGTCCTCGTGAACCCGCTAGACCGTGCGCTCCTCGCCCAGCTTGCCGACGTCGTCGCCCAGGCAGGCGGCGCGTTTGCCGCCTACGACCCGGCAAAGGCGCTCCAGCTCTCCGAGTCGTTCTTCTGGCAGTTCACGGACGATTACGTCGAACTCGTGAAGGACCGCGCGTATGGCGCTCAGGGCGAGGCCCAGCAGGCGTCGGTCCTCGCGGCCCTCGCGACGACGCTCGACGCGCTCCTGCGCCTGTTCGCCCCAATCCTCCCGTTTGCGACGGAAGAGGTGTGGAGCTGGTGGCGCGCTGGCTCGGTCCACCGCGCGGCCTGGCCGCAGCCCCTCCCGGTCGAGGGCGATCTCGGCATGCTCGCAACCGTCGGCCAGGCCCTCTCGGGCATCCGCAAGGCCAAGTCGGAGGCCAAGGTCAAGCAGCGCACCGAGGTGCTCTCCGCGACCGTCTCGGCCCCGTCGGCCCAGATCGCTCAGCTCGAGGGCGGGCTCGGGGATCTCCGGGCGGCGGCCAATGCGCGCGAGATCATCCTCGATGATTCAGCCGGGGAGCTGAATGTCTCGGGCGTCGAGCTCGCGGCGGTCGACGCCTAGTCTGACGGCCTGCGGGCAAAGGGGAAGCCCCATCAGCGTTCTCGCGTTGGTGGGGCTTCGACTTTTCGGCTGCTCGGTGACGGCTTGCAGTCTGGTGGAATCCTCTGAATCCAGGTCTTGCCGCCCCGTCACGTGCGGTCAGCTGTTGGCTTTGCCTGAGGCTGCGTCAGCAACTGTCACTGGATCTTCGGTTTCCACGTCCTCTTCCTTCGGAGGAGGTAACTATCATTGTGGTCCGCCTCACAGAGCACCGCAAGGCCTTCCGCCGAAGAACACGGAGGTAATTCGGGGCCCCGCCGCAGCGGCGGTCGCAGCCGCCGCGGCCGGGGCCGAACCCTCCCTACACGGCCTTCGGCCGCTCCGTCCGCGTGCGCTTGATCTCGAAGAAGTGGGGATAGCCGGCCAACGTGACCGAGGCATCCCAGATCGCGCCCGCCTCGCTGCCGCTCGGGACGCGCGTCATGACAGGCCCGAAGAACGCCGTACCGTTGAAGGCGACGACCGGAGTCCCCACGTCCTGGCCCACGAGTCCGATGCCTGCCTTATGGCTCTCCCGCAACTGCGGATCGAACTCGTCCGAATCCGCGTACTGCGCGAGATCCCCCGGCAGGCCGACTGCGGCGAGGGCCCGCCGGATCACTTCGGGCCGATCCTTGACGCCCTCATTGTGGATGAGCCCGCCCATTGCGTCGTACAGGGGCTTGATCCATTCACTCCCGTGAAGCTCGGACGCGGCGATGATCACGCGCACTGGGCCCCAGTTCTCATCCATGGCCCGCTGGTAGTCGTGATCGAGCTCGCGGCCCTCGTTGAGCACCGAGAGGCTCATGACGTGCCATTCAGTCTCGATGTCCCGGACCTTCTCAACCTCGCCGATCCACCGCGAGGTCACCCACGCGAACGGACACGCGGGGTCGAACCAGAAGTCCGCCTTGCTCGTGGTGCTCTGAGCGATCTCGCTCATGTTCCTCCCTCTGTCGGGCCAATGCCGCCACACGCCATCGTATCGATGCCTGAGAGGATTCCGTTGAGGTCCCATCAGATTGGGATCCCAAATTCGACCGACGCGCAACGCGCCGAACCCTTCAATTTGGTATGCCAATTCCCTTCTGGAATACCAGAAATATCGACAGGTGGAATTTAGATTTCTTGTTGTGGAATTTTCGAAGTTGCTCTACCGTGGAACTACCGATACAACGTGAGACAGCTCACGAGAGCTACTCGCACCCATGAGATTGGCATTTCATGTCCCCCTCACACCTCTGCGCACCGAAGGCGAGTTCGGTGCGCGCCGGGAAGCAGCGGCAGCGTCGCCGCATTCCCGGAGTCCGGATCGCCCGCAGGGCCCTGACTCGACGGACCGCCCGCGGCCGCCGATCCGGGTTCTCGCCACAAGCCGTGGGCACCGGACGCTCTCTCGCAGTACTCCGAGCAACTTCCGCCGCAGGGCTCCACGATAGTGGCCCGCGCGACGCGGCGAACGCCGCCATCGGCTGAATCCAGCCCACGTCAATAACCTTCGCGGACCCCCTCCGCCACCGATCTAGGAGCATCGTGTTGTCCCAAGTTTCCAGGAAAGCGACTGAAGGGCACAGCGCCCCCGCCGCCCGCCCGCGCGGAAAGGCGCGCTGGAGCATTGCCCTCCTCATGGGCTTTGGAATTCTCATCAACTACGTCGACCGCCTGTCCATCTCCGTGACGCAGAAGCCACTGACGCAGGACTTCCACCTCACCGCGACCGAATTCGGGATTCTCTCGTCCGCGTTCCTGTGGTCCTACGCGATCATGCAGATCCCTTCGGGCATGCTGCTCGACCGCTTCGGCGTGAAGAAGATCTGGGGCGCGAGCGCCGTCCTGTGGACCATCGCCTCCGTCCTCACGGCGATCGCCTCCGGAGCCTGGGTCATCGTCGTCGCCCGCGTGCTCCTCGGCGTCGCCGAAGCCCCCGCGTTCCCGGGCGCCATGAAGGCGACTGGTCTGTGGTTCCCGCGGCACGAGCGCGGACTGTGCACCGCGATCTTCGACAGCGGCACCCGGCTCGCGAACGTCCTCGGCCTTCCGCTCATCGCCTTCACGGTCGCAACGTGGGGCTGGCGCGAGGCCTTCTGGCTCCAGGCCGCCCTGTCGGTTGTCTTCCTCCTGGCCTTCCTGTGGCGGTACACGGGGCCGAAGGCGCGGCTCGCGAAGGGCCGGATGACGGCCGAGGAGTACAGCTACATCGTGGACGGCGGGGCGTCGAGCGAGGACCTTCGCCCGTCGAGCGAATGGGCCACGGTCGCCTACCTCCTTCGCCAGCGCAAGGTCTGGGGCCTCTCCCTCGGTCTCGCCGGCGCGGGCTACGTCCTCTGGATGCTCCTCACGTGGCTTCCCGGCTATATGCAGACGAGCATGAACCAGAGCATCCTCCAGAGCGGCATCTACGCCGCGGTGCCGGCCTTCGCGATGTTCGTGTCAGAGCTCACGATCGGCGGCTGGTGGGTCGACCGGGTCATCGGCCGCGGGGCCAACCCCGACAAGATCCGCAAGGGAATCCTCGTGGCCGGGATGATCGTGGCCCTGTTCACCGTGGGAGCGGCGTTCAGCAACAACGCCGTCGTCGCCATTATCTGGATCGCGATCGGCAGCGCGGGCATCGCCCTCGTCTATGTCACGAGCAACTCGCTCCCGGCGCTCATCGCCCCCGAGGGCAGTGCGGGCTCGCTCGCCGCGATCGTCAACTGCGTCAACCTGCTCGCGGGCGTCGTGGCCCCGATCGTCACGGGCTTCATCGTCGATGTCACGGGCCACTTCTTCTATGCCTTCATCATCGGCGGTGTCGCGCTCATCGGAGGCCTCGCCTCCTACCTCCTGCTCATGGGCAGGATCGAGCCGATCCCGGCTCGCGAACTCGTGAAGGCCGACGCCGACTGATCTCGGCGGCACGCACGCGGCAGCACGCCGCAGCGCGAAGGGCCCGGCAGCTGCCGGGCCCTTCGCGCTGTCGTTGCCCGCGGCTACGCGGACTTCGTGCGCCGCTTCGCAACGACGCTGTGCGGGATGAGCGTGGGCTGCTCGTGGCGGACGACGACGTCGCGCGTCACCACAACGCCGGCGACGTCGTCGCGGCTCGGCAAGTCGAACATGACGGGTAGGAGGACCTCCTCCATGATGGCCCGCAGGCCTCGGGCCCCCGTCCCGCGCTCGAGCGCGAGGTCCGCGATCGCCTCGAGTGCCTCGTCCTCGAAATGCAGCTCCACACCGTCGAGCTGGAACATCTTCTGGTACTGCTTGACCAGGGCGTTCTTCGGCTCGGTGAGGATCTGCATGAGGGCCGGCCGATCCAGGTTCTCGACGGTCGTGATGACGGGAAGACGCCCGATGAACTCGGGGATGAGGCCGAACTTGAGCAGGTCTTCGGGCATGACGTCCGCGTAGGTGCTCTCGTGCTTCGTGATCGAGCTCAGGGGAACGCCGAAGCCGATGCCCTTCTTGCCCGCACGCTGCCCAATGATCTCCTCGAGGCCCGCGAACGCGCCCGCGACGATGAAGAGCACGTTCGTCGTGTCGATCTGGATGAACTCCTGATGCGGGTGCTTGCGCCCGCCCTGCGGCGGCACCGACGCCACGGTTCCCTCGAGGATCTTCAGGAGAGCCTGCTGGACGCCCTCGCCGGAGACGTCGCGCGTGATCGAGGGGTTCTCGCTCTTGCGCGAGATCTTGTCGATCTCGTCGATGTAGATGATGCCCTGCTCGGCCTTCTTGACGTCGTAGTCCGCGGCCTGGATGAGCTTGAGCAGGATGTTCTCGACGTCCTCGCCGACGTAGCCCGCTTCCGTGAGGGCCGTCGCGTCGGCGACCGCGAACGGGACGTTGAGCCGCCGCGCGAGGGTCTGGGCGAGATAGGTCTTTCCACAGCCGGTGGGGCCGATTAGCAGGATGTTCGATTTGGCGATCTCGACATCGTCGTGCCCGTGGCCCTCCGCAAGCGAGCCGGACTTGGAGCCGTGCCCCGCCTGGATCCGCTTGTAGTGGTTGTAGACCGCGACGGCGAGGGCCCGCTTCGCGGGCTCCTGCCCGACGACGTATTCCTGGAGGAAGTCGAAGATCTCGCGGGGCTTCGGAAGCTCGAAGCTGCCCAGGTCAGAGACCTCCGCGAGCTCCTCCTCGATGATCTCGTTGCAGAGCTCGATGCACTCGTCGCAGATGTAGACCCCGGGGCCCGCGATGAGCTTCCGAACCTGCTTCTGGCTCTTCCCGCAGAACGAGCACTTCAGCAGATCCGCGCTCTCACCAATCCGAGCCATTCGTCGAATCCCTTCGTGTAGGGGCAGAAGCCGTGACCACTCCACTGTAGGCCACCTCACCGACAGCGCACCGATGCCAAACGCCGGTGCCGCCGAACATTTCTCGGCGGCACCGGCTGTCCGGCGACAGTCGCGAGGGCGGGCTAGGGAGGGATGGGGCTAATCCGTCAGCGGGCGATGGCGCTCTGCCGGATCTTGCGCGACTCGAGAACCTCGTCCACGAGCCCATACGCCTGTGCCTCGGGAGCCGTCAGGAAGAGATCGCGCTCGATGTCGCGGCTGATCTCCTCCGGGGTCTTGTTCGTGTGCTTGGCCCAGGTGTGCTCGAGCCACTCGCGCATGCGCAGGACCTCGCGGGCCTGGATCTCGAGATCGGTCGCCTGTCCGCCCTGGCCACCGGAGAGCGACGGCTGGTGGATCATGACGGTCGAGTTCGGCAGGGCAAGCCGCTTCCCGGGCGTCCCGGCCGCGAGGATGACGGCCGCGGCCGACGCCGCCATGCCGAGGCATACGGTCTGGATCTCAGGACGGATGAACTGCATCGTGTCGTAGATCGCCGTCATCGCCGTGAACGAACCGCCAGGCGAGTTGATGTACATCGTGATGTCGCGGTCCGGGTCGTTCGCTTCGAGGACGAGCAGCTGGGCCATGATGTCGTCAGCCGATGCGTCGTCCACCTGGACGCCCATGAAGATGATGCGGTCCTCGAAGAGCTTCGTGTACGGATCCTGGCGCTTGAAGCCGTACGGGGTCCGCTCCTCGAACTGGGGCAGGATGTAGCGGCTCGTGGGCAGGCTGCCCGGGTTGACGCCCATGTTGTAGTTCATGTGTGCTCCTTTAGTCGCCGTGGGCGCCTTACTTGTTGTTGTCCGACCCGCTCTTGTTGTCGGTCCCGCCGCCGCCGGACACGTGGCCCGCACGCTCGGCGATCCTGTCGAAGAACCCGTACTCGAGTGCCTCCTCGGCCGTGAACCACTTGTCGCGGTCGTTGTCCTTGAGGATCGTCTCGATCGTCTGGCCGGTCTGCTCGGCCGTGAGTTCGGCCATGACCTGCTTCATGTGCAGGATGAGCTCGGCCTGGATCTTGATGTCCGACGCCGTCCCGCCGATTCCGCCGGACGGCTGGTGCATGAGGATGCGTGCGTGCGGGGTCGCGTAGCGCTTGCCCTTAGTGCCCGAGGAGAGGAGGAACTGGCCCATCGAGGCAGCGAGGCCGGTCGCGACCGTCACGACGTCGTTCGGGATGTACTGCATGGTGTCGTAGATCGCCATGCCCGCCGTGACGGAACCGCCGGGCGAGTTGATGTACAGATAGATGTCCTTCTCGGGGTCCTCGGCCGAGAGGAGGAGGAGCTGCGAGCAGATCGTGTTCGCATTGTCGTCCCGCACCTCGGAGCCGAGCCAGATGATGCGCTCCTTGAGGAGCCGCTGATAGATGAAGTCCTGGCCATTGCCTTGGGGCTGGTCGGCCATTCGCGGCGTGCTCTCCTGCTGCATGGTGCGATACCTCTCGATCTGCTGCAAAGACTGGTTGCTGCTACAGGGACACTAGCCCGTTTCGGCGCGTCTTTGTTCCGCGCGCCGCCGCTGTTCGCTTTAGGCGCATGCCTGCCGGGGACGGCCATGGGAGGACGCAAAAGGAGGCCGCCAGTCGCGCCGTCGGGCGCGGTTGGCGGCCTCCTCTCGAAGCCGATTCGAAGGGCTCAGAACTTGGCGGCAGCCGGGTCGTCGCTCGGGATGACCTCAGCAGCAACCTCCTCGGCCGGCTCCTCCTCGGCGGCGGGGCGCACGAACTCGCTGAGGTCGATGGCCTTGCCGTCGGAGTCGGTGACCTCGGCCTTGCCGAGGACGACGGCGAGCGCCTTGCGACGGCGCACTTCGCCGACCATCATCGGGACCTGGCCCGACTGGTCCATGATCTGCGCGAACTGGTTCGGGTCCATGCCGTACTGCGACGCGGTCGCGATGAGGTACTCGATGAGCTCGCTCTGCGAGACGCCGATCTCCTCCTTGTCGGCGATCGCGTCGAGGATGACCTCGTTCTTGAAGGCACGCTCAGTGTTGGCCTTGACCTCGGCACGGTGCTCTTCCGTGTCGTGGTCCTCCGCCGCCGAGTGGCCGCCCGCCTCGGGGTTGAAGTGGGCCTCGACCTGCTCCGTGATGACCGAGTCCGGAACGGGCACCTCGATGAGCTCGACAAGCTGGTCGAGCACCTTGTCGCGGGCCTCGATGCCCTGCTGAGCCGTCTTGGCGTCGGCGGCCTGCTTCGCGAGGTCCTCGCGGAGCTCGGCAATCGTGTCGAACTCCGACGCGAGCTGAGCGAAGTCGTCGTCAGCCTCAGGAAGCTCGCGCTCCTTGACCGCCGTGACCTTGACCGTCACCTGGGCGTCCTGGCCCGCGTGCTCTCCACCGGCGAGCTTCGTCTCGAAGATCGCCTCCTCGTCGGCGCTGAGGCCGGTCACGGCCTCGTCGAGGCCCTCCAGCATCGTGCCCGAGCCCACCTGGTAGGAGAGGCCGGACGCGGAGTCGACCTCCTCGCCGTCGACCTTCGCCGTGAGATCGATCGTGAGGAAGTCGTCGCCCTTCGCGGGGCGCTCAACCGACTTGAGCGTGCCGAAGCGGGAACGGAGGTCGTCGAGCGCCTTCTCGATGTCCTCGTCGGAGGCCTCGGCGGCCTCGACGCCGACCTTGAGGCCCTCGTACGCCGGGAGCTCGATCTCGGGGCGGATGTCGACCTCGACGCTGAAGGTCAGCTGGCCCTCGGTCGCGGACGGGTCGGGAACTTCGGTGATCTCGACCTCGGGCCGCGAGAGCGGACGGATGCCCGTCTCGGAGACGGCTTCCTGGTACCAACCGTTGAGGCCGTCGTTGATGGCGGTCTCGAGCACGTAGCCGCGACCGACGCGCTGGTCGATGACGCGCGAGGGAACCTTGCCCTTGCGGAAGCCGGGAACCTGGATCTGCTCGGCAACCTGCTTGTACGCCGCGTCGATGGCGGGCTTGAGCTCGTCGAAGGAAACCTCGACATTGAGCTTGACGCGGGTGGGGGTGAGATTCTCGGCGGCGCTCTTCACAGCGTGGCACTCCTGGATGGTCTGGTTGAGGGTTACCGCGTGGCTGGCTTGCCGACCGCGGAACTGTCGGGATGACAGGATTTGAACCTGCGACTTCCTGCTCCCAAAGCAGGCGCTCTAGCCAAGCTGAGCTACACCCCGTCTCTGGTGCACAGACCACAATACAGGGCAGCACTGAGGCGATGCACATCGCGCAGACAGCAGTGGGCCCCACCCGTGAGGGAGGGGCCCACTGTGCGCCACGAGGCGATGGAGCGGCCGACGGGAATCGAACCCGCGTATCGAGTTTGGAAGACTAGCGCTCTACCATTGAGCTACGGCCGCGCGGCTATCCCACTAAATCGAATAGCCGGATCGTGTGTCAAATTTACGCTTGGCACGTGGGGCACCAATACAGCTTGCGGCCGGCTTCATGGGCGAGCCGGACGTCGTTCCCGCACTCCCGGCAGTCACGGCCGTGGCGCTTGTAGACGTAGTGGGCGTGCTCCGCATCGGGGAGGGCCGTAGGCCCGCCGGGCCAGAGCCCCGGATCGGTCGTGACGATCCGCCCGTCGCGGACCCCTTGGCGCATCGCGACGACGGCGTCCTCCCACAGCGCGAGTGCGCGCTTGGCCCCCACGTCGCTCCCGGGAAGCGCGGGATCGAGGCGCGAGCGGAAGAGCAGCTCGGCACGGTAGACATTGCCGATGCCCGCGACGACGGCCTGGTCCATGAGCAGCCGCGCGACGGGCGTACGACGGCGGAGGATGCGCCGCGCGAATTCCTCGCCCTCCGCACGGGCATCCCCATGCGCGTCGAGCGGGTCAGGCCCGAGGCGGGCGAGCACAGCTTCGACCTCGGGCTCGGTCGCGACGGCGCACACGCTCGCGCCGCGCAGATCCGCCCAGCCGTGCTCGGATGCGAGGCGCACTCGGACGGCCCCGACGGGAGCCGGGGGCCCCGCATAGGCCGGGGCGCCGTCGTCGTCCGGGCCGCCGTCGCGTTCGGCGCCCGCAGCGGCACCGTTTGCGGGGACACCGCGCGGCTCCTCCCGCTCCCCCACACGCCTCGGCGCGCCGATGCTCGAAGCGCCCGCGAAGGTCTCGTCGCCGCCGAAGTCCCACGCCCCATACAGCCCGAGATGGACGTGAAGGGAGAGGCCGCCCTCGAAGCGCAGGAAGAGCTGCTTCCCGTGGGCCCGCGCCGAGTCGAGGGCGCGCCCGTCGAGCAGCGCTGCCCCCTCCGCGAAGCGGCCCTGCGGGCTGCTCACGGCGAGCCGCTCCCCCGCGAAGACGTCCGAGAACTGCCGCGCGAGGCGGTGGATGGAGTGACCCTCTGGCACGGGCGCGGCCTCAGTCAGGAGCTAGTCGACGATTTCGCCGGTCGCCTCATACGTCGCGATCTTGCCGATGCGGCGGACGTGGCGCTCGTCGTGGCTGAAGGGCTCCTCGAGGAACACCTCGATGAGCTTCGTGGCCTCGTCGACGCTGTGCTGGCGGCCGCCCACGGCAATGACATTCGCGTCGTTGTGCTCGCGCGCGAGCCGGGCCGTGTCGAAATTCCAGGCCAGCGCCGCGCGGACTCCCTTGACCTTGTTGGCCGCGATCTGCTCGCCGTTGCCGGAGCCGCCGAGGACGATGCCAAGGGCATGCACCCCCGCTTCCTGGTCTGCGACGACCGCGAGGGCGGCCCGGATGCAGAACGAGGGGTAGTCGTCGAGGGGATCGTATGCGGTGGGACCGTGGTCGACCACGTCGTAGCCCTGCGCCCCGAGATGGCTCACCAGATGGGCGCTCAGCTCCATTCCGGCATGATCGGTGGCAATGTGGACGCGGGGCTTGGTCACGGGATTCCTCTCGATGGGCGGGACGGGCCTCATCAAGCCTACTTTGCGGGGGCGCCGCCGAGCACGTCCGCGACGTGCTCGGCGATCGCCGGATCCTTCGCCGAGAAGACGAACCGGCTGCCGTCACGGCATAGGACGTCCACGGCTTCGCCGCTCGACACGAGCGCCGAGACGACCTTGCCGCGGTGCCGATAGCCCCAGCCGCCGTAGGCGCGGGCGACGACGGCGCCGTAGCCCGCCCGCAGGACGTCCGCCGTCCTGATCCGGCCGACGCGCACGAGGCCCATGAAGGCCAGCGTGACCTTGTCCGGCGAGACGCTCACCCTGAGGATGAGCATGGACGCCGCGACGAGGCTCACGAGGAAGATCGCGAGCGAGAGCCATGCCGAGAGCAGGAGCGCGAGGAGCGAAAGCTGGGAGCCGACGACGGCAAGCATGACGAAGACCGACGACCGCGCGTGCGCCCAGAAGACGAACGTGTCGCGGACCCGCTCGGGCTCGAGCACCTCGAGGAGAGCCTGCTCGTCCCTCGGGCTCCACCGCTCCTCGGGCTTGAACGACATGAACATGACGATGGAGAACGCGACTGTCGCGCCGCTTCCGGACGCGAGGACGATCGGATCCGGGTGCGTCAGGCGCGCGTCCTTCGCCCCGACCTGGCCCATGAGCCCGGCCGCGAGCACGGTCACGAGGAACATCGACATCCCGACGCCGCCAGCCATGAAGATCTTGCGCGAGACGACGGGGCGAGCCTGGATCCCTGCCTGGAGACACAGGGCGATGCCCACCAGGGCGACGACGAGGGCCCCGCCCGTGAGGTAGCCGGCGAAGGGCACGAAGGCCCGGCCGCCGTCGGCGTCCCAGAACCAGGCCACCGGCTCGGGGACCTGGCCCCGAAAGGTGATCGCGGCGATCACGAAGCCAGCCGCGAGGAGGATGGGGAAGCCGACGGCAAAGCGGACGGCCTTCCTGTCCCACCGTCCCTCCCGCTCGCCCATGCATCAAAGTTAACGCAGCGGGCGCGGACCACGCGTCACACGGCGGAGCCCACTTGCACGCCTTCCGAACTGAAAGAATAATTTCAAACTGCGTGCGGCGTGCCCAGCGCCGGCGAGCAAGTGCAGGGAGGCGCACATGCCAGGGACGAACCTGACCCGGTCGGAAGCAGTCGAGCGGGCGAAGGCCGTGCTCCGGGTCGAGAGCTACCACGTGGAACTCGACCTCACGAGGGGCGAGCGCGTCTTCGGCTCGCGCACCACCGTCGTCTTCGACGCGGTTCCGGGCTCGCATACCTTCATCGACGCCATCACCGACGCGGTCCGGTCCGTGACGCTCAACGGGACGGCGCTCGAGCCGTCCGAGGTCTCCGACGGCGTCCGGATCCAGCTCCCCGGGCTCGCCGCGCATAACGAGCTCGTGATCGACGCCGACGCCCGCTACATGAACACGGGCGAGGGCCTGCACCGCTTCATCGACCCCGCTGACGGCGAGGTGTACCTCTACACGCAGTTCGAGGTGCCCGACTCGCGCCGCATGTTCGCGGTGTTCGAGCAGCCGGACCTCAAGGCCGCGTTCCGCTTCACCGTCACTGCCCCCTCGCACTGGGCGGTCATCTCGAACTCCCCCACGCCCGAAGCCCGGCCCGCGGAGGCGGGCGACGGCGTCGCCCGCTCGACATGGGACTTCGAGCCGACGCCGCGCATCCCGAGCTACATCACGGCCCTCATCGCCGGACCGTACGAATCCGTCCGCGACGAGATCGTCAACACCGCGGGCCGAACCATCCCGCTCGGGATCTTCGCGCGCAAGTCCCTCATGCAGTACCTCGACGCGGACAACATCTTCGACACGACGAAGCGCGGCTTTGCGTTCTTCGAGGAGCAGTTCGGCTGCGAATACCCGTTCGCGAAATACGACCAGCTCTTTGTCCCCGAATTCAACGCGGGCGCCATGGAGAACGCGGGCGCGGTCACGATCCTCGAAGGCTACGTCTTCCGGTCCAAGCCGACGCAGGCCACCGTGGAGCGTCGCGCGATCACGGTGCTGCATGAACTGGCCCACATGTGGTTCGGCGACTACGTGACGATGCGCTGGTGGGACGACCTGTGGCTCAACGAGTCGTTCGCGGAGTACATGTCCCACCTCGCGGCCGCGCAGACGCCCGATTTCGGGCACGCGTGGACGACCTTCGCGTCCGTCGAGAAGTCGTGGGCCTACCGTCAGGACCAGCTCCCGACGACGCACCCGATCTTCGCCGACATCAACGACCTCGCAGATGTCGAAGTGAACTTCGACGGCATCACCTATGCGAAGGGCGCGTCAGTGCTCAAGCAGCTCGTGGCCTGGGTCGGCCAGGAGCAGTTCATGGCCGGTGTGCGCGCCTACTTCGGCAAGCACGCGTGGAGCAACACGGTCCTCGCCGACCTGCTCGCCGAGCTCGAGGCCGCGAGCGGGCGCGACCTCTCCTCGTGGGGCAGGCAGTGGCTCGAGACCGCGGGCGTCAACACGTTTGCCCCCGAGATCGAGGCGGATCCCGACGGGACCGTCACTGCATTCGGAATCCGGCAGAGCGCGTCGCCGTCACAGCCGACACTGCGGTCGCACCGCCTCGCCGTCGGCTTCTACAACCGCGGCGCGGACGGGCGGCTCGTCCGCACCCATCGCGAGGAACTCGACGTCGAAGGCGAGCTCACGGACGTGCCGGCCCTCGTCGGCCTCGCCCGCCCCGCGCTGGTCCTCCTCAACGACGACGACCTCGCCTACGCCAAAGTCCGCCTCGACCCCGTCTCCCTCGTGACGGCGACCGCGGGCCTCCACGACATCGCCGAGAGCCTTCCGCGGGCGCTCGTGTGGGCCTCCGCGTGGGACGGCGCGCGCGACGGCGAGACTGCGGCCCGTTCCTACGTTGAGCTCGTCCTCGCGAACATCGGCGCCGAATCCGACTCCTCGGTCGTCCAGACGCTCCTGCGGCAGCTCGCGACAACCCTCGACTTCTACGTCGCTGCCGATGCCCAGGCGGCCGTCAAGGCCTCGACCGCCGACCGTCTATGGGCCCTTGCCCTCGGCGCGGAACCCGGTTCGGACTCCCAGCTCCAGTTCGTGCGCGCGTTCTCATCGATTGCGGCGTCCGCGGGCCACCTCGACATCGTCGAGGGACTCCTCGACGGATCTTCGGCTGCACCCGGGCTCGAGATCGACCAAGACCTCCGCTGGGAGCTCATCGCCTCCCTCGCCGCCGGCGGCCGGATCGGGCAGGAGCGCATCGACGACGAGCTCGCGCGCGACAATACGTCGACCGGGCAGTGTGCCGCCGCGCTCGCGTCCGCGGCACTGCCCACGGCGGAGGCCAAAGCCGAAGCATGGCGGAAGATCGTGGAAGCCGGGGAGCTCTCCAACGCGGTCCAGGCCGCCGCCATCAGTGGATTCGCGCGCGTGCACGACGCAAGCCTCGTGGCACCCTACGCCGAGCGGTACTTCGAGGCCGTGCCGGGCATCGTCGCGGACCGGACGCACGCACTCGCCCAGCAGATCGTCGTCGGCCTCTACCCCGCGCGGCAGACGGCCCAGGCGACGCTCGACCGCACCGACGAGTTCATCGCCTCGCTCTCCGAGAATCAGGCGGCACTGCGCCGCATGATGCTCGAGAACCGCGACGGCGTCGCCCGGGCCCTCCGCGCGCAGGCCGCGGACCGGTAATCCCGTGGCTCTGGGCGAACATCACTACAGCGTCACGGTCGCCTGGACGGGGAACCGGGGCACGGGGACGTCGGGGTATCGCGCCTACAGCCGAGACCACGACATCGCCCTGCCCGGCCTCCCCGTCCTGCCCGGATCCTCGGACCCGGCGTTCCGCGGCGACAAGGGGCGCTACAACCCCGAGCAGCTGCTCCTCGCGGCGCTCTCGCAATGCCACATGCTTTCGTACCTGCACGTGGCGGTGAACCACGGCGTCGTCGTCACGGCCTACACCGACGAAGCCGAGGGGACCATGCGGCTCAACCGAGACGGGAGCGGAGAATTCACCGAGGTCGTGCTGCGGCCGCGGGTCGAGCTCGCCGACGAATCGCAGCGCGAGCTCGCCGACAGCCTGCACGACGAGGCGCATCACCTATGCTTCATTGCGCGCTCCGTGAACTTCCCCGTCCGGAACGTTCCCGTGGCGCAGTGAGCGCCAAATCCTCGCTACTGTAGAAGGGCGCCCTGACCCCTTCCTGTCCTACCCTCCCGCCCTTTAGGAGGCTTCCGATAGTGCTGTCTGCCCTCCAGCCGATCCTCTCCGCCGGCCTCACTGCGTCGTCGTCCAGCCCGACGCCCTCGCCGTCCCAGTCCCCCCTCGCGACGCCCCTCACGCCCGCCGAGCTCAATTCGGCCGTCACGACGTTCAACTCGACGCTCCTCCAGATCGCCATCGCGGTCGGCATCGGCCTCGTCATCTGGATCCTGGCCTCGTTCCTCATCCGCCAGATCGTCAAGCGTGTCCTTGCGGGAACCCAGCTCTCCCAGCGCCGCCTGTTCCGCTGGGCGGCGCCCGCCCTGCGGGCCATCGACACGGAGCGCCGCGCCCAGCGGGCCAAGACGATCGGTTCCCTGCTCAATTCGATCGTGATCGTCGTCATCACGACCATCGTCATCATCTACGTGCTCAAGGCCCTCGGAGTGGACATCGCACCGCTCCTCACGAGTGTCGGCATCCTCGGCGTCGCGATCGGCTTCGGCGCCCAGCAGCTCATCCGCGATTTCCTCGCGGGCATCTTCATCACGCTCGAAGACCAATACGGCATTGGGGACGTCATCGTGACCGGCGCGGGCGAGGTCGTCGGCACGGTCGAGAGCGTCGGGCTGCGCATCACGCGGGTCCGCGGCGAGGATGGCGCCATCTGGTACCTGCGCAACGGCGAGATCTTGCGGGTCGGCAACCGCTCGCAGGGAACCTACGTTCCGGTCGGCACCGAGCCGACGGCCGACCCCGAGCCTCGCATGCCCAGCCCGGACGAGCAGAGCCAGCACGCAGCCGAGTGACCACCGGCCCGAGAGCCGCGAACCCCATGGAAGGCGGAAAGCCATGACCGAGAACGCGCAGGAGCCCGAGGCGCCCCAAGAACCCGGGCTGGCCCGCAGGAACCTGCTCAGGGTCAACGATCCGTTCGCCCGCGAGGACTACGCGAACACGTTCTACGCCGAGATCGGCGGGCACGAGGCCTTCGTCAAGCTCGTCGACGTGTTCTACGAGGGCGTCGCCCAGGATCCGGTGCTCCGTCCGATGTACCCCGAACAGGATCTCGAACCGGCGCGGCGGCGCCTTACGATGTTCCTCGAGCAGTACTGGGGCGGACCCAACACCTACAGCGAAGAGCGCGGGCACCCGCGGCTGCGCATGCGGCACGTGCCCTTCAAGGTCAATCCCGAGGCCCGAGACCGCTGGCTCCACCACATGCGCGCCGGCGTCGAGGCACTGCACCTCTCCCCCTTGCACGAGGCGACCCTGTGGGACTACCTCGAGCGCGCCGCGCATTCACTCGTCAATACCTTCGAGGACTGACACGGCAGAGTCGCTAGGAGCCGAACTTGGCGGCGCGTGCCCGCGGCACGCGGCAGAGCACGTGCCCGCGCGGCGAGCTGAGCCGAACCCACGGGCCGGCCGCGAAGCGGCGCATCGTCCCGCCCGGCACGAGGAAGCCGAGCGCCTCGGCCGCAAAGGCCGCCCCTGCGGGGACGCCCTCCACCCCGTCAACCTCGTTCCCCCAGACTGACGCCCGCGCGCCGTCGACCATCGCCTGCCCAGGCTGCTCCGGGACGAGCGAGGCCACTTTCGCCATGCCGTCCGCGGCGGCTGCCGCGAGGACGTCGCCCGGGACATCGCCTGCGGGCGCCCAGGGACCGCGCGGCGGGCTCACCGCCGCCCACGCGACGTGGACGGACGACGGCGGGACGTCGAGGATCGCGTCGTCGTCGCCCATGCGGGCCAAGCGGTCGAAGACGGAGGACAAGGACACTGTCACGTCGACGTCGGACGGCTCCGCGAGGGGGATCGCACGCATTCCAAGGACGGTCGGGGTAGCCTCCCCGAGCACGCGAGGGGCGAGCACGCACACATAGGCGGCGAGCACCCTCCCGACGGCCTGAAGCCGTACCGCTCCCGCGGGATCGACGGCGCGAGCGCGCGCGAGGAATGTCCTGAGGTCCGCGACCGCTTCGCGGTCGCCGAGGTCGAGGGTCGTCTGGAATTCTGCCGCGCTCACGCTGCGCCTCCCGAAGCGGCCGCCTGGACTGGAGCGTCGGCCGGAAGCGGCGGGCGGCGCCTGAACGGCACCGCGGGCCCGCTGTAGTCGGCGAAGGCCTCGCGCAGCTCGGCGGGAAGGCGGACGGGCCGCCCGGTCGAGCGGCTCACGAGCACCATCGAGGTTGCGGCATAGGCGTAGACGGCGCTTCCGTCGCGCTCCGCGACGGAATAGCCCAGATCGAAGCTCGAGCCCCCGATCCTCGTGACCCACAGGTTCACGCCGATCGGTGTGGGCCGATACATGAGCGGGGCGAGGTACTCGATCTCGTGGCGTCCGACGAGGGTGAAATGGTCGTCGGCCACGAAGTCGATCATGTTTGCGGCTGGGTCCGCCCCAGATATGGCGCCGGCCGGCAGCGGCTCCCTCAGCCAGTGCACGCGGGCATCCTCGAGGAACTGGAGGAACCGCACATTGTTGACGTGGCCGTACGAGTCCACGTCGCCGAAGCGCATCTGGAGAGGGAGTTGGAAGGTGGACCGCATGCTTCCATCTTCGCGCACGGCCGCCCGCGCTCGCGAACCGCGGCTTGTTGACGGGCTACCGGCGAGTTTAGTGTCGTGGCATGACGTCCCCCGCGCGCCAGACCGGCCCCACCGACACCCTGCTGACGCTGCTCGATCTGGATGATCTCGGCGGTGCCCGTACCGACAAGGACGTGTTCGTAGGGCCGAGCGAGCGGCAGCCGAGACACCGCGTCTTCGGCGGCCAGGTCCTCGCCCAGACCCTCATGGCCGCCTCCCGGACTGTCCCCGCGGACAGGCTCGTGCACTCGATGCACGGCTATTTCCTGCGCGCAGGGGACGCCGACCAGTCGATCACGTTCGGCGTCGAGCGCCTGCGCGACGGGCGCTCGTTCTCGGCCCGCCAGGTTCACGCGTATCAGGACGGGAAGCCAATCCTCTCGATGATCGCGTCGTTCCAGACCGAATCGGACGGGGTCGACCACCAGACGCAGATGCCCGCCGATGTCCCGGACCCCGAGTCCCTCCCGAGCACCGCGGACCTGCTCGGCAGCATCGACCATCCCGTGGCCCAGTACTGGGCCTTCGACCGCCCCTTCGACGTTCGCCACGTGAACCCCGCCGTGTACGTCTCCGCGGCCGGAGAGCGCGTTGCGCGGAACGCGGTCTGGATGAAGACCTTCGGGCCCATGCCCGACGACCAGCGGGTGCACCGTGCCGCCCTCGCCTACGCGAGCGACTACACGCTCCTCGAGCCGATCCTGCGGCGGCACGGTCTGAGCTGGGTCACACCGGACATGAACGTCGCGAGCCTCGACCACGCGATGTGGTGGCACCGCCCGGTCCGCGTCGACGAGTGGCTCCTCTACGTCCAGGAGTCGCCGAGCGCGCACGGAGCCCGCGGGCTCGGCGTGGGCCGGATCTTCACGCGCGACGGCGTGCATGTCGCGACCGTCGGCCAAGAAGGAATGGTCAGGGTTCCGCGGCCCTGACCCGCCGTCCCGACCGTCCAAGGGTCACACCCGCATCAGGTAACCAACGGACGACGGCGGAGGCCCGCCCCCGCACTGGGAGCTTGGCCTCCGCCGTCGTTCACTGTTCCCCCGCCGCGCACCGGCGACGGGGTCCGCATCAGTCGCGTGTGAGCTTGCGGTGCGTCACCCGGTGCGGCGCCGCGGCCTCGGGGCCGAGCCGCTCGACCTTGTTCTGCTCGTAGGCCTCGAAGTTGCCCTCGAACCAGTACCACTTCGACTCGTCCTCGTCCGTGCCCTCGTAGGCCAGGATGTGGGTCGCGACTCGGTCCAGGAACCAGCGGTCGTGGGAGACGACAACCGCGCAGCCCGGGAACTCGAGCAGCGCGTTCTCGAGGCTCGCGAGCGTCTCGACATCGAGGTCGTTGGTCGGCTCGTCGAGGAGCAGGAGGTTGCCGCCCTGCTTGAGAGTGAGCGCGAGGTTGAGACGATTGCGCTCCCCGCCCGAGAGGACTCCAGCCTTCTTCTGCTGGTCCGGGCCCTTGAAACCGAACGCCGAGACGTAGGCGCGCGACGGCATTTCCACGTGGCCGACCTGGATGTGATCGAGCCCATCGGAGACGACCTCCCAGAGGGTCTTGTTCGGGTCGATGCCGCCGCGGCTCTGGTCGACGTAGGAGATCTTGACAGAATCGCCGACCTTGAGGTCGCCGCCGTCGAGCGCCTCCATCCCGACGATCGTCTTGAACAGCGTAGTCTTGCCCACGCCGTTCGGGCCGATCACACCGACGATGCCGTTGCGGGGCAGCGAGAACGAGAGCCCATCAATGAGCACGCGGTCGCCGAAGCCCTTGCGGAGGTTCGAGGCCTCGATCACGAGCTGGCCGAGCCGTGGGCCCGGCGGGATCTGGATCTCCTCGAAGTCGAGCTTGCGTGTGCGCTCGGCCTCCGCCGCCATCTCCTCGTACTTGGCAAGGCGGGCCTTCGACTTGGTCTGGCGGCCCTTCGCGTTCGAGCGGACCCACTCGAGCTCCTCGGCGAGGCGCTTGGCGAGCTTCGCATCCTTCTTGCCCTGGACCTCGAGACGGGCGCGCTTCTTCTCGAGATACGTCGAGTAGTTGCCCTCATACGGGTAGAGGCGACCGCGGTCGACTTCACAGATCCATTCCGCGACGTGGTCGAGGAAATAGCGGTCGTGGGTCACGGCGAGGACGGCGCCGTGGTACTTCGCGAGGTGCTGCTCGAGCCACTGGACGCTCTCGGCATCCAGGTGGTTGGTCGGCTCGTCGAGGAGGAGGAGGTCCGGCTTCTGCAGGAGGAGCTTGCAGAGCGCGACGCGGCGGCGCTCGCCTCCCGAGAGAACGCGGACATCGGCATCCGGCGGCGGGCACCGGAGGGCGTCCATGGCTTGCTCGAGCTGCGAGTCGAGGTCCCAGGCGTCGGCAGAGTCGATGGCTTCCTGGAGCTTGCCCATCTCTTCGAGGAGGGAGTCGTAGTCCGCGTCGGGGCTCGCCATCTCCTCCGAGATCGCGTTGAAGCGCTCAAGCTTGGCGTGGATCTCGGCCACGCCCTCCTGGACGTTGCCCAAGACGGTCTTCTCCTCGTTGAGCGGCGGCTCCTGGAGGAGGATGCCCACGCTGTAGCCCGGGGAGAGCCGGGCCTCGCCGTTCGACGGGGTGTCGAGTCCCGCCATGATCTTGAGAATCGTCGACTTTCCCGCACCGTTCGGGCCCACGACGCCGATCTTGGCACCGGGGAAGAACGACATGCTCACGTCGTCGAGGATCACCTTGTCGCCCACGGCCTTGCGGGCCTTGGTCATGGTGTAGATGAATTCCGCCATGATGTTTAATCTATCGGCTCGGCGCGGGGAACTCACATCGCTACGGCCTGCCCCATGGCCCTGAGAGGAGTCGGATCACGCGTGCGGAAGCACGAGTTCGGCGTACCGCTCCCCCGTCATCGCCAGGGCTTGTCCGCGTTCGGCACCTTGAAGTTGCACACCTGATACAACTCGAGGCACCCCTCGCGGCCGTCGGGATGGGGCGGCAAGCGCATTCCATCCAGCGAGATCCTGGTGCCATAATCTGGCGAGGAAGGAAGGAGGGGCCCATGGCAGCGGTGACACTGAGCGAGGTCGCACGGGAGGCAGGCGTCTCCCCGGCAACGGCATCCCGCGTCCTCAATGGGTCCACGCGGGTTCCCGGGGCGGAGATCGCCGAGAAGGTCAAAGCAGCGGCGGTGTCACTGGGCTACATTCCGAACGCGCAGGCCCAGGCACTCGCGCGGTCGAGCACCGGCCTCCTCGGCCTCATCGTGCACGACATCGCCGATCCCTACTTCTCCTCGATCGCCCGCGGGGTGCAATCGGCAGCCCGTGAACTCGGCAAGACCCTGCTCCTCAGCTGCACGGAGGGGACGCCAGACGAGGAGCGCCTCGCGGTCGAGGCCTTCACATCACGGCGAGCCGACGCGATTGTCCTCGCAGGAAGTCGTTCGACGAACGATAGCGACATCCCCGGCAACGCCTCGCTCCTCCGGGAGGCCGACCGTTACCTTGCCAATGGCGGCCACCTGCTCCTCGTCGGTCACCCCCTGATCTCGGCCCGCCGCGCCGAGGCCGGCCGGCCGAACGCCGCCCCAGACTCGGCGCGGGCTGCAAGGCCAGACCCTGCGAACGCGCTCGTGCTGGCCATCCCGAACGAGTCCCTTTCCCGCGATCTCGCCCTCGCCCTCGCCGACCGCGGCTTCTCGCGATTCGCGATCGTCGCGGGCCCCGAAGGCCTGCTCACATCCGATATACGGGTGAAGGGCTTCCAGCATGGACTTGAGGACCGCGGCCTCCCGGCGGCCGAAGTCCGTCGTTCGGCTTTCAACCGCGACGGCGGCTTCGAAGCCGGGCACGCCCTCGAGGAGGCCGTGAGGTCGGCTGCCGCGGAAGGCAGTCGCCTGTGCCTCTTCGCCGTGAACGATCGAATGGCCATGGGCGTCGTCGCCGCCATGAGGCGGAGGGGCCTCGAAGCCCCCGCCGACTACGCCATAGCCGGCTTCGACGACATCAACACGCTCGAAGACTTCGTGCCAGGACTCACGACCGTGCGCCTGCCCCTCGAAGAGATCGGACGCTCGGCAGCCGTCGCCGCGCTCACAGGGGAGGATCCGCCTCCCGCGCAAGGGGAGGTAGTCCTCCGCGAGAGCACGGCCAAGGCCAAGCACTGACCGCTGGAGACGCTCTCAGACGGCAAGAAGGCCGTCTCGCGCGCCCGCCATCGGATCGGTTCCGGCGTCCTCGGAGGCCAGCCTTACGACGTCGTCCGGATCGGCGCGCGGATCCGTACCATCGTCGGCCAGCCCAGCGACGTCGTGCTCGTTCTCGCCGGACGCCTCGTCGTCGGGCACCTCCCCGGTGCGAAGGTCGACCACACCCACGCCGTCGACCACGACCCGCTGGATGGGAGCCTCGCTCCTCTGCGCATCCTGCTGATTGCGGGAGAACTTTGCGGAGCCCCAAAAGAGATCGTGCCCGACGGATTCGGCCTCCACCTCAGCGGAATGGAAGATCCGGCCGTCCTTCTCCCATTGCTTGAGCCGAAGCCGACCGACCACGATGACGCGCTGGCCCTTCTTGAGGCTTCCGCTCATGTTGCCCGCGAGCTGCCGAAAGCCGACCACGGTGTACCAGTTCGTGTGCCCATCGACCCAGGCTCCCGCCTCCCGGTCGAACCGCCGTTCCGTCGCCGCCAGCCTGAAGCTCGACACGACGTCTCCGCCGTGGGTCGTATTCGTCCGCGGGTCCGTCGCGACAAAACCCCGAACCGTCATGATGTCGCCCATGCTCGTGCCCTCTCTCTCGAAGTCGTTCCTTCGCCCCCAACTGGGCACTTCCAGCCTCAGGCCGTGAGCGGGAGCGCACCACCCCGTCTCCGCCGGATGTTGAAGACGCGCCGGAAGCACCTGTGTGGAGGGGAAGACCCAGAGCGAGCCCAGCGAAGCCCGCAGGCCGCGATGCCAGAAATGCACTGCACCCCCGGTCCGAAGACCGGGGGTGCAGTCAAGGGCCCGTCTCATCCGCGAAGGATGTCGCGAGTCGTCGCACAGAGCGCCCCAGGAGGTGTGTGATCTCAGGACATAGGCGACACGTGTCTCGCGACATCGGCGACAGCTGATACGCGACACATGTCTCG